>JBQCEU010000334.1:0-7370 GCA_051959955.1 Terriglobales bacterium | reverse complement strand
ATGCCGGCCAACAACGCCAACGGGATCGGGCCCAACAATCCGATCACGGTGACTTTCTCCGAGCCGATGACGCCGCCGCTATTGACCAACGGCAAGAACGTGGCGCTGTACGACGGCAGCACGCTGCTGGCGACCGGCATTTCGCTCTCGGCCGACGCGACTGCGGTGACCTTCAACGGGATGTACCTGCCCTACGGCCACACCATCACGGTGGTGGTGAACCCGGCGGTGACCGATCTGGCGGGCAATCCGATGGGGACGGAGTTCTCGAGCAGCTTCACGGTGATGAACCGCCCCGACACCTCGCAACCGTCGGTGACCGCGTTCCGGCCGGGTGCGGGCGCGAGCGGGGTGGCGGCGACGGTGACGCCGACCTTCTTCCTGAGCCAGCCGATTGATCCCAGCACGGTGGCCAACGCCCTGCTGGTATCGCAGAACGGCGCGCTGGTGAGCGGCTCGGTGGCGGTGAGCGCCAGCGGCCAGGTGGTGACGTTCACGCCGGCGGCGCCGTTCCAGGCGGGGGCGGTGGTGCAGATCTGGTTCACGAGCGCCGCGACCGATCCCAGCGGGAACCCGCTGGCGGCGTACCAGACCAGTTTCTCGATCGCCGCCGACCACAGCGGCGCGGCGCCGAGCCTGGTGTCGTTGTCGCCGGACCGCTACCTGCCCAGCAACGGCGTGCTGGATGTGCAGTTCGATCAGCCGCTGGCGCCGGCTTCGGTGACCGGGGCGAGCGTTTACCTGCGCCAGGGCGGCGGCGGGGCGATTCAGGCGGCCACGCTCTCTCTGCTGGCGGGCAACACCGTGGTGCGGCTGGCGCCCTCGGCTCCGCTGGCGCCGAGCACGACCTACTGCCTGTTCCTGACCACGGGAATCACCAACCCGGCGAGCATCGCCTATGCGGGCACGGAGCGCTGCTACTCGACCGCCGCGGGCGCCGACAGCAGCCCGCTCGACGTGACGGCCATCGCGCCCACCGACGGGGCGAGCGGCATCGGGGTGAACGCGGCGATCCGGGTGACGTTCAGCAAGGCGCCCGAGTACCTGACGGTCACTCCGGACACGCTGCAGTTGACGAGCAACGGGACAGCGATTCCCTACAGCTTCAGCCTGGACAGCCCGGGCTCGACGCTGACACTGACGCCACAAGCGCCGCTGCCGGCTTCCGCGCCAGTGACGGTGCATGTCACCAGCGGGGTGACCGACTACGCCGGCCAGGGCGCGGCCGACTTCACCGCCACCTTCCAGACGGGGGCGGCGCCGGTGTACAGCACGCCGCAGGTGGTGGCCTCCACGGTCGCCGACGGCGACGCCAACGTGCCGGTGACCGCCGGCTTCACGGTGAGTTTCGACCGGCCGCTGGACGCGCGCAGCGTCAACGGCAACAACGTCTATCTGTACGACAACTTCCTCAGCGCGCGGGTGGCGGGCACGCTGGCCACCTCGTCCGACGGCACCCAGGTGATGTTCACCCCGAGCGCGCCGCTGGCGCTGGGACGGCCATACTCGTTCCGCGGCTGCTCGCTGACCGACCTGAACGGCAACAGCGCCTGCTGGACGTTCTACTACACCTTCACCACGGCGCTGACCGCGCCGGCGGGCGGGCCGCAGGTGGTGATGACGACGCCGGCGGCCGGGTTCAGCAACCAGCCGGTGAACCTGATGCCGGAGATCGCCTTCGACCGGCCGGTGACGCGCGCCAGCACGGCGAACATCCAACTGCTGCAGAGCGGCACGACGCCGGTGGCGTTCACGACCGCCTTCGGCAACGCCGACAGCCTGGTGCAGATCGTGCCCACGGCGGTGCTGCAGCCCAACACCCCGTACGTGCTGCACATCGCCGGCGTGACCGACGCCAGCGGCACGGCGATGACCGCGCCGGTGGAGGTGAGCTTCACCACGGGCGGGGGCTTTGACCTGGTATCGCCGCAGGTGATCAGCGCGACGCCGATCAACGGCAGCACCACGGGCACGCAACCGGTGCTGCGGGTGGTGTTCAACGAGCCGGTGGATCCGATCCGCAACAACGGCTGGTACGTGCACGACCAGAGCGCGGGGGCGGCCAGCGCCACCCACGTGCAGGCGCACTACTCCGCCGACCGCACGGTGATGACGCTGAGCTTCGACGCGCTGCAGCCGAGCTCGAACTACAACTGGGGCACGGGTACGGTCTATGACGCGGCGGGCAACAGCAGCTATTTCAGCTACAACTTCAGCACCAACGCCGGCGGCGACACAACGCCGCCGAGCGTGACCTCGGCGACGCCGCCCGACGGGGCCACCGGCGTGCCGCTCAACGCGGTGGTGGTGCTGCAGCTCAGCCAGCCGCTGGATCCGACCACGGTGAGCAGCAGCTCGCTGGGCCTGTCGCCGGCGGTGGCGGGCACGGTGAGCCTGAACGGCGGCGGCACGCTACTGCAGTTCACGCCCAGCGCCGGGCTGGCGCCGAATACGACGTATACGGTGACGGCGGGCGGCGTGGCCGACGAGAGCGGCAACGCGCTGCCGCCGTACGAGGCGAGCTTCACCACCGCCGGCACGGTGCTCAGCGGCAGCGGCACCGCCGCCCTGACCTCGCCGGCGCCCAACGCCACCGGGGTGGATGTGAACAGCTCCCTGCACCTGACCTTCAGCCGGCCGGTGGACCCGCTCAGCGTGAGCGGCGACACGCTGGCGGTGGAGGCCAAGGTGGGCAACACCTGGATCGTGACGGCGACGCAGATCACGCTGGCGAGTGACGGTCTGTCGGCGACGCTCACACCGCTGGCGCCGCTGCCGGGCAACAGCCAGATTTGGGTGGGGGTGAGCTACTACGCCAACCTGCTGGACCTGACCGGAACCAGCATCAGCGGTCTGCAGGCCTCCTTTACGACCGGCGCCCCGGCGCCCTCCGTGCCGCAGGTGATCGCGGTGACGCCCGGCGACGGCGCCAGCGGGGTGGGTCCGAACGCGGTGGTGACGCTGCAATTCAACGAGTCCCTCAACCCCGCGGCGATCAACGGCAGCAACTTTGCCCTTTATAGCGGCTACACCAATCTGAACGCAAGCGTGAACCGCTCCAGCGACAACCGCACCGTCACCCTCTCGGTCGCGCTGCCATACGGCTCGACCATCACCGTGGCCGCGGGCACGGGGGTGACCGATTTGGCGGGGAATGCCATGGCGGCGCCGTTCCGTTCGAGCTTCACCACCATCGCGTATCCCCATACCGGCACGCCGTCGTTCAACGAGATGCGGCCGGGGAACGGCGCCAGCGGCGTGCCGCTCGACAGCGTGATCACGCTCTACGCCAGCGCCGCGATCAGCGCGGCCTCGTTGACGGGCCATGTGCTGGTGACCGAGAACGGCTCGGCATGGGACGGCACGGCGGCGCTGGCGGGCAGCGGACAGGCGATCGTCTACACGCCCACGACGCCGTTCGATGCAGGCGCGCTGGTGCAGATTTTCATCAGCGGCGGCCTCACCGACATTTACGGCAACCCCTTCAACAGCTACTCGGCCAGTTTCCGGACGCAGCCGGATCTTAGCGGGGCGGCGCTGACCCTGGTGAGCATTCCCCAGAACAGCAGCGGCAACCCGACCAACACCGCCGTGGTGGTGGTTTTCAACAAGCCGATCAACCCGGCCACGGTGTCGAGCGGCACCTTCTATCTGACGCAGAACGGAACCCCAGTGGCGGCCACGTTGTCGCAACCCGAGCCCAATGTCCTGCGGCTGCAGCCTGGGGCGCCGCTCGCGGCCAACTCCTACTACGTCATCTACCTCACCTCCGGCCTCCAGGACACCACGGGCATGAGCTTCAGCGGCGGCGGCTGGGGGATGTGGACCGGCGCCGGCGCCGACACGTCGCTGCCGGCGGTGGTTTCCATCGTTCCCCAGGATGGCACCACGGGGGTGGGGGACAACACCAGCCTGCGGGTGACCTTTAACAAGGCCATTGACACCAACAGCCTCAATCCCGACACGCTGCAGCTCAGCAACAACGGCACGCCGCTGGCTTACAGCCTGAGCCTGGGGAGCCAGAACAACGCCACGGTCGCGGTCGTGCAGCCGCAGGCGCCGCTGCCCGATGGCGGGCCGGTGACGCTGACGCTGACCAGCGGCATCACCGATTACGAGGCCAACGGCCTGGCGCCCGCGAGCGCAACCTTCACCACCGGCTACGGCAGCGACTACGCCAGCCCGCAGTTGGTGTACAGCAGCCCGACCTCGGACGCCAACCAGAACGTTCCGGCAGGCGCGGTGTTCGTATTCCGGTTCAACGAGCCGATTGACAGCACGCGCTGGAGCGGCTCGCTGCGCAACTATACCGCCGGGCAGTGGATGCCGATCTCGCTGCAGCTCAGCCCCGACGGCACCACGGTGACCCTGATTCCCACCGGCGGGCTGGCGGCCGGCAGCCAGTTCATCGGCTGCGTGACCGCCTATGACCTGGCGGGCAACGGCGGCGGCAGCTACTGCACGGCGACCGTCTACACGGCGGCCACGCCCGACCCCTCGCTGCCGCAGGCGGTGGTGACCGCACCGGTGGCCAATGAAGTCAACGTGCCGACCAACGCGCTGATCGAGATCCTGTTCAACAAGGTGCTGGCCGGCAACGGCATCGGACAGGCAACGCTGAGCGCCAACGGCAACCCGGTGGCGCAGCAGACCAGCCTGGTGAACGGCGGCCGGGTGGTGCGTCTCACCCCGGCGGCGCTGCTCGCACCGAACACCGTCTATACGGTGACGCTCAGCGGCTTCCAGGACCTGGGCGGCGACGCCATGGCGACGCCGTTCAGCTACCAGTTCACCACCGGGCCCAACCCCGACCTCAGCAACGCGACCAATTTCCAGACGGCGAGCGTGACTGTGGGCGGGGTGGCGACGCAGCTCAGCACCAACAGCACGCTGAGCGGCGTGGACGTGGGCACGGTCCTTACCGTGACCTTCTCCAACCCGGTGCTGGCGCCCTATCTGTGGACCAACGGCGCGGTGCAACTGGTGAACACCAACACCAGCGCCGTGGTTCCGGCCACGCTGGCACTCTCGAGCGACGGCCGCACGCTGACGCTGACCCCGCAGGCGCCGCTGGCGGGCGCCACCGGGTACACCCTGCAGGTCAACTACTACAACCCCGTCTACGCGCTCGCCGGCTACAACGTGAGCGGCTACGGATTGTTCAAGTTCACCACCCCCTAGCGCGGTGGGCGGAGCCCACCGCGCCGGGCCCGGGGGCTTCGCGGCGCGGGCGGACAGCCCGGGATGACGGGCGAGTCATGGCGGCAGGGATCGCGTATACTGGCGGGCGAGGGGAGCCCAAATGATTCGTTCGTGTCTCGTCGTGATTGGTGTGACCACGGCCATGCTGGCGGCGCAAACGCCGGCGCGTCCTTACAAGGTTCTGAAGACCGCGCAGGTGGGGGGCGAGGGCGGATGGGATTACATCTATGCCGACTCGGCGGGACGGCGGCTGTATATTCCGCGCAGTGAGACACGCACCGCGCCCAACCCCGGCAACCGCATCACGATTTTCAATCTGGACACGCTGGCGCCGCTGGGCGCGATCCCCGACACCGGCGGGCAGGGGGTGGCGGTGTGTCCGGCGACCGGGCACGGGTTCGCGAGCAGCCATCCGCAGGTCACCATGTTCGACACGCGCACGGACAAGGTGATGAAGAAGATTGACGTGGGGGCAGCGCGGGCGGACGGCATTCTGTGCGACGGCTACAACGACCGGGTGTATGTCTTCAGCCACCCCACCCACAACGCCACCGTGATTGACGGGAAGACGGGGAATCTGGTGGGCACGATTGATCTGGGCGGGACGCCGGAGGAGGGCGTGGCCGACGGCCACGGCACGCTGTACGACGTGATGCAGGACAAGGAAGGCGGCGTGGCGGTGGTGGACGTGAAGGCGATGAAGACCACCAAGCACTACTCCTTCGACGGCAACGGCGGCTGCAACGGGCTGGCGCTGGATGTTAAGAACCAGGTGCTGTTTGCCGCCTGCCGGGCGCCGCAGCCGACGATGGTGATCCTCAGCGCCACCGACGGCAAGATTCTGGCCAAGCTGCCGCTGGCCGGCGGCTCCGACGGGGCGGTGTTCAACCCGGCCACCCGGGAAGCCTTCAGCACCGGCGGCAACGGGACGCTGACCATCGTCAAGGAAGAAAGCCCGACCAAGTTCGCGGTGGAGCAGGACCTGACGACCATGGACGGGGCGCGGACCATCACGCTGGACAGCAAGACCAACCACATCCTCACTATGTCGCAGAAGTTCGAGCCGCCGCCGCCGGAGCCGGCGGGCGCGGCGCCCGCGCCGGGGCGCGGGCGGTTCCGGCGGCAGGCGGTGCCGGGGTCGTTCACGATTTTGGTGATCGGCAGGTAGGCAGCGCCTGGCGGTGTATGACTTACACCGTGAGGCGCATCCAGCTTTACCTGGAAGAACGCATGTGGAAGGTCCTTTCGGCCCGCGCCCGGCAGCAGCGAACGACGGTGTCGGAGCTGGTACGGCAGGCGGTGCGGGAGAAGTTCGGCGACACGGGAGCGCGCCGCAAGGCCGCCATGCAAGCTTTCGTCGGCATTTGGGCGGGCAGGAAGGATCTGCCTCCCACCGAAGCGTACGTGCGTTCGCTGCGAGGCGATACACGAGCGGCCCGGATGGGACGGGGCTGAGCGCGGGCGGCTTGATTAATTAATTGCGGGCGCCCGGCTTCGCTCTGCTCCGCCGCCCGCTCTCCTGGGCTTTTAGTGACGCTGCGCCACGGCGGCCGCGCCGTGGCGCAGCATCTCCAGAAGAAGTGGCGTGGCTTCGCGAGATGGTCTGGTTCCGGCTGCGGCCTCGCGCAGCTTGCTGAACCGCCGTTCCGAATTTTGCTGTTCTCGCGCTGCTCTGCTCGTCGGCAACCACCCGGGCTGGTTTGAGGTTTCCTGGGCGGCGGGGGCGGGGCGGAGGGCGTGGGGGGCGCGGTGGAAGAGGCGGCGGAAGGCGGCCTGGAGGCGGTCCATGTAGAGGTAGACGACAGGGGTGGTGAAGAGGGTGAGGGCCTGGCTGAGGAGGAGGCCGCCGACGATGGTGATGCCGAGGGGCTGGCGCAGTTCGGCGCCGGTGCCGCCGCCGAGGGCGAGGGGGAGAGCGCCGAGCATGGCGGCGAGGGTGGTCATCATGATGGGACGGAAGCGGAGCACGGCGGCGCGGTGGATGGCTTCGCGCGGGGCCAGGCCTTCGACGCGCTCGCAGTGGAGCGCGAAGTCAATCATCATGATGGCGTTCTTCTTGACGATGCCGATCAGCAGAATGATGCCGATCAGGGCCATGAAGTTGAGGTCGCTGTGGAACTAGATCAGCGCCAGTAAGGCGCCCACGCCGGCGGAGGGGAGGGTCGAGA
>JBQCEU010000333.1:0-9675 GCA_051959955.1 Terriglobales bacterium | reverse complement strand
GCCTGAAAAAAGCAAGCTAGGCTAAGCCTATGAATGCCGGCAGCAGCAGCGTCGGGGCTTCGCGGCGGGTGCAGGAGCATATTCTGCATCGCTACATTGCGCCGGCACGCCGGAAGCGGCAGAGCACGGTGCGGGTGCGGGCGGGTGATGTCGTTCGGGCACTCGGCCTGTGGACGCGCGTGCCGCAGGTCTGCTCGGCGATGCAGTCGCAGCGTTTTCTCCGCGCCCAGGGACTGGAAGTGGTGGCGCGTCAGGGCCCGCCGTCCGGTCAGAGCACCACGCTGCAACTTACTTATCAGATTCAGGATGGCGGCGGCGGCGGGAGCGAGGATCTGATGCGGTCACTCTATGGGAGGCTGCGCGACGCCTACGCCGCCGAGGGTGGCGGGGAGGCGTTTCATCGGCGCGAGAAGGCGTCGTTCGAGCGCCGGCGCCGCCCGTGACGCGTGTCTACTGGGACACGATGCTGTTCATCGCGCGTGCTGGAGATTCGCGAGCGGATGATGCAGCGTGGGGATCAGCTTTGTGCCAGCGTCCTGAGCCTGGGCGAGCTCCTGGTTGCGCCCCAGCGGCGGAATGACGAGACGACGCTGCGGGATTTGCAGAGGCTGTTCCGATCGCCGGCGATTGAGGTGTTGCCGGTATCGCACGAGGCGGCGGCGATCTACGGTCATATTCGCGCCACCACCGCGACCGGATCCCTGGATGCGTTTCACCGGGCAGTGGCCGGCGCGGCCGGAGTGAATCTCTTTCTGACCAACGACCGGCGCTTGACCCGGCACCGCGTGCCGGGGATAGACTTCATCGCCACGCTGGATGCCGGGCTTTACTGACAGCTTTCAGCGGCCGAAGTGCTTGGCGTTGAGCTCGGCGAAGGAGTCCCACTTCTGGGGCAAATCCTCGCGGGCGAAGATGGCCGAGACCGGGCAGACGGGGACACAGGCGCCGCAGTCAATGCACTCCTGGGGATCAATGTAGAGCTGGGTTTCGCCGGCGAAGTCGCCCTCATCCTTGCGGGGGTGGATGCAGTCCACCGGGCACGCGTCCACACAGGCGGTGTCCTTTACATTGATGCAGGGTTCTGCGATGACGTAGGCCATGGTTCAATTATGCCCCGCAATGCACCGTCGCGGGGCCATCGGCCGACAAGCGGTAATGCAGGACCACCAGCTCCAGATCCTGGCCGGCATCGGCGGCCACCGAGTGGGCGGTGTTGGGCCGCATCTCCACCACCACACCCGGTTCGAGGTGGGTGGGCGTGCCCTCGACCGTGAAGGTTCCGGCGCCCTTGACGGTCACCGCGGTCACATCCACGTTGCTGGAGTGGGTGGGCACGGCGTGGCCACGCTGGATGGAGAGGCGCACGGCGTGGACGCCGGGGCGCTCGAAGATGTTCTGTTTCTGGATGGGCTGGACAGCGGTGGCCATAGAGCAAGATCCTCCAGGGCTGATTGTCGGCGGCAGAGCGGCAGCGCCGCCGTGACTTCGGTCACGGCAACAGGCTATTCTGCTCACGGGCATGAAGAACTGGCTCAAGAGCGGTGGCTGGAGGCGCGGGCTGAAGCACTGGTTTCCCCACCTGCCGCTGGCGCTGGCGCTGGCCTTCGCCGGACTGCTGGTGATGGCGCTGGCCTACGGCCGCCACATCGGCGTGCAGTGGAGAGATCCGCTCGCCCACGTGGCGCCGGCGGGCGTGCCCTTTCTGCTGATCGGGGTGGCGCTGCTGCTCATGTCCATTGGGCTGGCGCTGCGCTCGCGCTTTGCCTGGTCCATCGCGCTGCTGCTGGCGGTGGCCACGCTGCTGGCGGTGCGGCTGCTGCCGCATACGCCGGCGCCGCTGGTGGCCAACTACGTTCTGCTGCTGTTTGTCGCGCTGGTGCTGGCGCGGCGCGCCTTCAACCGCAGCAGCGTCGCCGCGGGCACGCTGTTTGCCATCACCAGCAGCATTTTGCTGCTCATCTACGCCGTCTTCGGAGCGCTCTATCTCGGAGCCGAGTTCACCCCGCCCATCCGCGACGCGGTGACCGCGTTCTACTATGCGGTGGTCACCATGGGCACGGTGGGCTACGGCGACATCACGCCCCACACCCCCCATGCGCGGTTGTTCACGGTTTCAATTATTTTTCTTGGCATCGCCGTCTTCGCCACCTCGATCAGCGCCATTGTCGGCCCGCTGGTGAGCGGCAGCCTCAACCGCATCGTCAACCGCAAGGAGAGCCGCATGCGCCGCACTGCGCACTTCATCGTCGTCGGCCTGACGCCGCTGGCCCAGAACACCTACCGCGAGCTGAAGCGCCGCGGGCAATCGGTGCTGCTCATCGCCCCGCACGCTCCCGAGCCGGGAGACTTCGATCCCGAGGACGTGATCATCGGTGACGCCAACAATTTGGATGTGCTGCGCAAGGCCAACGCCGGCGAAGCCAAGGCGGTGCTGGCGATGCGCTCCGATGACAGCGAAAATGCCTTCATTGCGCTGGCGGTGAAGGAGCTGAAAGGTAAGGCGCAGACGGTGGTGGCGGTGAACGACGCCAAGTACATGGACCGGCTGAAGCTGGTGCAGCCGGACGTGGTGATCGCCCCCCAGGTGCTGGGCGGCGAGATCCTGGCCATGGCGCTGAGCGGGGAACCGATCAGCGGGGATTACGTGCTCCAGCGGCTGCTGCACTTTGATTCCAAGGCCTGAACGCGGGCACTGTTGCCGATTGCCAGTTGCCAGTTGAAGGCGCGGGCGGCGGGGCGCGGTTGAGGCTTGGGTCGCCGTTGGGGTTAGTGGAGACCGGTGCCGGGGTTGGCGGGGCAGGTGGCGCCGAGCCAATGGCTGTCGAACTTGTAGGAGGTTTTCATGGTGTGGCCGCCCATGGTGGCGGTGCCGGCGCCTTCGCCGGTGACGTGCTCCTGGTCCACGGCATGAACTTTAATGCGCATGTCGGACTGTGCGTTGCCGGTGCAGACGGAATGGACCTCGAGGTCGGTGGCGGTGGAAGTGATCACGTCGCCGTGGCAGGTGACACCCTCGCCGCCGCCAGGGTTGAGCATTTTGGTGGGGTCCTGGGTGAGGTCCTCTTGGGTGAGGCAGCCCTTTTCGACATTGTCATGGGTGCGCTCACCTGCCCCCAGAGCGGCGGTGTAGCGGGCGCGCTGCTCGGGGGTCATTTTGGCGACCGCTTCCGGGGGCAGACCCAAGCCGCCGGATACGGTGAGGGTGGAGTGGTTCTCCCAAAGTCCGGTTTTGACGTTCATGGGGATAACGGGCGCCGAGGCGGATTGGGTCAGGCCCAAGGCACAGGCCAGCGGCAGCGCGGCGGCGAGCACGGAAAACTTCAGCATGGCAGCCTCCGATTTCGACATGGATGCCATCCGCAAGGCGATCGCCGAGGAAAATATCTGATTCCGCGGGCGTAGACTGGCACCATGGCGTTTCGCACCATTATTGAGCCATTTCGTATCAAGAGCGTGGAGCCGATCCGCTGGACGGCGCCGGAGGAACGGGCCGCCTATCTGCGCGCGGCGCATTACAACCTTTTTCTGCTGCCGTCCGAGCAGGTGCTGCTCGATCTGCTGACCGATTCCGGAACCGGCGCCATGTCCACGGCGCAGTGGGCGGCGATCATGCGCGGCGACGAGAGCTACGCCGGCAGCCCCAGCTTCGGCCGCTTCAAGGCGGCGGTGCAGGGCATTTTCGGTTACAAGCACGTCATCCCCACCCACCAGGGGCGGGCGGCGGAGCGCATCCTGTTCTCGGTGATGTGCAAGCCCGGCTCGGTGGTGCCGAACAACACGCACTTCGACACCACGCGCGCCAACCTGGAATTTGCCGGGGCCCAGGCGCTGGATCTGCCGGTGCCCGAGGCGAAGCAGCCGGGGCTGGAGGCGCCGTTCAAGGGCAACATGGATGTCGCCCGGTTGGAGGCGGTGCTGGAGCGCGAGGCGGGCAAGGTGCCGCTGGTGATGCTCACCGTCACCAACAACAGCGGCGGCGGGCAACCGGTGTCGCTGGAGAATGCCCGCCAGGTGAGCGCGGTTTGCCGGCGGCATGGAGTGCCGCTCTATTTCGACGCCTGCCGCTTCGCCGAAAACGCGTGGTTCATCAAGCAGCGTGAGCCGGGGCAGGCGGAGCGCACGCCGCGCGAGATCGCGCGCGCCATGTTCCAACTGGGCAATGGCTGCACCATGTCGGCGAAGAAAGACGGCCTGGCCAACATCGGCGGCTTTCTCTGCACCAACGACGACGCGCTGGCGCAGCAGGAGAAGAACCTTCTCATCCTGACCGAAGGCTACCCCACCTACGGCGGTTTGGCGGGCCGCGACCTGGAAGCCATCGCCGTCGGGCTGGAGGAGGCGCTCGACGAGGGCTACCTGCGCTACCGCATCGCCTCCATCGCCTACGTGGGCGACCGGCTGGCGCAGGCGGGCGTGCCCACGGTGCGGCCGGCGGGCGGGCACGCCATCTATCTCGACGCCCGCGCCTTCCTGCCGCATCTGACGCCGGAGCAACTGCCGGGGGTGGCGCTGGCCAACGAGCTGTATCTCGAAGGCGGCGTGCGCAGCGTCGAGATCGGCACGCTGATGTTCGGTGACGCCGCGCAGCTTGACCTGGTGCGGCTGGCGATTCCGCGGCGGACGTACACGCAGAGCCATATGGATTACCTGCTGGAGGTCATCCTGGCCGTCTTTGCCCGGCGCGATAAGATTCGCGGCCTGGTGATCGAGTACGAGGCGCCGTTCCTGCGGCACTTCACGGCGCGGCTGCGGCCCCTTTAGCTGTTGGCTCTTGGCTGTTGGCTGTTGGAAAAAGCTGGGGGCGGGCGCAATCGTCAGTGGAGGGGGAGGCCGAGGATGAGGCGCAGAAAGGGCTGGGGGTAGACGCCGACCCATACCAGGGCGACGAGGAGCACGCCCAGCACCCAGGCGCCGAGGATCGGCAGCCGCCAGGCCAGCGGGCCATCTTCCGCGGGCGCTTCGGCGGGCGCGGCGAACAGCGCCACCACGACGCGCAGATAGTAGAACAGTCCGACCACGCTGGTAACAATCAGCACGATGAGCAGCAGCCAGAGGGTGGCGGCGTCGCCGGCGGCGATGATGTAGAACTTGGCCAGGAACCCGGCGGTGAGCGGAATGCCGGCGAGCGACAGCAGCATGGCGGTGAAGACCAGCGTCAGCCAGGGACGGCGCCAGAACAGGCCGCGGTAGTCCTCAATGCCGTCCGGTTCCCGTTCGGGGGTGGTCAAGGCCGAAATAATGCCGAAGGCGCCGAGGGTGGTGATGAAGTAGGCGAGGAAGTAGAAGCCCACCGCCGCCGCGGCCATGGAGCGGGAGGCGCCGGCCGCCTCCAGCGCGACCAGGATGTAGCCCATGTGCGCGATCGAGGAGTAGGCCAGCAGGCGCTTGACGTTGTTCTGCCGCAGAGCCAGCAGGTTGCCCACCACCATCGAGGCTATGGCCAGGATGGTGAGCACCAGCATCAGGCGTTCCGGCGGCGGCTGGCCCATGCGGTAGAGGAAGCGCAGCAGCACCGCGAACACGCCCGCCTTGGAGGCGGTGGCGGTGAAGGCGGTGACCGGCGCGGGCGCGCCCTGGTAGACATCCGGTGTCCAGAGATGGAAGGGGACCAGGCCCAGCTTGAAGCCGATGCCCACCAGCACCAGCACCGCTCCCGGCAGCACCAGCGTGACGGGGGCGCCGGCCAGGGTCGTTTCCAACTGGCTGAAGTTCATGGTTCCGGTGGCGGCATACAGCAGCGCCATGCCGAACAACAGGAAAGCCGCCGAGGATGAGGCCAGCACCAGGTACTTGATGCCCGCTTCGAGCGGCAGCGGGCGGCCATGCGGATAGGCGTTCAAGCCGTAAAGGCTGACGCTCAACAACTCCAGGCCGAGGAAAAACGAGACGAAGTGGTTGCTGGCGGCCAGCGCGGACGCGCCGAGGGTGGCGATGAGGAGAAGGACGTAGAACTCTTCGCGCCGCGTGGGCAGGGTTTCGAGGTAATCGTAGGCGAGCAGCGCCACGACGAAGGCCGCGCCGGCGATCAGGCCGATGAACAGCAGCGCAAAGCCGTCGAGCCGCAACAGCGGCGTGACATCGGTGGAGGCCACGCCGGCGGCCGGCCACAGCCGCTGGATGGATGCCGCCAGGCCGGCCAAGGTGATGATCAGCGTGGCCTTGTGGCTGCGGCGCACCGCGATCCCCACCATGGCCACCACGGCGGTCAGGGCCAGGATGACCAGAGGCGCCAGCGCCGTCCATTGGGCGGGTGAGAAGTTCACCGCCGCACCTCGATCATGGTGGCGCCGCCCGAGGTCAACTGCTCGATGCGCGCCAGCGAAGCGGCGGCGGTATTCAGCACCGGCTGAGGATAGAGGCCGAGCCAGAGGAGCAGCGCCATCATGGGCACCAGCACCAGCGCCTCGCGCTTGAGCATGTCGGGCAATTGCCAGCCGTGGCGGTTGGGGCCGTGGAAGGCGCGCTGCACCAGCTCGACGCCGTAGAAGGTGGAGACCAGGATGCCGAGGGCGCCGGCGATGGTCAGCCCCACGCTCACCGGCCATGTGCCCACCAGAATCAGGAACTCGGCCACGAAGTTTCCCAGCCCCGGCAGCCCCACGGCGGCCATGGCGAAGAACAGGCCCGCGCCCGACAGCCGCGGCATCACCGCCCACAAGCCGTTCATTTGCCCCATCTCGCGGGTGTGCATGCGCTCCTGCAGCACGCCTGCCAGCACGAACAAGGCGCCGGTGGAGAAGCCGGGGCAGAGACTCTCGAGCACCACGCCCTCCAGCGCCCAGTGAGCCGCCGGGGTACCCGGCGCCGATGCCGCCGCGAAGATGCCAAGCAGCACGAAGCCCATGTGGCTGACGCTGGTGTAGGCCACCAAACGCTTCATGTCGGTCTGGGCGTAGGCGAGCAAGCCGCCGTAGATGATGCCGATGGCCGCCAGCACCATCGCCCAGGGCGCAAAGGCCCGCGCGGCCGACGGAAACAGCGGCAGCACGAAACGCAGCAGTCCGTAGGCACCGGTTTTGAGCAGCAGGCCGGCCAGCACCACGCTGCCCGCGGTCGAGGCTTCGGTGTGGGCGTCGGGCAGCCAGGTATGGAAGGGGAACATGGGCAGCTTGACGGCGAAGGCGGCGAAGAAGCCCAGCAGGATCCAGAGCGCCGCGCCGCCGCTCAAAGGCGTGTGCAGAAGGGCGGTGTACTCGAAGGTGTGGACGCCGGTCGAGGCGTAATGGGCGAAGTACAGCGCCAGGATGGCGATCAGCATCAGCAGGCCGCTGATCTGGGTGAAGAGGAAGAACTTCACGGCCGCATACTGACGGCGCTCATGGCCCCAGATGGCGATGAGGAAGAACATGGGCACCAGCATCAGTTCCCAGGCGAAATAGAACAGGAACAAGTCCATCGCCAGGAAGACGCCGGTGATGCCCGCCAGAATCCAGCATAGATTCAGGTGGAAGAAGCCGATGCCGTGCTGAATGTCGCGCCAGGAAGCCAGCACCGCGACCAGCCCCAGGGCGAAGGTCAGCATGAGCAGCAGCAGGCTCAGCCCGTCGAGCGCCAGATGAAAGTGAATGCCGAAGGCGGGAACCCAGGTCCAGTCCACTTCCCGCAGCCACTGACCCTGCAGCGCCCCTTGCAGATCGCCGCCGCCGGAACGGAGCCAAATCTGGAGGGTGAGCACAAAGTCGGCGCCGATGCCGGCCAGCGCCACCCACCGCGGCCAATCCCTGCCCCAGCGTCCGCTCCACGCCGCCAGCACACCGGCCACGCCCAGGATGACGAGGAGCCAGAGCAGGATCATGGGCGGCCTCCGGGCGGCAAAGTTGCCAGTTGCCAGTTGTCAGTTGCCAGTTGAAGGCGCGGGCGAGGTGAAACTGGCGCAGTGCCGTGGCAACTGAGCCTATCCTGGCTAATGGCGGGAGCTTCGGGATGAGAGTGTTTCGGCACGAGGCCGATGCGCCGGAGCCCGAACTGGCAACTGGCAACTGGCAACTGGCAACTGAATTGGCAACTTCTCACCATAGGGCCACCGCCATGACGAGGATGGCGCCGGCGGCGACCCAGGCGGCGTAGCGGCGGACGCGGCCGGTTTGGGTGAGGCGGAGGGCGCGGTAGGAGACGGTGCAGAGCCAGGCGATGGCGGCGAAGATTTTGTCCACGGCGTCGTGTTTGTCGGCGCGGGCGAGGGCGATAGTGGGGCGGACGAGAGCGCGATCGTAGAGCCAGTCCATGCCCCAGTCGCTGTACCAGTAGCGCTGGAGGCCCTGGGTGAAGCCGCCTGCCATCAGGGTTTCGGTCAGCGAAGGCCGCTGCAGTTGGAAGAGGTAGATGAGATAGACGCCGGCGAAGAAGACGATGGCGGCGATGATCTCCGAGCCGATTTCACCGAGCGCGGTGGAGCGGGCCAGATCGAGCATCGGCAAGGCAGGGGCCAGGAAGCGGCCGAGGCGCTCGCCGCCGCCGAGGGCCGCCGGCAGATTGACGAAGCCAGCGGTCACGGACAGGAACGCCAGCACCACCATCGGCCACTGCACGGCGGAGCCGGGGAAGTGACGCGGAGCGAGCTTCCGGGCGCCATAGAAGGTGACGAAGATGAGGCGGAAAATGTACAGCGCGGTGAGGAACGCCCCCACCAGGGAACCAATCCAGAGCCAGGTGGCGCCGAGGGGGCTGCTGTAGGCCTGCCAGATGATCAGGCCCTTGCTGTAGAAGCCGGCGGTGATCAGCGGCAGGCCGGCGAGGGAACAGCCGGCGATGACAAAGCACCAGAAGGCCAGCGGGAGTTGGTGGCGCAGGCCGCCCATGCGGAAGATGTCGTGTTCGTCGTCGAGGGCGTGGATGACCACGCCGGCGGCGAGGAAGAGCAGCGCCTTGAAAAAGGCGTGGGTCACCAGGTGGAAGATGGCCGCTGACCAGGCGCCGACGCCGAGAGCGAGAAACATGTAGCCGATCTGGCTGACGGTGGAGTAGGCCAGGATGCGCTTGATGTCGTGCTGGGTGAGGGCGCTGCAGCTGGCCAGCAGCAGGGTGGCGAAGCCGACCAGCGCCACGGCGAAGAGGGCCGCCGGGGCGAGCTCATAGAGGCCATGCAGGCGGGCGATGAGGTAGACGCCGGCGGTGACCATGGTGGCGGCGTGAATGAGCGCGCTGGTGGGCGTGGGGCCGGCCATGGCGTCGGGCAGCCAGGTCTGCAGCGGAAGCTGGGCCGACTTGCCCACCGCTCCGCCCAGCAGCAGGAAGGCCGCCACTTCGGCGGCCGCCGCGCCCACGTGCCAGTGGGCGGCGGCGCGCTGCAGCAGCGGCTGGATGTCGAGCGTGCCCAGTTGGTTGAAGAGCAGAAAGAGGCCGAGGATGAAGGCGGTATCGCCGGCGCGGGTGACGATGAACGCCTTGCGCCCGGCCAAGCCGTTGGCTTCGTCGCCGTACCAGAAACCGATGAGCAGATAGCTGCACAGCCCCACGCCCTCCCAGCCGAGCAACAGCAGCAGCAGGTTGTTGGCCAGCGTGAGGGTGAGCATGGAGGCCACGAACAGGTTCATGTAGGCGAAGAAGCGCTCGTAGCCCTCGCTGTCGCGCATGTGCTCGGTGGAGTAGACATGGATGAGGAAGCTGACGAAGCTCACCACCAGCGTCATGACCACGGCGAGGGAGTCGAGGTAGAGGCCGATATCCACCTGGAAG
>JBQCEU010000332.1:0-8099 GCA_051959955.1 Terriglobales bacterium | reverse complement strand
TCCTGACGCAGGGCAATCAGCGCGTCCACGCGGCTGGCGCGGTGGGCGGGCAGAAGGCCCGCCAGGCAGGCGACCAGCAGCAGGATCGCGGTCGCGGTGACCAGCGTGGTGGGATCGTAATAGGTCAGGCCGAACAGGTGCATCTGGGTGGCCACCACCTTGCCGCCGGCAAGGCTCGCCGGGATGCCGATCGCCAAACCGACCACGACGACAATCAGGACCTCGCGCAGCACCATGCCCATGACACTGCCGCCCGAGGCTCCCAGCGCCATGCGCACCCCGATTTCGGGCACGCGGCGAGCGACGCCGTAGGCCATCACGCCATACAGGCCGATGGCGGCCAGGAGCAGCGCCAGGATGCCGAAGAAGCTGCTCAACTTGGCCAGCAACTGCTGGCTGGCCAGCGAGTTGCCGATCATCTCGCTCATGTTGTGCAGGGTGCCGACGTGCACATTGGGATCGAGGCTTTCGACCGCCTGGCGCACGCCCGTGGTCAGCGCCCCAGCGCCGCCGGGACCACGGACAAACATATTGGCGCCGTTGATGGTGTCGCCCGGGATGCCGTTGAAGAACGACAGATAGAAGCGGGGCGGCGTTTTTTCGCCCAGGCTGTTGTACTTGGCGTCGGCGCATACGCCCACGATGGTGTAGGTCACGCCGCCGTCGTCGGGGTAGAGATCCCGCATCTGCTGGCCGATGGGATTGCGGCCGGGGAAAAACTGCCTGGCCAGGGTCTGATTGATGACCGCGTTCTTGACCCCGCTGGTGGCATCCTGCACGGTCAAAGCGCGGCCGAGGAGGATGGGGATGCCGACGGTTTTGAAGTAGTCGGCCGAGACCTGATCAAAGCGCGCCCCGCTCCCCTGGCCGCCGCCGGGCGGGGTGTAGCCTTGCACCGCAATGGGCAATCCCCCCTCGCTATGGGCGAATAAGCCGTCGCCGGAGAGCGCCACTGCCTGCACTCCGGGGGCGGATTGCAGGCGATCCAGCAAACGATGGAAAAAAGCCGCGCCGGTCGGCCCTTTGTAGCCGGCGGGAGCAGCGTTGACGCCTACCAGCACCAGATTGTCGGGCTGAAAACCGACCGGCACGTGCTGCAAGGCCTGCAGGCTGCGTACGAACAAACCGGCGCCCACCAGCAGCAGGATGGAAAGCGCCACCTGGCCGATCACCAGCATCTTGCCCAGCGGCAAACCGCCGCGGATGAAGCCCGCCAGCACATGGCGGGTGCGGCCGGAGCCGCCGCGCCCCTGCGCCTGCAGGGTGGCGTTGAGGTTGAGCCTGGCCATGCGCAGCGCCGGAGCCAGACCAAACAAAATGCCGCTGAACAGACAGATGGCGGCGATGAAGGTCAGCACGCGCCAGTCGGGCGTCAGGCTGAGATTGATCCCGTCACTGCCGCCGGCCGCGACCAGACCCAGCAGCAGGCGCTCGCCCCACAGGGCCAGCAACACGCCCAGCAGCCCGCCGACCACCGCCAAGAGCAGGCTTTCGGTCAGCAGTTGACGAATTACGCGGCCGCGGCCGGCGCCCAGCGCCAGGCGCACCCCCATCTCCTTCTGCCGCGCCGTGGCGCGGGCCAGCAACAGGCTGGCGAGGTTGACGATCGCCACCACCAGCACCAGCCCCACCAGGCCGAACAGCGCCCACAAGGGGCTGGCGAAGTCGCCGCGCAGCCCGGAAGTGCCCTGGGCGCCGCTGGACAACACCAGCTTCTGACCGAGAATATCGCGCCGTGAGGCGGCGTCGGGCGCATCCTTGGCCTGCTCGGCCACGGACCGTTGGAATATGACATTGCTCGCTGCCTGCGCCTGCGCCAGGGTGACGCCCGGCTTCATCCGCCCCATTACCTGCAGCCACATCAGCCGCGAGACACCCGGCGGATCGTGCAGCCGGTCCATGCCCGGCCAGGCCTGCGGCTGCATGGTGATCGGCGCCCAGATGTCCACCTGCTGGCCCACGTTTTCACCGAAAAAGCCTGCGGGCGTCACCCCGATGACCGTGAACACGTGACCGTGCAGGCTGAACTGGCGTCCCACCGCGGTGGCGGCGTCACCGAAGGCGTGGCGGGCGTAGCCGTAACTCACCACCGCCACCGGGTCGGCGCCGATCTGCACCCCTTCGCTGGGCAGGAAAAAGCGGCCGCGATACGGGTCCGCGCCCAGCACCGAAAAATAGTTGTTGCTCACCAGCTTGACGAAGGCCTGCTGCGGCGCGCCCATCGCGCCGGCGCCGTTGCTCCAGGCGATGTCCGGACGCTGCGTATCGCTCTCGGCGGCCATCAGCCCGCTGAACACCTGGTTCTGGTCGCGCAGGGCCTGGTATTCGGTATAGGCCAGCAGGCCCCGCGTCCCGCCCGAAGTTCCGAAGCTGGTGCCGCCGTCGGTGGGGTCGGTGAGCAGCGCCAACTGCTCGGGATGGCTGACCGGCAACGGCCGCAGCAGGGTGGCGTCCAGCAGGGTGAAGATGGCGGTATTGGCGCCGATCCCCAGGGCCAGCGTGAGCAGCGCCACGGCGGTGAAGCCGGGCGATTTGAGCAGCATGCGGACGGCGTACTTGAGATCAGCAAACATGGATGGCCCTCAAACGGCTATACCGATGGTAGCGGGAATAGTTTCCGGGGACTTGGACGGCGGCCGTGGCAGCCGGTTAGCCGGTTGCGAAACGGTTGCATAATGGTTGCATGGCGTCCATCACCATCAAGAACCTGCCGCCGGATCTGCACCAGAAGTTGAAAGCCATGGCCAAGCAGGGGGGGCGGAGCCTCAATCAGGAGATTCTGCAGCAGTTGCGGGCCGCAGCGGTACGCCATCCCACCCGCGCCGAGATCTTGGCCGAGTTGGAGGAGGCCGCCCGGCTGCGCGCCGAGGCCGCGCGCCAGGGAGTGTGGGTGACCGAGGAGCAGATCAATCGCGACAAACGCAGCGGTCGGCCGTGATCGTGGTGGACACCAACGTTGTCGCCTATATGTGCCTGGAAGGCGAATGGACAGGGGCCGCCGAGCGACTGCGCTTGCAGGACCACCACTGGCGCGCCCCGCACTTGTGGCGTTCGGAATTTCGCAACGTTTTGGCAGGCCAGATGCGGCGCAGCGGTCTGCGACTCAGCACCGCGATGGCAGCCCTGGAACGGGCTGATGGGATGGTGCAAAGCGCCGAGGTCAACTCGCGTCGCGTTCTGGAATTGACCACGCAGACGCGCTGCACCGCCTACGACCTGGAATTCGTGGCCTTGGCGCAGCAGCTAGCGGTCCCGTTGGTCACCCTGGACCGCGAGCTGCTGGACGCCTTTCCCGATGTTGCCCGGCCGCTGGTGAGCTAGCGGTTGCCCAGCACCGAGGCGGCCTCGGCCTCCAGTTTGTCGAGCTGGGCCTTGAGCACGGCGTAACGGGCCACGGCGTCGTGACCGATCTTCTGGTCGGCGCTGTTGGTCATGCCGTACAGGTAGGTGATCTGCTCCTGCAGCTCCGGCTGGCTGTAGCGGATAGGCGGGGTGAGCAACTGATCGGCAATCGCCTTGACCCGGGCCCCATCCGCTCCGCCGTTGCGTTCAGCGGCGCGCACTTTGGCCGCCAGTTGATTGACCCGGCTGACCAGCTCGCGCACCTTCATGTTGTGGTCAAACTGCTCCTGCAGGACGGCGGTGGTGACGCCGTCGGCGGTGATGCGCGGATCTTCCTTGACGGTCAGCGGCTGGGTTTCGGTCCAGCTTCCGACGGTGAGGCGCACTTGATAGTTGCCGGGGACGGCTGCGGGGCCGTTGCCGCCTTCGGGTTGCGCGGTGCTCTCCCAGGGGCCGGGATAACGCAGGTCCCAGGTGAAGCGGTGCATGCCGGCGCTCTTGTCGAGCCGTGCCGGGCCACGGGCAAAGCGGCCGCCGCGGCCGCCACGGCCGCCCGCCGGGGCGGCGCTGGAGAACGAGCGCACCAGCTTGCCCGAGGCATCGAGGATGTCGAGCTTGATATCGCCGGCGGGTTCGGACTTCAGGTAGTAGCCGATGGTGGCGCCGGGCTGCGGGTATTCGGGGCCGGCTTCACGGCCGAAGCCGCCGAAGCCGCCACGGCCGCCGCTGCGGATGGCTTCGCCGGGAACAAAGAGATGGTTCTCGGCAGCCGCCACCTGCGGCGTGAGCTGGCGCAGCGGACCCAGGTTGTCGAGAATCCAGTCCGAGCGGCCCTGGGTGGAGAGGATGAGATCGCCGTGGGCGAGCTTGATGTCGGTCACCGGCGTGTGCGGCAGGTTGAGCTGGAACGGCTGCCAGTGGCCGCCGTTATCAAACGAGATGTACATGCCGAACTCGGTGCCGGCGTAAAGCAATCCGGCACGGACCGGATCCTCGCGCACCACGCGCGTGGGCTCGTCGCTGGCGATGCCGTTGTGGCCGTCGGTGAGCAGCGTCCAGTGGGCGCCGAAGTCGTCGGTGCTATAGATGTAGGGCCTGAAATCACCCAACAGATAGCGGTAGATGGCCGCGTAGGCGCGGGCGGCCGAATGCGGGCTGGGCTCGATGTTCTGCACGCGACCGCCGGGCTCGAGCCCCTTGGGGGTGACGTTGGTCCAGGTCTTGCCGTTGTCGCGGGTGACGTAGATGGGCCCGTCGTTGGAGCCGGTCCAGATCACGCCCGCCTGCACCGGCGATTCGCGGATGGTGTACAGGGTGCTGTAGACTTCCTCGCCGGTGGCGTCGCGGGTGATGGGCTCGCCGCTGGCGCCCTGGGTGCCGGCGGGATGGGCGGTGAGGTCGGGGCTGATGCGCTCCCAGTTCACACCGCCGTTGCTGGAGCGATACAGGTACTGCGAGCCGTAGTAGACCACGTGGGGATCGTGGGGCGAAACCTCCATCGGCGAGACGCGCTGGAAGCGGTCAATCAGCCGGCTGGCGGCGTTGCCGTACAGCGACTGGGCGCCGATCCAGTAGGCCTGCTCGTTGTGGGTGCGGATGTCCAGGCGGCTGAACTGGCCCTTGCAGCCGCCGTAGACGATGTTGGGATCGAGCTGGCTGGGGATGATGGGGCCGGTCTCGCAGCCGGGGCCGTCGCGGAAGGCCTGCCCGTCGCCCAGCGGCAGGCTGGGGATGATGACGGTGTTGTCGTCCTGCTGCGCGCCGTAGACGCGATAGGGATACTGGTTGTCCACCGCCACCTGGTAGATCTCGGCGGTGGGCTGGTTCATCTGCGTGCTCCAGCTCCGGCCGCCGTCGAGCGAGACGTTGGCGCCGCCGTCGTTGGCCTGGATCATGTCGTTGGAGTTTTTGGGATTGATCCAGATGCCGTGGTTGTCGCCGTGGGGGACGCGCTCAGTGCGGAAGGTCTTGCCGCCGTCGGTGCTCTTGAACCAGGTCTCATCGCCGACATAGACCACGTCGGCGTTGTTGGGATCGGCGGCGACCACGTCGTAATAGAACGGCCGGGTGATGATGCCGGCTTGGCTATTGATCAGCGTCCAGCTTGCCCCGCCGTCTTCTGAACGCCACAGGCCGCTGCCCGGTTTGGCTTCAATCAGCGCGTACACGCGCTGCGGGTTGGCGGCGGAGATGGAGACGTTGGCGCGGCCGAAGAGCTGATCGGGCAGGCCGCCCGCCAGCTTGGTCCAAGTGTCGCCGCCGTCGGTGGACTTGTAGATGCCCGAGCCTTCGCTGGCGGGCGCGCCGCTGATGATCGTCCAGGGTTTGCGGCGGCCGTAGTACAGGGTGGCGTAGAGCGTCTGCGGGTTGGACGGATCCAGGATCACCGCCGCCGCGCCCAGGGCAGGCGTCTTGTAGAGCACCTTCTGCCAGGTCTGGCCGCCGTCGGTCGAGCGGTACACGCCGCGCTCGGGAGTGTCGGCGAAGGGATTGCCCTGGGCGGCGACGAAGACGCGGTTGGCGTCGTGGGGATCAATGGCGATTGCGGCGATCTGGCCGGTGCCGTCGAGGCCCGCGAAGCTCCAGGTCTTGCCGGCGTCGGTGGACTTGTACATGCCGTGGCCGATGGAGACGTTGCTGCGGATGGCCGCCGAGCCGGTGCCGGCATAGATCACGTTGGCATCGGAGTCGGCCACCGCCAGCGCGCCCATTGAGCCCACCTTGAAATATTTGTCGCTGACATTCTCCCAGCTGTTGCCGGCGTCGGTGGTCTTCCAGACGCCGCCGCCGGTCGAACCGAAGTAGTAGGTCAGCGGCTCACTGGGCACGCCCGCCACCGCGGTCACGCGGCCGCCGCGGAAGGGACCGATGAGGCGGTAGTGCATGCCGCTCCAGAGCGCGGAGTTGTAGCTGGTTTGGGCAAGGGCGGCACAGGCGCCCACCAGGAGCAAAAGACTGAACAGCGCGCACAGGCGCAGTACACCGGAGTAACGACGGGTCATGGCGGGATTATAGAGCAGTCGAAGGTGAACCGTGTACGTGAATTGGGGCGGTTACCAATTGTGGGTGAGCGATTCGATCATACGGGCGAGGGAGTCGAGGTCGCGAGTGTCAATGACCTCGGCGGGGGAATGGGAGGTGCGCAGGGGCCAGCCCAGGGGGAGATCCACCGCTCCATAGCGCAGAAACGCCGAGCCGTCGTTGCCGCCGCTGGTTTCGCCCGTCTGCACCGGAATGTGCGCCTGTTCCGCCAGCGCGCGCAGCCGCTGCGCCAGCGGCCAGGGCGTGATGCTGGAATCATCAATGGCCCGAATGACAAATCCCTCACCAATGGGCGTGTCGGCCATATAGTGCTCTTCCAGCGGCGTATCGGAGCTGACAAAGGTGTCAATGGCGAAGACGTAATCCGGGGCGCGGCCGGCGGCGGCGAGACGGGCGGCCATGGCCTGGGCGCCCAGCAGGCCGATCTCCTCGCCGGTGGTCCAGGCGAAGGTAATGTCGCGGCCGGGCAGGCTGGGGCCCAGCTTCCAGGCGGCGGCGATGAGGGCGGCGCTACCCACGCGATCATCGAAACTGCGCGCGGTGGCGCGGCTGCCGAGCAGCTTGCGGTACTGCTTGGGAACGGTGATGCTGTCGCCCACGGCGATGCCCAGCGACGCCACCTCGGCGGCGGAGCGGGCGCCGACATCGGCCCACAGCGGGGCGCGGGCAATCTCCGGCGCGGCGAAGTTGAAGCCGGGCTGATCCCAGCCGGCGGGCAGTTCCAGCAGGCCGGGGCGCATGTCGCCGGCAGCGGTGTGCACCAGCACCGGGTGACCCAGGTAGTAGGGCAGGTAGACGCCGCCGCGGGTGCGCAGGCGCAGGCGGCCATCGGGAGCGATGGCTTCCACCGCGAAGCCGGTCTCGTCCTGGTGGGCCACGAAGAGAAGCCGCGGGGCGTTGGAGCCGGCATCCGCCCAGTGCAAAACCACGTTGCCGGCGTCGTCGGTGAGCGGCTGGGCCCAGCCGGGCAGCAGCGCCTGAATGGCGGCGGAGACGCGCTGCTCGTGGGGATGGACGCCGTACTGGGCGACCAACGGTTGCAGGATGGCTTCGGGAGTGGGCGTGGCGGGCGGCCGCGCGGGCAGCGGCGGCGGCGGCAGGGCGGCGGGCTGCGGCAGTGGCGCCGTCTGGGGCGCCTGGCACAGGGCGGTTTCCACCTTGGGGGCGTGCTGCGTCAGGTCTCCGGCGCTGATGGCGGCGATGGGGGTGGCCGCCCAGCGGACGGGCACGGTCCATGAGTCCACCCCCGTCTCGCCGCGCGGGGCGGCGGCGCCCACCAGCGTGGTGGCCACGCCGGCGCCCAGCATCTGCCGTACCCGTTGCAGACCGCGTGCGCCGCTTCCCTGCTGCGCCACCCAAGCCAGGGTGACCGGGCCGGTCAGCTTTTCGGGATCGAGATGCCGGAGCGCCTCCACCAGCACCGCCGCCCCATAGCGGTCGTCCAGCGCGTAGCCGGAGAGTTGGCCATCGCCGAGCACTTGCAGGCTGCGATCCAGAGCCACCGGGCTGAGCACCTGCACCCCCGCAGCCAGGGCTTCGGCGCGGCTGGCGGCGCCGATATCCACGTACAGGTTGGCCGGGTCGGCGCCGTTGGGCCGCTGCACGCGGCCGGATTGCAGATGCACCGACAGGCCGGTGACCACGCCGTGCAGCCACTGGCCGCGGCTGGTTTCGACCTCCACCGGCTGCGCCGTCCACAGTTGCTGAAACAGCGG
>JBQCEU010000331.1:0-4071 GCA_051959955.1 Terriglobales bacterium | reverse complement strand
GACTTGCCGATGGGATGATGGTCGCAGGGCCAAAGGGCGTCATCGTAAATCTGATAAGGCCGGCGGGATTCCTGCGTCTCGCAACAGTGGGTGCAGGTGGGACCCTGAAAAATGTGTTTGTGGGTGGTGTGGCCAACGTTGCCGGGATTGGTGGCCAGACGCACCCGAAGCCGCATGGCGCCCTCCGTCGAGCGTAGGCGCGACAGCATGTAGCGAATGGGGAACTCCGAGAAGTGGGTGGATTCGTCGAATCCAATGAATGTAAACTCGGCGCCCTGGTAGCGGTAAATGTCCTTTTCCGACTCGCAATAGCCGAACTCGATGGTGCCTCCCGCGGGGAAGCGCCAGCGCCGCTTCTGCTCGTTGTAGAAGCCGCCGAAGGCGGGATAGAGTTCGCGGCTGCGGCGGATGAGGCTCATCTCCAGCTCCGGGAACGTACGCCGCAGCAGCAGGGCCCGCAGCTTGGCCTGCTGACATTCGGCCACGGCGTCAATGAGCATGGTTTCGGATTTGAGCGAACCGGCCGCCCCGCCGAAGAGCAGCAGGGCCGCCGGACACACCAGCGCCGCTCGCTGGGCGGCCGAGCGCGGCTCCCATCCGGAAGGAAACGACAAGCAGTTAACGATCCTGGCGGCGTTCCCTGGGTGGCCGAGCCAGTTGCCGCTCGTTGCCCACCGCCGCGATCAGCAGGCCACGCCAGCGGGAGGGCACCGGTGCTGGTTCGGATTGCAGCGGTCCCGGAGGCGCCGTCCCGGTGCTCGCAATGCCAGTGGAGGGCGGCTGTTCCGGGTTGTGAAACGAGGGAGCGCCGCCGCCCACTTCTCCCTGAGCGTTGAACTCGCCCGCCATGGGCTGCAGCAGGTTGGGAACGCGGGCATCGGCATCCACGCCCATCAGTTCCGGCGGCTGCGGCAGCCCCCCGGGTGTCAACCGGCGAGTGCGCAAGCGCCGCTGCGCCAGATCCAGGTAGCCGCCGGCACCCGGCTGAGGCGGAGGCAATACGGCGGGCAGAATGCGCAGGTAGGGGTTGGAGTCGGTAAGCAGGTCGGCCGGGTCTTCCCCCAATCCGGCCAGTATGCTCAGGTTGTCCATGGTGGCTCCTTTACAGGCCGAACGGGTTCACACTGCGGCGGAAAATCTGCGACCAGAAACCTGGAGTGGTGGCCACGCGGCCCTGGGTATTGACCAGATTGGCGTCGTTGTTGAGGGCGGAATCGAGACCCGAGGTCGTGCTGCCGTACAAATTGCCGAGTCCGGCCAGGGCCTGGTTCTGATTCTGCATGCGGGCATTGCCGAACGCTCCCTCCAGGCCGCCCATGGCCTGGGCGTTCTGTTGCGCTTGCTCCCGCCCCAGTTCCTCCTCGGCGGCATTGACACCGGCGCTGTTGCCGGTGCGTGCCGCCTGGTCCATGAGCCGCTGCCGTGCGGCGCCGAATGCGCCGGCCAGCGATCCGGCGGTGGCCTGCCGCATCGCTTGTTTCTCAGCGTCGGTATAACCCGGATTGTTGAGTTCGTTCTCATAGGCCGGCGCCAGGCTGGAGTACAGGTTTTGCTGGTTTTGGAAATCCTGTCCAGCGATTCCCTGGCTCTGGCCAAATGCCTGCTGCTGTTGCTGGTTGTAGGTTGACTTGTCTCCGCGTGCCATGCTCTCCCTCTGCTTTCTCACTGCTGTGCCGGACACAGTGCCCATGCCGGCCGCATCCTGGCGTAAATGCCCTCCAAACGAATCTGCGATGGCCCTGCGCTCTCCAGCCGCAGCCCGATGGCTTCACCCTGGCAGAGCGCCAGGCCTTGCACCAAGCCTTGCGGATTGGGAGACAGGGCGGTCTGCAGGAAGCGGAGCGGCGGCGCATTGGGCAGCACCGTCGCAGCGGAGACAGTCCCCTGGCCGGAGGCGCGGAGTTGCACCACGCCGGCCATCACCCTGGCCCCGCGCGCCTGGCCGTCCAACTCCGAAGAGCGTACCGATCCAGTTTGCAGGCTCCAGACAATCGGAACCCCGTTGTCAGTATTCGCGCCGGGGTCGAGGTAGGCAATCGTCCCCGGAGTGCCGGCCAGAGCCAGCAGCAGCTGTGCCTCGGCGAGACGCTGGTCAGCGGGCAGTGACGGCTGTCGCAGCGGACGCCGCACCCGCACCGCCTGATGGGCCGCAATGGTATCCACCGACCATTGTCGGCCGGGCACCAGCCGCCCCGCCTCCACGCCACTCTGCCAGCCCCGGCTGTAGCGCAGCTTCAGGATATGGGTGCACTCGCTGGCGCCATCCAGCGGCACGCCGATGCGCACCGTCTGTTGCTCGACGTCCAGATGCACCCAGATTTGTTCCGCGGCCGCCCAATGAATCCGTTCCCACAGACCGGGCGTGCCGGGAGATGGCGCGTTCAACTCGCTGCTCAACAACAGCGGCACGCCGCCGGCGAAAAGATAAACCCCCGAGCGGTGCACAAAGACAATTTCGTTGGTGCCCTCCGCCCAGGCGCGCGGGCCGCAGAAGCCAACCGTCGCCACCACCAGTTCCACGGTCCATGTGGCGGGGTCGCCGTTGTTGGGCACCACCCAGTAGATGCTGTCCTGTTTGGCGGCCAGAAGAAGGTTGCGGTACTCCAGCACGGCCGTGACCCGCTGGCCGTTGTTATCGGCCACCACAAAACTGCCGGTGTCAGCCAGATAAAAGCCGGCGTCGAAGGGTTCGCTGCACTGCACCGCGCTGGGCTGTTCCGGATCGCCCCACCACAGCATGCGTTGCGTGGTCTTGCTGAACAGCACCCCCGTCTGGGATGGCAGCACCAGCGCCCGGAATTGGCTGGTCACATCGTTGGACGATGCCAGGAAGTCATCATCGAAGTTGAAAGTGGCGGAGGTGGCGCTGTTACCGGCGACCACCGTCGAGGTTTCGCTGATCCCGTTCACCGTCTGGGGCTCGCCAATGTAGAAGTAGGGACCGGCGTTGCTGCCGCCAGCCACTGTAAAGGCCACCACGCGGGCCGCCACTTGCGCGGGGCCGATCGGCAGGTTGGAAACCGTAACCTGCCGTCCCCCGGCCGCCGTCCACTGGAACGGCGCCTGCGGCGCCGTGAGGGAGCCGGCACGCGTTTGGTACAGAACCATGCCATAGCGCACCCCGGCGGCGATGTTGCCACCGGCGGCGGCATCGGCGGCGGAGCTGACGCCGGCGGGCGCGGCGAGCGTGACCGGATCGAGATGGGTGCCGTCGAAGCTGGCCGGCGTGGCCACTCCCGCCTTGCCGTCTCCGAAGGCAAGATAGGCGCGGTCATAGGCGGCGGCGCCGTTCATCCACGCGCTCGGGGGCAAGGTTACGGTGGACTCCGGGTCGGCCTGCTGCAGCACGCCACTGCCGGCCGGTGCTTCGATGTACAGTTTGCCCGCGGCATCGAAAACCAGCGGCTGCTCGCTTCCGTCCAGGTGGGTGTAGTCCATCAACCCGCGTACCGCTCCTCCGCCGGGGATGTTGACCGCGGTAACCAGGCCTTCGCGGGTGCAGATGGCCCCCTCTTCAAAGCGCACATTCCGCGCCTCGGTCAACAATCGCGGATCGAGATGCTCGGCCGCCACCGCGGTGACCAGACCGCCCCAATCCTCAAGGGCGAGAGAAGCGTAACCCTGAATCATGATTGCGGATCTCCCATGCGCAGCAAGCGCGCCAGGTCACCGGCCAGCAAATGCAGCGAATGGTAAAGCCAGCGATAGCCCGCGCCGCTGGCTTCACCAGGCGCCGGCATGCCGCTCACCGCGGCGCTGAAAATATACCAGCCGATCAGGATCTCAACCGCGTGTGCATCCACCCAGGCAGTCATGGACAAATCCCTTCCGTCTGCTCCCGGCATCAGGGAAGCACGCGCACGTCCCACACGGCGCCGGAACTCCAGGTGATGGGGCTCGCCGTGGCATTGCATACGCGAACGGTGACGTGATTGGCGGCATCAATATAGGCGTTCCAGGTCAGGCCCGCAGGCGGTACCGACTCCGGGTTGTTGGCCAGGGCCATGCCGATGCTGACCCCGGAAGTAAAGCTGATGCCTCCGGTGAGGCATTGGCCGGCGTTGAAGGTTG
>JBQCEU010000330.1:0-3579 GCA_051959955.1 Terriglobales bacterium | reverse complement strand
GCCACCATGGCCGAACTCCATTCCCGCAGATAACGCTGCTGCAGGCCGGTGCGGTCGGCCAGTGCGGCCACGGTCATGGGGCCGTGCTCGGCAATGACTCTGAACAGGCCTTCGCGATCGCCGAGGTAGAGCAACGGCCCGGATATTGCGGCCGCCAGATCGCCGACCACCTTCAGGCAGAAATCATGAACTTTGGCGGGGTCAACCGGGGCGGGGGCTCCGGCCGAAGGATCAGCTTGGGATGTAACCACGTGCACACCTCCTGAGTGTGACCTATTCCAAGAGGTATATTCTCAATCCGGTGCTGGGTCAACCACCACCCGGAAGGGTGTCCTACTCGACGGTTACGGACTTGGCCAAATTCCGGGGCTGGTCCACGTCGCAGCCGCGCCGGACGGCGATGTGGTAGGCCAGCAACTGCAGCGGCACCACTTCCAGAATGGGCAGCAGCAGCTCGGGGGCGCTGGGAACCTCGATGACGTGGTCGGCGCCGTCGCGCACGTTCAGGTCACCGGCGTTGGCGACGACGATCACCTCGCCCTGGCGCGACTTGACTTCCTTGAGGTTGCTCAGCGTCTTTTCGTAGCGCGTCACCGAAGCCGGATCGTCGGGATCGTGCGCCGCCAGCACCACCACGGGGAGGTTTTCGTCAATCAGCGCGTTGGGGCCGTGCTTCATCTCCCCCGCCGGATAGCCCTCGGCGTGGATGTAGGAGATCTCCTTCAGCTTCAGCGCCCCTTCCAGGGCGATGGGGTAATGGATGCCGCGGCCGAGGTAGAGGAAGTCGCGGGCGCGGTAGAAGCGCCGCGCCAGACCCTCGAACTCCTCCTCGCGGTTGAGCAGCGTCTCCAGCTTGCCGGGGATGCGGTCAAACTCCGCCATGAAGCGCTGCGCCGCCTCCGCCGTCAGTGTGCCGCGGGTGCGGCCCAGGTAGAGCGCCAGCACCACCAGCGCGGTGAGCTGCGCGGTGAAGGCCTTGGTCGAGGCCACGCCGATCTCCGGGCCGGCGTGGGTAAGCAGGGTGCCGTGGGCCTCGCGCATCAGCATGCTGCCCACCACGTTGGCGATGGCCAGCGTCTTCGAGCCGCGGTTGCGCGCCTCGCGCAACGCCGCCAGCGTGTCGGCGGTTTCGCCCGACTGCGAAACCAGCACCGTCAACTGATCCGGCCGCACCAGCGGATCGCGGTAGCGGAACTCGCTGCCGTAGTCCACCTCGGTGGGGATGCGCGCCAACTGCTCCAGCATGAACTTGCCCGCCACGGCGGCGTGCCAGGAGGTGCCGCAGGCGACGATGCGGGCCGAGGCGAAGCCGCGGAAGTCCTCCGCCGTCAGCTCCATCTCGTCGAGATAGGCTTCGCCGCGTTCGCGCGAAATGCGCCCCAGCAGGGTTTCGCGCACCGCCCGCGGCTGCTCATAGATCTCCTTGAGCATGAAGTGCTTGAAGCCGCCCTTTTCCGCCGCGATCGGGTCCCAGGTGATGTGGGTCAGCTCGCGCTGCACCGGCCGACCCTGTTGGTCCATCAGCCGCACCCCCTGCGGGCTGAGCACCGCCACGTCGCCGTCGGCCAGGAAGAACACGTCGCGGGTGTGCTGCAGCAGCGCCGGAATGTCGCTGGCGATGAAGTACTCGTCCTTGCCCAGCCCGATCACCGCCGGCGGGCCGTTGCGCGCCGCCACGATGCGCTCGGGATCGCGGGTCGAAAGGATGGCCAGCGCGTACACGCCGTTCAATTGGGGCAGCACCGTCAGCACCGCCGCCTCCAGGTCCTTGGCGCCATCCTTGAGCGCCTGCTCGATCAAGTGGGCCACCACCTCGGTGTCGGTCTCGGTGCGGAAGCTGTGGCCCTGCTCGATCAGGGCCCGTTTCAGCGTCAGGTAGTTTTCGATGATGCCGTTGTGCACCACGACGATTTCGCCACTGCAGTCGCGGTGGGGATGGGCGTTCTCCTCCGTCGGCCGGCCGTGGGTGGCCCAGCGGGTGTGGCCTATGCCGTAGCTGCCGTCCAGCGGCTGCAGGCGGATGTTCTCTTCCAGATTGCGCAGCTTGCCCTCGGCGCGCCGGATCTCCAGCACCCCCGGCTGCCCGTTGCCGTTGCGGATGACGGCGATGCCGGCCGAGTCATAGCCGCGATACTCCAGCCGCTTCAACCCGTCCAGAATGACCGGAACCGCGTCCTTTTTGCCGATGTAGCCGACGATGCCGCACATAGGGTGGCTCGCTACTCTTCCCAGCGGATGGAGTAATCCTCAATCACCGGGTTGGTCAGCACTTCGCGCGCTGCCCGCTCCACCTGCTCCCGCGCCTGTTTACGGCTCACGCCCGCCGGCAGCCGGAGCTCAAACAACTTCCCCTGCCGCAGCTCTTCAATTTCGCCGTAGCCGCGCTGCCGCAGCGCCGCCTGGATGGCCTTGCCCTGCGGGTCCAAAACCGTCTTTTTCAGCCCCACCTGTACCCACGCCGTCATGGCATTAAGGCTAGCATTATTTGATCGCGGGCGCCCGGCGCGGCTACGCCGCGCCGCCCGCTCTCGCGAACGGCCAGGGACGCTGCGCCACGGCGGCGGCGCCGTGGCTCCGCATCCGCGCCTGGGGCGGCAGCGCTCGCGCCGAGGCGGCAGCAGGCGGCTACGCCGCTCCGCCCGCTCTCGCGAACGGCCAGGAACGCTGCGTCACGGCGGCGGCGCTCGCGCCCGGCCCGGCGCGGCTACCATGAGCAGTATGAAGCTGGGGCTGGCGTGGGTGGGCAAAACCAAGCTGCCGGGGGTGGCCGCGGGCACGGAAGAATACGTCCGCCGCCTCGGCGGCTTCCAGCGCTACGCCGCCTTTCGCGTTGTGGAGCTGGGCGGAAGGGATCCTCAGGCCGCGCTGCTGCGCGACGCCGCCTCAGCCCGCCTCTGGCTCTGCGATCCCGCCGGCCGCACCTTCACCTCGCCCGACTTCGCCCGCTGGCTCGAACGCGAGTCCCAGGCGCATCCGCAGCACGAAATCCTGCTGGCCATCGGCGGCGCCGATGGCTTCTCCCCGGCCGTGACTGCCGCCGCCGCCGGCCGCATCTCCCTCTCGCCGCTCACCTTTTCCCACGAACTGGCGCGCCTCATGGCGCTGGAGCAGCTCTACCGCGCCCTCGCCATCCTCACCGGCCACCCGTATCCGCATTAATTAATCGCGGGGGCCCCCGGCGCGGCTGCGCCGCGCGCCCCGCTCTCACGAACTGCCAGGGGCGCTGCGCCACGGCGGCCGCGCCGTGGCTCCGCATCCGCGCCTGGGGCGGCAGCGCTCGCGCCGAGGGGGGCAGCAGGCGGCTGCGCCGCGCCGCCCGCTCTCCAAGGCCGCCGGCGACGCTTCGCCGGGGGCTCCTCGCCCCGGCTGCGCAACTCCAGAAGATGCGGCGGAGCTTCGCGCGGGAACCCCTCACCCCTCACCCCTCACCCCTGGCTTCTACCGTCCCGGCACCGGCCGGAAGAGGTAGACCTCCAGCTTGCCGCCCTTCAGGCGGCATTCCACGGCGCCGTCGCGATCGGTGCGGAACACGCGCGCGCCGGCGGCCTGCAACTGCTCCAGCACCAGCGGCGACGGATG
>JBQCEU010000329.1:0-3780 GCA_051959955.1 Terriglobales bacterium | reverse complement strand
ACGACACCAACGCCTTGATTCAGTACGGCAAGGGTCCGGCCGGCAACCGCAGCCCCGCGGAAACCGGCCTCAGCACCGCCACCAGCGCTGTTCTCCAGGCGAAGACCGACTACGCCAAGGCCGCCTCCAAGCTCAAACTCTTTCTGGCGAAGCAGTGGAGCCCCAATGTGATCGCCGCCCGCGTGGTCACCACCCAGGCTCTGCCCCTGCCCCAGCAAACCACCCTGCCGGAACTCAAGCAAATGGTGACGCGCGCGGTGAACTTCAGCCCCAAACTCGCCGAAGACCGCATCAACGTCAGCAACAACGACCTCGCCGTCAAAGTCCGCAAAGACACCCTGCTGCCTTCCTTGACCCTGTTCGCCAGCTACACCTCCAGCGGCGTGGCCGGGGTCGGCGTCAACTGCGCCGTCGCCACCTTCCCCTGTCCGGCAGGCAGCGTGCTGGGCACCTTGCCGGCCGGCTTTGGCCGTTCCGTGGGCGACATCTTCAGCTACAAGGCCCCCGATTACGGCGTCGGCTTTGCGCTTTCCGTACCGGTATGGAACCGCACCAACCGCGCCGACGAGGCCACCACGGAACTGCAGGCCGCGGCTGCCCGCGTCACTTTGCAAAAGGATGAGAATGCCATCACCGAGCAGGTCAACGAAGATCGCATCGAGCTCGAGGGACAGATGGCGCAAGTGCAGGCTGCGGAAAACGCCGAGAAATTGTTTCAGCAGGCCCTCGACAACTCCCGCTCCAAGTACTCGCTGGGCAAGGGAACCATTGATGAAGTGGAAGCCGCAGAGGTGGCGCTGGTCAACGCGCAAAAAGGCGTCGTCGCCGCCCAACAGGCCTACGCCATCGCCCAGGTAACCCTGGCCAAGGACAGCGGCACACTGCTGGACGAGTACAACATCTCGCTCGGCCAGCCGCTCTCGCCGCAGAGCATCCGCAACCTGCACTGAGCGCGGGCCGCCGTATTGTAAGCTGGAACACGTGATCCAACTGCGCAAACTGGAGAAGACCTATCCGGCCGGGGTGGGCAAGACCTACGCCCTGCGCCAGATCAACCTCGACGTTCGCGAAGGCGAGTTCCTCACCATCATGGGCCCGTCGGGATCGGGCAAATCCACGCTGCTGTCCATCCTCGGCATGCTCGACAGCCTGTGGAGCGGCGAGTTCTATTTCCTTGGCACCCCCGTCCACTCCCTTCCGGTCAAAAAGCGCATCGAGCTGAACAAGCTCTATATGGGCTTCGTTTTCCAAAGCTATCACCTGCTCGACAACCTGACCGTCTACGAGAACCTCGACGTGCCCTTGTCGTACCGCGACATCCGCTCCAAGGAGCGCGCCAGCCTGGTCGCCGACACCCTGGACCGCTTCCAGATCGTGGGCAAGAAGGATCTCTATCCCAACCAGCTCTCCGGCGGCCAGCAGCAGTTGGTGGCCATCGCCCGCGCGGTCATCGCCAGCCCCAAACTGATCCTCGCCGACGAACCCACCGGCAATCTCCACTCCGCCCAGGGCCGCGAGATCATGGAGCTCTTCAAGCGCCTCAATTCCGAAGGCACCACCGTCATCCAGGTAACCCACTCCGAGCAGAACGCCACCTACGGCGATCGCATCATCGAGCTCTCCGACGGCTGGCTGGTTTCGGAAAAAGCCACCAAGTGATTAGTTTTTAGCGATTAGGTATTAGCCACAACAGGCGGCCGAGAATGCGGGACTTCCGGCAGGTGAAGGTTTGGCAGAAGGCACATAACCTGGCCCTGGAGGTTTATCGCGTGACGTCGGGTTTTCCCGCTTCCGAGCGGTTTGGGCTTGTCAATCAGATGAGGCGCGCAGCGGTGTCGGTTGCGGCGAATATTGCCGAAGGCTGCGGGCACGACAGCAGCGCTGAACTATTGCGGTTTTTGCATATCGCCATGGGTTCGGCCAGCGAACTGGATTACCATCTGCTGTTGGCCCATGATCTGCAATTCATTTCGACCGACCACTATCGGCAGCTTGAAGCCGCGGTTACCGAAGTCAAGCGCATGCTCAATCCCTTCATCGCACGCGTTGCCTCCAGCCGCCGCTCGGCTTCCGCGTCCGGCTAATCTCTAATCACTAATCACTAATCACTTTTGCCTTCATGCCTTCCGCTGCCCCCAAAATCCTCATCGCCGACGACGACCCCGACGTGCGCGAAGCCCTCCGTCTGCTGCTCAAGCGCCAAGGCTACCGCACCGAAACCGTCGAGGCGCCCGCGGCCGCGCTGCAGGCGCTGCAGGCGCAGGAATTCGATTTACTGCTGATGGATTTAAACTTCACCCGCGATACCACCAGCGGGGCTGAAGGCCTGGAGCTCCTTCCCAAGGTGCTGGCCATGGATTCCACTCTGCCGGTGGTCATCATGACCGCCTGGGGAACGGTCGAAATCGCGGTGGAGGCCATGCGCCAGGGCGCCCGCGATTTTGTCGAAAAACCCTGGGACAACGAGCGCCTGCTGACCATCGTCCGCAACCAGATCGAACTCCGCCGCGCCTGGCGCCAGGAACAGCGTCTGGAGGCCGAAACCCGCCTGCTGCGCGCCGAGGGACGGCCGGAATTGATCGCCGAGTCGCCCGCCATGCGTCCGCTGCTGCAGCTCATCACCCAGGTGGCGCCGTCGGACGCCAACATCCTCATCACCGGCGAAAACGGCACCGGCAAGGAACTGATCGCCAAAACCATCCATGCCCTCTCGCACCGCGCCGCCCATTCGCTGGTGACGGTCAACGTCGGCGGCTTGCCCGAGGGGATTTTCGAGAGTGAATTGTTCGGACATGTCCGCGGCGCCTTTACCGACGCCAAGGCCGACCGCGTCGGCCGTTTCGAGCTGGCCGACGGCGGCACGCTCTTCCTCGATGAAATCGGCAACCTCGGTCTGGCCCAGCAGGCCAAATTGTTGCGCACCATTCAGTCCGGCGAAATGGAACGGGTGGGTTCCTCGAAGACGCGCAAGGTGGATGTGCGCCTGCTCTCGGCCACCAACGCCGACCTGGGCCAGGCGGTGGCCGAAGGCCGGTTCCGCCAGGATTTGCTGTTTCGCATCAACACCATTGAAATCCACATCCCGCCCCTGCGCGGACGGCGTGAAGACATCCTGCCGCTGGCCCAGCACTTCCTCCGCCAGTTGACGGCCCGTTATCGCAAAGCCATCACCGGCTTCGAACCCGCCGCCGTGCAGGCGCTCGAAGATCACGCCTGGCCCGGCAATGTCCGCGAGCTGGAACATGCCATCGAACGCGCCGTGCTCCTCGCTCCCGGCCAGCAAATCCGCGCCAGTGATCTCGGGCTTCGCCCCGCTCCCCCTGCCGCCGGTCTGGCCGGTTTGGACGCCCTGCCGCTCGATGAGGCCGAACGCATTCTGGTCCGCACCGCCCTGGAACGCGCCGGCGGGAACATCCATCAAGCCGCCAAAGCCCTGGGCTTGAGCCGTGCGGCGCTGTATCGCCGCATCGAGCGTTATGGCTTATGAGCGCGGGCCCGGCGGCCGCCCCCCGGCCAGCCCCAATCCCACCGCCCTCAATCCCGGCACCATCCTGCTGCTGCTCGGCCTGCTGGCCGGCTTACCCGCCGTCACCCTGGCGCTGATCCTCCTGTGGTGGCCTGCCGCCGGCAATCTCTTCACCGGCCCCAATCACAATCCATGGCGGATCCTGATCAGCATCACCATGGTCGCCTGCTGGTGGGGCGTGGTCATGATGGCTCGCGACCGCACCGAGACCGCCCTCGGCACCTTCGCCAACATGCTGGCCGCCATCCGCGAGG
>JBQCEU010000328.1:0-2057 GCA_051959955.1 Terriglobales bacterium | reverse complement strand
AACCACGTTGCTGCGCGCAATCGCCTACAAGGACCAGATGGAGGCGAGTCCCGTGACTTCGGACGTCTACGACCTGTCCGGGGGCGGTGGCGGAGCGTTCCAGATGTCCGGCAACCAGGTGGTGATGGAAGCGGAGCATTATACGTCGAAAACGAGCGGCACGGACGACTGGACATTCGTCACCGACGCCAGCGCAAGCGGAGGCGCCTCGGACAACGCACGGCAGTCGCTTCCGAATGACGGCACCGCGTATGCGACGCTCGACCCGACGGCGGCGCATGTCGATTACCTGATCAATGTTCCGGCCGGGTCGGCCGCAAACTTCTACGTGCATATCCGGGATTACGGTGCGACGTCGACCGACGATTCCGTTTACGTATCGGTGGATGACAGCACGTCGACGAACTATGAAGTAACGGCAGGTCGGACCCTGGATTGGAAATCCAGCTCCGGCACCTTCTCGATTCCGAGCGGCCAGCACACGATCACAGTCTGGGATCGGGAGGATGGCACCGAAATCGACAAGATCGTGGTCACCGACAGTTCGACCCCGCCGACCGGCACGGGCCCGGCGGAGAGCGTACAGTCCGGACCCTCGGTTGCGGCGCCGACGTTCAGCCCGGTACCGGGCACGTACGACACAGCACAGAACGTCACCCTTGCCACCACCACCACGGGCGCGACGATTCGTTACACGACCGACGGGAGTACCCCGAGTGAAACCACCGGTACCGTGTATTCCGGTCCCGTGATCATCGGTACCACGACGACGCTGAAAGCCATTGCTTACAAGACGGGGATGACCGACAGCAGTGTCACCAGCGGAACGTATACCATCACCGCATTCCAACCGGACGGCAGCGGCGAGTTCGTCATGGAGGCCGAGCACTATACCGCGAAGGTGACGGGGACGGACGACTGGACGCTGATCACGGACGCGAGCGCCAGCGGAGATCCTTCGGACAATGCATTGCAGTCGCTGCCCAATGACGGAACCTCGTATGCGTCGCTCGATCCGACGGCTGCGCACCTGGACTACCTCGTGAATGTACCCAGCGCGGGTAATTATTACGTTCACGTCCGCGACTATGGTGCCACCTCGACGGACGATTCGGTCTACGTCTCCGTCGACGACGGTACGGCGACATCGTTTGTCGTCAGTGCCGCGCGGACGCTCGGTTGGGAATCGACCTCTGGCACGCTCTCGCTCCCGGCCGGTGTGCATACGATCACGGTATGGGACCGGGAGGATGGCACCGAGATCGACAAGTTGGTCGTGACCACGAGTGCGACGCCGCCGACAGGCGCGGGCCCGGCCGAAAGCTCGCGGAATTAGGACCACGGCCGGTCCGGAATTGGGCGCCGATCAAGCGTGGGCCGCGACCTCGGATTCGCGGCCCGCGTTCCGGCTCTCGGTTTTCCCACAGGCTTATTTGTATCGGCCGGGGCGGGGTTGTTGCGGCGGGGGAGGGCGCGCCACCTTCGCGCGCCCCCGCGTCCCAACCCCACATCCAAACTTGGAAGTACTATGTTCGTGACCGCTCGTGATCTCATCCGTGCCCTGGCCGTCGGAGCGCACCGGATGGCGTTTGCCCTTCCGTTGTTCTTCGCTCCACTCACCCTTCACGCCCAAAATCTGCTCGCGAACGGGGATTTTTCGCAAACCGATTCGCAGGGCCAGCCGGTCGGCTGGACGGCGGAGGACGCAAGCATCGTCACGACCACGACGGCGGACCATCCCGCTGGTTATGCGCAGGCGCTGCAGGTGACGTTGCCGGGAAACGGTGGCTCTGACCTCGGTTACGTACTTCAGACCCTCGCGGTCGAAGCGACGGGCGCGCCGGTGGCCCCAGGCCAGAGTTACGCCGCCCGGGTTTGGGTGAAAAGCAGCACGAGCGGCCAGGCGGAACTACAGGTCAAGCGCTTCAGCGCCGGCACCGAAGTGGACCGCATCACGAGCGTAAAATCGGGCACGTCGTGGTCCCAGGTGACAGTCGCCTTCGACACGAATCCGGGACCGAGTGGCGAGGCAATCGACCACGTCCAGATTCTTCTCC
>JBQCEU010000327.1:0-6011 GCA_051959955.1 Terriglobales bacterium | reverse complement strand
GGGTTCGGGATCCTGGGGCAGCGGGAAGACCTTGAAGTTGACGCCGGTGAGGATGCCGAGCGCGCCGCGCGCGCCGATCATCAGCTTCATCCAGTCGTAGCCGGCCACGTTTTTCACCACCGTGCCGCCGCAACGCACGCGCCCGCCTTCGGCGTTGACCATCTCCAGTCCCAGGACGAAATCGCGCACCGTGCCGTAGCGCTGCCGCAGGGGACCGGAGAGGTGCCTGGCCAGCACCGCGCCCAGGGTGGTGCGTTCCGGATCGGCGACATCGAGCGGCACGAACTGCCCATGCCCGGCCAGCATGGCGTTGAGCGCGGCCACGGTCAGGCCGGCGTCGGCGCCCACGGTCAGGTCGCCAGGTTGATAGAAGCGCACCTGCCGCATGGGCCGCAGGTCGAGGTGGACGTGGGCGCAGGTGACGGCAGCAGCGCAACTGATGCCGGCCTCGCCCGAGGCGCGCACGCAATCGGAGACTTCTTCGGGCGTGGCGGCGGACACGGTCACAGGCCCTCCCGGTAGAGCGCGGCCTGGGCGCGGATTTCGCCGCACATGCGGGACTGGGGAATCATTTTGTTGGGGTTGAGCAGACCGCCGGGGTTGAAGGCGTGGCGGATGCGCTCCATGTAGGCCAGGTCGGCGTCAGAGAAGATCAAGGGCATCAGGTCCTGTTTTTCGATGCCGACGCCGTGCTCGCCGGTGATGCTGCCGCCGGCGGCGACGCAGACCTGAATGATGTCGCGGCTGCAGGCCAGGGCGCGGGGCAGCTCGCCGGCGCGCTCGTCGAAAAAGACCAGCGGATGGAGGTTGCCGTCGCCGGCGTGGAACATGTTGCCGATGCGGAAGCCGTGGCGCCGGCCGACGGCGTCAATCTCCTCCAGCACGGCGGCGATGCGGGTGCGGGGGATGACGCCATCCATGACGTAGTTGTTGGGGGCGATGCGGCCCATGGCGCCGAAGGCGTTCTTGCGGCCCTTCCACAGCAGCTCGCGCTCGCGCGCATCCGCGGCCCGCCGCACGCTGCGCGCCCCCGCGGCGCGGCAGATCGCCTCGACCCGGGCCGCGTCCTCTTCCACTTCCTCGCGCAGCCCTTCCACGTCCATCAGCAGCACCGCCGCCGAGTCCATGGGGTAGCCGGCGCCGGTGGCGGTCTCGATGGCACGCAGGCAAAAACCATCCATCATCTCGCAGGCCGCCGGCGTAATCCCGGCCTGGGTCAAGGCGGACACCGTCTGGGCCGCATGGCCGACCTGATCATAGATGGCCAGCAGGGTACCCACCGCTTCGGGCAATCGCGTCAGCTTGACGGTGATGGCGGTCACCAGCGCCAGCGTTCCCTCCGAACCCACCAGCACGCCGGTCAGGTCCCATCCCGCCGCTTCCGCCGCGCGGCCGCCGAACTCCGCCACCGAGCCATCGGCCAGCACCACTTCCAAGCCGCTCACGTGGTTTACCGTCACCCCGTGCAGCAGGGTGTGCGGTCCGCCGCTGTTCTCCGCCACGTTGCCTCCCAGGGTGCAGGCGCGCTGGCTGGAGGGGTCGGGGGCGAAGTAAAAGCCGGTGGGCGCCAGCATCTGCGAAAGCTCCAGATTGACCACGCCCGGCTCGACCACGGCGCGGGCATTCTCCAGGTCCACTTCCAGGACGCGCCGCATGCGGTTGAAGGCCACCACCACGCCGCCGTCGCGCGCCACCGCTCCGCCGCTCAGCCCCGTGCCCGCGCCGCGGGCCCCGATCGGGACCCCGGCGGCCGCCGCCGCGCGCACGACGGCCACCACGTGGTCGCGGTGGCGCGGGAAGACGACGATGTCCGGCCGGCCGCGGTCCACGCCGCCGTCGTACTCATAGAGGGTACGCGCCAGCGCATCGGCGAGCACGTTCTCCGCACCCACGATGGCGGTCAGTTGGGCAGCGAGGCGCGCAAGCGGCGGCATTGAGCCCAGTATGCCACCCTGCAAGCCGGGATTGCCCTCACTCGGCCCACAAGGCGGCGAGCGCCGCCAGCACGTCGGCCAGGGTGATGGCGGCGACCTTGCCACGGAGAGCGATGACGGCGCCGGGGGGGATGGGGACGGGATCATAGGCCGGCACTTCGCCCAGGGTCAGCACCCGCGATCCGACCGCGGCGGCGATGTGGGAGGGCCCGGTGGGATTGGTCAGGACCACGCGGCACCGCGCCAGCGCCCCGGCCAGCGCCGCGATGCTCAGCCCGCTCACCACCCGCACTCCAGGCACCGCCCGCAGCGGGTCGAGAATTTCCGCGCTCTCCTCCGGGCCGGCGAAGACCACCACGCCGGCTTTTTCGGCATAGACCCGGGCCACGGCGGCGAAGCGATCGGCGGGCCAGCGCCGCGAGGGGTGCCCGGCGCCCGGACACAGGCCGAGAATCGGCCGCCCGTCCTCGAACCCGGGCGGCGGTGCCGGCGGGGTGAGGCGCGGCACCTGCTGCGCGGCGGCGACATGAATGCCCAGCGGCACCAGCACCTGGAGGTAGCGTTCAAGCAGGCGGCCGTGGGGATCGTCGGGCGGCGGCTTGCGGTTGATGAGGCTGGGCACGGAGCGGGTGGGGCGTAGCATGGCCACACGCTCGGGGATGCCGGCCAGGAAGGCGAGCCAGTTGGTTTCCTTGAAGGAGTGCAGATCCACCGACAGATCGAAGCGCGCCCGCCGCAGCCGCCACAGCAGGCCGGGAAACTCCGCCAGCGCCCGCAGCCAGGACCGCTTCCAGGCCACCCGGTCGAGCGTCCACACCGTGTCGAAGCCGGCGAGACGGTAGATGCCATCCGCCCCGCGTCCGGTGAGCACGGTGAGCGCCGCTTTGGGGAAACGGGCGCGCAGGGCCTGGGCCGCCGGCAGCGCCATGACCGCATCGCCCAACTGGCCGAGATGGATAAGGAGAATGCGGCGGGGGCTGGACATCCGTCGCCTATTCCCCCATCACCTTGATGACCACCCGCTTGCGCCGCTGGCCGTCGAATTCGGCGTAGTAGATCTGCTGCCAGGGGCCAAAATCGAGCTGCCCCTTGGTGATGGGCACGATCACCTCGTGATGGACCAGCAGGCTCTTGAGGTGGGCGTCGCCGTTGGTTTCTCCGGTGCGATGGTGATGGTAGTCGGCGCGGAAGGGTGCCAGGTGCTCCAGCCAGGCGTCAATATCCTGCAGCAGGCCGTCTTCGGCGTCGTTGACCCAGATGCCGGCGGTGATGTGCATGGCCGAGACCAGCACCATGCCCTCGGCCACGCCCGATTGGCGAACCTCGGCGGCCACCTGCTCGGTGATGTTGATGTACTCGCGATGCTGGCGGGTATTGAAGACCAGATAGGCGGTGTGGGTTTTCATATGAGCGACAGGCCTCCATCCACAACGAGAGTCTGTCCGGTGAGGAAGGGGTTGCAGGTGGCGAGGAAGCCCACCGCTTCGGCCACGTCTTCCGCCGTGCCGGCGCGCTGCAGCGGGGTGCGGTCACGCATTTTCTGTTCCCAATCGGTGAGGTCGTCGGAGAAGGCGATCAGCCCCGGCGCCACGGCGTTGACCGAAATGTCGGGGGCCAGCGCCCGGGCCATGGCGCGGGTGAGGTGGGCGAGGCCGGCCTTGGAGGCGCAGTAGTGGGCGTGGGTGGGGAAGGCGCGCAGAGCGCCGATGGAGGTGATATGGATGATGCGGCCCTGGCCGGCGCGGCGCAGATGCGGCACGGCCGCGCGGCTGACCAGGAAGGGGGCGGTGAGATTGGTGGCCAGCATTTCATCCCACTGGGTATCGGTGATGTCTTCGAAGGCGGCGGTTTCGTAGCGGCCGGCGTTGTTGACGACCACGTCCAGACGGCCGAGCGCAGCCGCGGCCGCCTCGACCGCGGCCTGGGCCGCCGAGGCATGGCGCAGAGCGGCGCGGATGGCCACCGCCCGCACGCCAAGGGCGCGCAGCTCCTGCTCCAGAGACAGCGCCTCGGCGTCGGAGGTGCGGTAGGTAAAGCCGACATCGAAGCCGCGGCGCGCCAGGTCAAGCGCGATGGCGCGGCCGATGCGGCGCGCGCCGCCGGTGATCAGTGCGGCGGGGCGGGGCGATAAGCGGCGCTGCGCTTCGTTCTCGCCGGATCCGGCTCGGTCACGTACTTCTCTGTACGCTCCCTCGCCGTCTCCGGCTGCGGCCTCGCGCAGCTTGCTTCTCGCCCCTTCCCAGAAGTCGCCGCCCGGAATGGAACCGCCGTTCCGAACTTCGCGGTTCTGCTTCTGCGATCTTGTCCGATTTCGCCGGGGCAACGCGGGCCCGGCGGCCCCGGGGTTTGCCGAATTACTCACGGAATCATGCTATCAGGTATGGAATAATGGCCTTTCGTTTGCGGGAGGCAGGATGAAACTGGCGGCGATCGCAGCGGGCGTGATGATGGCGGCAGCGGCGGCGGGAGCGCAAACCGTGCCGCCGGCAGGGGTGCAGCCCAACTATCAACTGGCGTCGGAGTGGACCAAGGCGAAGGTGGACAAGCTGGTTTTCTCCACCTCGGTTGCCCCGCACTGGTTCTCCAGCGGCGACCGCTTCTGGTACAGCTACAAGACCTCGAGCGGCACCGCCTACTACGTGGTGGACCCGGCCAAGGGAACCAAGGCGGCGCTGTTTGACCACGTCAAGCTGGCGGCCGCGCTCACCCGTCTCACCGGCCTGCCCTACGACGGCGAACACCTCCCGATCGAACACATCGAACTGGAGGATCACGACACCGCGCTGCGTTTCTCGCTCAGCGTGGCGCGGACGGCGGTGATCCCCGGCCTGGCGCCGGAGACCGAACAGGAGGCCGCGGCCGAGACCGGCGAGGCGGCGCAGAAAGCCACCAGCGGCCGCGGCGGCGCCGTCATTCCGCCCAAGGGGCGGCGGGACGTCTACTTCCAGATGGATCTGGCCACGCAGCAGGTGAAGCTGCTGGGCAACTACAGCGCCACGCCGCGGCAGCCGCGCTGGGCGCAGCTCTCGCCCGACCGCAAGACGGTGATCTTCGCGCGCGACCACAACCTGTACATGATGGACGCCGGCAACTATGCCCGGGCGCTGCAAAACCCCAACGACACCACCATCCAGGAGACGCAGCTCACCACCGACGGGGTGGAGTATGACAGCTACCAGGCGCGGCCCTCCTACGGCCCCGACGACGAGGACCTGGGCAACGGCAGCCGGCCCGACCGGCCGGAGCCGGGGGTGAAGAAAGACACCAGCGCGCATCCGCGCATGCCGGCGGTGCGGATCGTGTGGTCGGCGGATTCGAGCAAATTCGCCCTGGTGCGGCGCGACGAACGCAAGGTGGGCGACCTGTGGGTGATCCATACGCTGCATAATCCGCGGCCGACCCTGCAGACCTACAAGTACGCCATGCCGGGCGACAAGAACGTGCCGCTGGACGAGATCTGGGTGTTCGACGTGGCGACGCACACGGGGACAAAGCTGAACGCGGCCGGGTTCCCGGATCAATCGGTGGGGATCGAAACCGCCCCGTTCACCAACCGCGAGCGCGATCTGCTGCCGCCCGGCAGCCGGCCGGCGAGCATCTGGCTGGGCGGCGCCAGCGACAAGCTGTACGTGACCCGCGTCAGCCGCGATTTTCACCGGGTGGATTATTGCGTGGCTTCGACCGCGGATGGATCGGTGAAGCCGATCATCGAGGAGCGCTCGAACGTCTACATCATGCGCAAGCCGCTGCGGCTGGCCGACCACGGACAGTCGCTGCTGGTGTACTCGGAGCGCAGCGGGTGGGGACATTACTACCTGTACGGGTTGGACGGAAAGCTGAAGAACGAGGTGGACGCGGGGCAGTTCATGGCCGACCGGGTGGTGGCGGTGGACGACGCCACGCGCACGCTGTACTTCACCGCCTACGGCTACAGGGCGGGCGAGAACAACTACTACGGGCATCTTTACCGGATCGGGCTGGATGGCAGCGGTATGGCAGCACTCGATCCTCAGGACGCCGACCATCAGATCGCTGCTTCCGACGACGGACAGTTCTTTGTGGACACCTATTCACGGG
>JBQCEU010000326.1:0-11439 GCA_051959955.1 Terriglobales bacterium | reverse complement strand
GACGATGCCCTGGTTGAGGACCTCGTTCATGCGCGCGAGGCGCTGGGCGTAGCCGGGCACTGGCTTGAGCACCTCGGTGTGCGGATGCTGCCGCCGCCACTCACTCCAGGTGGTGAGTTGAAACGGATAGAGGTCCAGATGCGCGCCCTGCAGCGGGCCGGAGATGGCCGTGGCGGTGGATTGCTGCCAGCGGCTGCCCGACTGGCGGTCGCGAAACACCTCGTTGCCGCCCACCGCGCCGGCGGTGTCAAACTGCAAAACTTTGCCCTTTACGGCGGCCCTGAACACGAGGGCCGTATTGCAGTAGCTTCACCAGGTGACGGTGATGGGGCCATCGGGCATGCGGTCTTCCACGATGCCGTGCTGGGCCAGAATGGCGGCCGGGTAGGCGCGGACAACATCGCCGCTGCTCACCCCGATGAGCAGGTTCCCAGGCTGCAAAAAATCGGCCGCCGCAGCCGCGACGAATTGTGGCTGGTCAATCGGTTTGTAGGGCAGATTTTGCTTCGGCTTGCTCTGCGCCGCGAGAGCGCCCGCCGCCAGTGCAAGGGCGATCCATAGCGAACCTGGGCGCTGGCCGGCCATGGCTACTGAATCGTCAGCGGCACGCTGGCAACATGCTTTTCCCACGCCAGCGGGAGCTTGTCGGGGGTGAGAGTGTACTTCAGCCGCTCGATGGTCTGTGGCGGCACGCTCATCTCCATGGGCGTGCGGCCCAGGTCGCGCTTGGGATCATAGGTCAGGCCCCATTGCCCGGTCTGCTTGTTGACGATCAACTGCCAATGATCGGGGTCGGCCACCAGCACATATAGCGTGTAATCGCCGGCCGGGACGGTCAAGTCCCCCAGCTTGAGATCCACGTCGGTGTGCAGCGCGGTGGCGGCGTTGGCGCCTGCCCGCCACACCGGGTAGTTGGGGTCGTGCGACAGCAAGCCGCCGGGGCCGAAGATCTGGCGGCCGCGCACCGAGGGCGAAGAGTACTTGATGGTAATCGTTTTGCCGCCCACGCTCAGGCTGACCTGGTCGGGCGGGCTGGCGGGCGCTTTCTGGGCGAGGGCCAGGCCGGCGGCGGCGGCCAAAACCAGGAGCGTGCGGGTCCAGGACTGCATGCCCGTAGTGTACGCCACTCGCGCATTCGATCTGAACCCCGTCGCGTATGTACTATTCAGTAGAAGGCGGACCAAAAGAAGGCGCGGGGCGAAGCCCCGAGAAAGGCGGCGCGAGCCGCGCATGGACCTGACCAGCGATCCGGACCTGTTTCCCCGGCTGGTGCGTGAGCACCAGGCGATGGTCTACAGTCTTGCCTGGCGGATCCTGGGCAATGTGGATGACGCCGAGGAGGTGGCGCAGGAGGTCTTCTGCAAGCTGTTTCAGAATGGCGGGAAGCTGGAGACGGAGCGTCACGTGTTGTTCTGGTTGCGGCAGGTGGCGGCGCGACAGGCGCTCGATGTCTGGCGGCGGCGCAGGTTGCGGCCGCGGGTGGGGCTGGAAGATGCCCCCGAGCCGGTGGTGAAGGCGCCCCAGCCGGAACCCTGGCGCGAGCAACGGCTGCGGGCGGCGATGGCGGGCCTGCCGCCGATGCAGCGGGCGGTGGTGACGCTGCGCTATCAGGAGGGGATGGAGCCGCGCGAGATCGCGGCGGCGCTGCGGCGGCCGGTGTTCACTGTCAAGAGCCAACTGCAGAGAGGGCTGCGGCGGCTGCGGGAGGAATTGGCGGAGGCGGCGCCGGTGCTGGAGAGGAGTTTGGGCAATGAGTATGGATCTGGAAAATGAACTGCGTCACGGGCTGCGGCGCGTGGCGCCGCGGCGCGATTTGACCGCCGGCGTGCTGGCGCGCCTGCGGCAGCCGCAGCGCCCGCCGGCGGGTGGCTGGCGCCCCAGGGTGGCGATCACCGCGGCGGTGGGTGTGGCCCTGGTGGTGGTGTCGTCGTTCGGACTCTGGCAGGCGCGGCGCACCGCGCAGGCGCGCGCCGACGCACAACAGTTGGTGGCGGCTCTGCATCTGGCCTCGGTCCACTTGGAGCATGCGCGCAGCCAGATTGTGCGTATGGGGCAGTAGAGGCGATTATGCGAAAGCGATTTGGTTTTGTGTTCACCGGTCTGCTGCTGGTCGCGCCGCTCGCGGCGCAGCAGCCGCGGCTGGATCTGCACCTCTCCGGTCTGGCCGCCAAGGCCAGCGAAGTCAACGAGGTCTCGCTCGACGGCGCGGCGCTCAAGCTGGGCATGGCGTTCCTCAACAACGACAGCGACATGGATCGCGTGGACCGCGAGCTGTTGTCCAAGCTCAAGGGCATCTACGTGCTCAACTACGAGTTCGACCAGGCGCCGCCGGAGTTGAACGACACCACCCTGGCGCCCATCCGGCAGCAACTGCAGGCCAAGGGGTGGTCGCGCATCGTGACCTCGCGCAGCAGCCGCAGCCGCGGCAACGAAACCGATGAGGTCTATGTCTACACCGACGCCGCCGGCCAGATTCAAGGCCTGGCGGTGATCAGCCGCGAGCCGCGGGAGCTGAGCGTGGTCAACATCGTCGGCACCATCAAGCCGGAAGAGCTTACGCAACTGAGCGGCCACCTCGGCATCCCCAAGGTGGACGTCAAGCCGAAAGGTGACGAGCAATGAAACGCGCCGCCATGGCCGGATTGACGGCGGTGTGGCTGTGCGCGGCGAGCGCCGCCTGGGCGGCGCCGCGGCTCGATTTCAATCAACTGGTGGATCAGGTGGCGGCGGCGCTGCATTGCCGGCCCGAGCACCCGCGTCTGCTGGGCATGGCCGGCTTCTTCGCCCGCCTCAGCCATCCCCACGAGGCTCGGGGCATGCACATCGCCATCTTTGAGACCCATGGCGAAGCCAGCCTGGATGCGATCGCCGGCGTGCTCGATGCCGGCTGGACGCTGATCATCCGTCACGACGATTACCGCGATCATGAACAGGCGCGCATCTTCGTCCGCCAGGACGGAAAACGCTTCCAGATGCTGGTCGCCAACCTGGACGACGACGGCGAAGCGCAGTTGGTGACCCTGGAGGTCGCGCCCGGGGACCTGATCCGCGAGCTCGACCAGCACCGCTCCCAGTATTAAATTTGAAACCTTTGCGCTTCTCGCCAGTAGGTCTGTCTATGGGCATGACACGCATTTTCCGGCAGGGCGGCAGCTTCGCCTGGGTGATGGTGGGTCTGATGGCGCTGGGTATCGGCGCCACCACGGCCATGTTCTCGGTGATCAATGGCGTGCTCTGGCAGCCGCTGGCGGTGCCGCATCCCGAGCAACTGGTGCTTCTGGGCGAAAGCATCCCGGAGGAGCCCGCCGCGTCGGCCAAGTTCGCCTACTTCGACAACCCCATCGCCTATCTCACCTGGCAGCGCGAGGCGACCAGCTTTACCGGCATGGCGGCGCTGCAGAGCAGCACCTTCACCCTCACCGGCGCCGGCCGGCCGCTGCAGTTGCACGGCGCCAAAGTGTGGCCCAATTTCTTCGATGTGCTGACCGTGCATGCCGCGCTGGGGCGCACGCTCACCGCTGCCGATGCCAACGACCCCACCCGGCCCATGGTGATCACCGACAGCCTCTGGCGCAGCGCCTTCGGCGCCAACCCCAACGTCATTGGCCAGCACGTCGGACCCTCCGACAGCGGGGCCCGGATCGTGGGGGTGCTGCCCGCCAGCTTCGATCTCGGCGGCCGCTCGCTGGGCCCCATGACCACCGGCTACCCCACCCAGTATTTCGTGCCGCTGCAATTCGGCCGTGACGAGAACACCGGCGTCCGCGACGCCTTTACTGATTTCAATTACCACGTCGTGGCGCGGCTCAAGCCGGGCGTAACCGTGGCCATGGCCAAGGCGCAACTCGACGGCGTCCAGGCCAACCTGGCGCGGGCGGCGAACGAAAAGCTGACGCTGGCTTCCATCGTCACCCCGCTGCTGGACTACACCGTGGCCGATGCCAGCCAGCAGCTCTGGCTGCTGATGGGCGGCGTGCTGGCGGTGCTGCTGGTGGTGTGCGTGAACCTGGGGGGGCTGTGGGTCACGCGCATCGCCGACCGGCGGCGCGACTGGGCCATCCGCGCCGCCCTGGGCGCCGCGCCGGGACGGCTGGTGCGCCAGGTGTTGGGCGAGAGCCTGGTGCTTGGTTTCGCCGGCGGGGTGGTGGGCATGGGGCTGGCGGCGCTCGGTCTGCAGGCGCTGCTGGCCAGCGCGCCGGCCGGTATTCCGCGCCTGGATCAGGTGCACCTCGACGCCCGCGTGCTGGGCTTCGGCCTGCTGCTCTCGCTGGCGGCCGGGCTGCTCACCGGCCTGGTGCCCGCCTGGCGGCTGAGCCGCGCCGATCCCCAGGAGCAGCTCAAGGCCAGCGGCGCGGCCACCACCGCCGACCGCTCCAGCCTGCGCTCGCGCTATGTCTTGATCGGCCTGCAGGCGGCGCTCTCGACCGTGCTGCTGGCCGCCGCCGGGTTGCTGGGTCTGAGTTTCTACAAGCTGGTCAGCCAGCAGGCGGGGGTCCAGTACGAGCACGCCATGGCGGCCGAGGTGGTTCTCAACGCGTATAAGGAAGACCAGCGGGTGCAGTTGATGGGTCAGCTTCCCGCCGCCGCCGCCGCCATCCCCGGCGTGCGGTCGGCGGCGCTCACCTCCCTGCTGCCGCTGCAGGGCGAGACCTGGATTGATTCCGCTTCCGTTCCCGGCAAAACCTACCCCGCCACCGGCAGCCCCAGCGTCAACGTGCGCTTCATCACCCCCAACTACTTCGCCACCATGGACATTCCCTTGCTCGGCGGGCGCGACTTCACCGCCGCCGACCAGCAGCTCAAACCCATGCCGGTGATTCTCTCGCGGGCGGCGGTGGTGGCGCTGTGGCCCGAGCTGGCGCAGCATCCGGAACAGGCGGTGGGACGGCCTCTCAACGTCAACGGTCAACGGGTAACCTTCATTGGGCTGGCCGACGACGCCCGCACCTCGTTCAAGACGGCGGCCCCGCCGCTGGTCTACCAGGGTTATTGGGAGTGGCCGTCGTCGCAGATGTCGCTGGTGGTGCGCAGCACGCTGCCTCCGGCGGCGCTGGCCGGGGCGGTGCGCGACGCCGTCTGGAAGCTGGCGCCGATGGCGCCCATCCCCCGGCTGCGGCCGCTGAGCGCTGTGCGCGATGCCGCCGTGGCGCCCGAGCGCTATCAGCTCAATATGCTGCTGCTGTTTGCCGCGCTGGCGGGGGGGCGGGCCGCGCTGGGCGTGTACGCGCTGGTGTCGCACAATGTGGCGCGGCGGAGCAAGGAGCTGGCCATCCGCATCAGCATCGGCGCCGGGGCGGCGCAGGTCTGGCAACTGGTGGTGCGCCAGGCGCTGGTGCCGGTGGCGGCCGGGGTGCTGGCCGGCCTGGCCGTGGCTTTCGCCGTCGGCCGCTTGCTGGCCACCATGCTGTTCGAGGTCAGCCCCACCAGTCCGGCGGTACTGGCCGCCGTGGCGGCGGCGGTGCTGCTCGCCGCCCTCGCCGCCTGCCTCTGGCCCGCCTGGCGCGCCACCCGCACCGATCCCCTGCAGGCCCTGCGCGCCGAGTAACGTGCGCGGCCGTCCCGCCTGGGGCGGCAGCGGCCTGCTGTATGGAGATAGAATCGGGGGATGGCGAATGAGCTGCTGTCGGTGGAAGAAGCGGGGCAGCGGCTGGGCGTGTCGCGGGCCACGGTGTGGCGCATGCTGCAGAAGCGGATGCTACCCAGCGTGCGGGAACACGGGCGGCGATGGATTCCGGCCTCGGCGCTGATGCGCCACCCGCGCCGCCGTGCGCCCGAGGTGGCGCCATTCACCGCCAAGCATCCAATTTTCCGGCGGGTGGGAGTGGGACGGGGAGGCGGCCAGAAGCCCGGGGCGCGTGATAAGCACGCGCTGCTGGCGCCGGCCTCGAAACGCGGGGGCCGCGCCGTTGGCACCGTGGGCCAGGTCGGCGCGGGAGGCTGCGTGGTGACGGTTAGGGCCGCACGCTGACTTTCGTCCAACTGCTGCCGGGCAGGTCTTCCAGCAGCGGCTGCTGCCAGTCGGCGTCGGGGTGGGCTTTGAGGTAGGCGGCGGCGTTGAAGCCGGCGCCGCAGGGATGGCCGAAGACGGCCATGAACGACAACTGCCCGGCCATGTCCGAGTCAATCGCCTTGCCCTCGACCGCGCCCGAGTCGTGCCAGGGCGCCACCGTCTCCTCGTGGCCGCAGAGGGTGCGGTTGTCGGGGTTGTCTTTCTTGAGAATTACGTCGTAGTGGTCGCTCTCGAACTTCTGCGCCATGGCAACGTCAATCTTGCCCTTGTTCCGGGCCATCAACTGCAGCCAGCGGGTGTGGCGGGCATTGGCGCTGGAGCCCTTGTCGTTGACGTTGAAGTTGGTCTCTTCCTTGATCAGTTTGGGATTGATGGGGAAGTTGGAGCTGACGAAAAAGCCGTCCTTGCTGCGCTGCAGGGTGACGTTCTTGAGGCCCAGCTCCAGGCTGGCGATCTCGTTGGTCTTGCGGTCGGCCACCAGCCAGTCGTTGGCGTAGCCGCCGTTGTTGCCGTCTTCCATGATCTGCGCGTACTGGTCAATCGAGGTGGCGTACTGCATCGCCTTGCGGGCGCGCTCGAACTCGGGCACGGCGTTGAAGTTGTAGCCGTGGAAGTTGTCAATGGTGGTTTCGGTGATCATGATGCCGCTGGCGTTGACGCCGAAGTCGTCGGCGCTATGGATGACGCCCGGCAGGCCGTCCATGACGAAGCGTTCGCCGTGCTGGGGCACGATGTCGTAGATGATGTTCCAGCGCGCGCCCTCCATGTAGGGCGACCAGTTGTTGTGCGACATGACGATCTTGCCGTCCTTGGTGTAGCTACCGGTGGCCACGAAGGCGCTGCAGTGGTCGCCCATGTCGGGGAAGTCGAGTTTGGCTGACTGGCCCTGGGGATGCTCCTTATCCCACTGTTCGAGAAAGTAGCTCCACTCCTCATTGGCGTTCATGGCGACGATGTCCCATACGTCAAGCTTGATGCCCTTGGCCGCCACCCCGTCGGCGATGCCCTGCAGCTCCTGCTGGTACTCGGGCTCGATATAGGGCCACATCACCTTCTGCGCGGCATTGCGGAAGAAGCTCCAGGGGCGGTGGCTGCCGTGCTCTTCCTCCAGGCGTACGACCTTTTCAAAGTCGAGGATGCGCGGCGCCAGCAGGTAGCCGTTCTGGAAGCCGATCTGGCTGGGCGTGCCCTGCAGATGGACGACGATCCAGTTGTCTTGCGGCGGCCGCACATAGGCGCCCGCCAGGCGCGGGTCAGGCTGCGACGGTCCCGATCCCTTGGTGTTGCAGGCCACGCCGGCCACCAGAGCCAGCAGCAAAAATCCCAGATAACGGCGCATGAGTTCCCCCTACGCCGGTTACTCTAGCCGATTTCGCGCCCGCTACATGGGAGAATTGAACGGCCATGCCGCTTCCCACCCGCCCCATGCAAACCTCGTCCGGCGTGCGCGATGCCGTCATGGGGGCGGTGGCGCTGTTTGTCGGTCTGGGCTTGGGCCGGTTTGCATACTCGCCCATGATTCCCGCCCTGGTGCAGGCGGGCTGGTTCCGGCCCGCCGCGGCCGATTACCTGGGCGCGGTCAACCTGGTGGGATACCTGATCGGGGCGGCGGTCACCGGCCAAGGGCTGGCGCACCGCGCCCCCGGCGGCTGGCTGCGGCTGGCGCTGGCGGCCACCGCCGTGAGCCTGGGTGCCTGCGCGCTGCCCTGGGGCTTTGCCTGGTACTTCGTTTGGCGGCTGCTGGCGGGCATCGCCGCCGGGGTGCTGATGGTGCTGGCCGTGCCCGCCGTGCTGGCGCGCGTGCCGGCGGCCCGCCGCGGGGTGTGGGGCGGGGTCGTCTTCGGCGGGGTGGGCGTGGGCATGATCTTTTCCGGCGAAGCCGTGCCCCCGCTGGTGCGGCTGGGGCTGCCGGCGGTCTGGCTGATTCTGGCGGGTCTGGTGTTGGCGCTGACCATCTTCGCCTGGAATTACTGGAGCTGCCTGGCGGCGCCCGCGGAGGCGTCGGCGCTCAAGGGCGGCAAATCTCATCATGCCGGCTGGATGGTGGTCCTGCTGCTGGGCGCCTCGTATGCAGGCAACGCCGCCGGCTTTGCGCCGCATTCGCTGTTCTGGGTGGACTACATCGCCCGCGAGCTGCACCGCGGCCTGGTGGCCGGCGGACACTTCTTCCTGCTGTTCGGCGTGGGCGTCACGCTGGGGCCTTCGCTGGCAGGCGGGATGAGCGACCGCTGGGGTGCGCGCGTCTGCCTGGCGGCCGCGCTGGGCGTCGAGGCCGCGGGCGTGGCGCTGCCGCTGTGGGGATCGGGGGCATGGGCGCTCGCCGCCTCCTCGCTGCTGGTGGGGGCGGCGGGCATGGGCGCCACCACGCTGACCTCGGCCCGCACCATCGAGATCGCCACCCCCGCCGGACGCACCCGCCTGTGGGCCGCCATGACGCTGACCTTTTCCGCCGCCTACGCCGTCGCCGGCACCGGTTATGCCGCCCTCTACAGCCACAACGGCAGCTACCACCCGGTGTTCAAGCTGGCGGCAGGCCTGCTGGGGCTGGGCGCCGTCCTGGCCGCCCTCGCGGGATGAAGGCCGCCCCGGCCCGGGGCAGCCCGGCGGGGAATCGGATCGGGGACAGGGCGCGCAGCGGAAGGGCATAATGTCACCTGCATGAGTTTTCTCAACGGCGAACGGCTGGGGCCCTATGAAATTCTCGGGCCCTTGGGCGCGGGCGGCATGGGCGAGGTGTACCAGGCCCGTGACACGCGCTTGCAGCGCGAGGTGGCGGTCAAGGTGTTGCCGCTGGGGCGTCTGGAAGACGCCGGCGCCTTGCGCCGCTTCGAACAAGAGGCGCGCACCCTGGCGGCGCTCAATCATCCCAACCTTCTGACCATCCACGATCTGGGCACCACGGCCACCGGGGCGCTCTACCTGGTCACCGAACTGCTCGACGGTGCCACGCTGCGCGAGCGCCTGAGCGCCGGCAAGCTGCCGCAGCGCGCGGCGGTGGATTTCGGCATGCAATTGGCTCGCGGCCTCGCGGCGGCCCACGACAAGGGCATCATTCACCGCGACTTGAAACCGGAGAACATTTTTTGCACCCGCGACGGGCGCCTCAAGATTCTGGATTTCGGTCTGGCCAAGCTGACCGCCGAGAGCGGCGCCGAAGACAAGACGGTGGCCGAGACGGGCACGGCCGCGGGGGTGGTGCTGGGCACGGTGGGCTACATGGCGCCGGAGCAGGCGCGCGGGCAGGCGGCGGACGCGCGCAGCGACATCTTCAGCCTGGGCTGCGTGCTGTACGAAATGCTCGCCGGCCGCCGCGCCTTCCGCGGCGAGAGCGCGGCGGATGTGATCAGCGCCATATTGCGCGAGGATCCGCCGGAGCTGTCGGCCCCGGCGAGCAGCGGGACCGCGGCTCCCGCCGCGGCCGTGCCGCTGGCGCTCGACCGCATCGTGCGCCACTGCCTGGAGAAGGAACCGCGGCAGCGCTTCCAGTCGGCCAGCGACGTGGCTTTCAGCCTGGCCGATTTGAGCCCGGGATCGAGTGCCGCCTCGGGCGCCATGGCGGCGGTGCCCGAGGCGCCGCGCTCGCGGCGGCGGCTGGGCCTGGCCCTGCTGGGCAGTCTGGGGCTGGCGGCGGCGGTGAGCCTGACCTGGTGGTATGCGCACAAGCCGGCGGGAACGCCGCATTTTCAGCGCATCACCTACCAGCAGGGGCGGGTGGCGGATGCCCGGTTTCTGCCGGATTTCCAGGGGGCGATCGGCACCGCCGCCTGGAACAATCAACCCGACAATTTGTTCACCGCCCGCTTTGACGCCGTCGGGACGCAGCCGATGGCCGGCGGTGTGCAGCGGCTGCTCGCGGTGGCGCCGGGTGAGGCGGTGGTGCTGCAAAATATTCAATCGCTCATCGGTTACGCGGTGACGGGAACGCTGGCGCGCATGCCGCTCTCCGGTGGCGCGCCCAAGCCGGTGCTGGAGGGCGTCGGCAGCGCCGACTACCACCCGGTCAAGGGGGATCTGGCGGTGACGCGCTACGATCCCGCCTCGAGCAGCTACACGCTGGAATACCCCATCGGCCATGTGCTGTTCCGCAACGCCTGGATCGACACGCCGCGCTTCTCGCGCGATGGCAAGAACATCGCCTTCACCTCGCATGATGCCCTGGGTGACGACCAGGGCACGGTGGATGTGGCGGACCTCAACGGACATGTGCGGGTGCTCACCCCGCACCTCACCTCGGTGCAGGGCGTGGCCTGGTCGCCGCAGGACGATGAAATCTGGTTCACCGCCTCCGAAAACAGCAATCTTCGCGAGCTGGAGGCGGTCAGCCTCTCCGGCCGCCGCCGCGTGCTGTTGGCGGCGCCGACCGCGCTCCAGCTCCGGGATGTGGCTCCCGATGGCCGCGTCCTGCTGACTTCGGAAACCGGCCGCATCAACATGGACCTGGTCGTCGCCGGGCAGCCGCCGCGTTCGATGACGGCGCTGGACTGGGCCTTCGGCGTGGTCCTGGCCGGCGACGGGCAGGAGTTGCTGATCGGCGATCAGGATGCAGGCACCGACTACTCCACTTTTCTGCGCAAGGCTGACGGCTCACCGCCGGTGCGTTTGGGCGACGGCAACCCGGTAACCGTTTCCCCGGACTGGCAGACCGCCATCAGCGTGGTGCCCAGCACCCAACAGCTCTGGCTGCTGCCCATCGGCGCGGGTGCGCCGCGACAACTCACCCACGGCGATATTCGTTACGAGTTCCGCCGCGGCCTGTGGCTGCCCGGCGGGCAGGGGTTTTTGGCGGCGGGCAGCGAGCCCGGACACAGCCTGCGCATGTACAAGGTCGGCCTCGACGGCAGGGCGCAACCGGCCACCCCGGAGGGCGTGCTGGCGGCGCTGCTCACTCCCGACGGCCACGATCTGGTCACCATCCGCCAGGGCAGTGGGGTGTGGACGGAAACGCCGCTGGCCGGCGGCCCTTCCCGTCCGCTGAACGGGATGCAGAGGGGCGACCGGCCGCTGAGCTTCAGCAGCGATGGCCGCAGCCTCTACCTCGCCCATACCGATGGCGGCATGACCGACGAGGTCTGGCGGATGGAGCTGGCCAGCGGGCGGCGCGAAAAACTCTATACCGCGACCCCCTCCAGCAACGCCGGGGTCAACCGCATGCGCGTCTACGATGTGTCCGCCGACGGCAAGGTCTATGCCATCGGCTACCCGCAGATGATCTCTTCGCTGTTCGTGGTGAGCGGCATCCGCTAGGAGCGCTGCAGCTCGCGCATCATCCGGATCATGCGCTCAAAGATGGCGCGCACGTCCTCCGGAGGGAGGCGGCCGCCGCGCGCGGCGGGCACCGCCGGGGCGGGGGGGCGGACCCTGGCCACGCGGGCGGGTTCGTGGAGTGGCGGGCTGGAGCCCTGCGTGAGCTTGCGGATGGCCTGCGCCAG
>JBQCEU010000325.1:0-2190 GCA_051959955.1 Terriglobales bacterium | reverse complement strand
ATCTCGGAATCATCGGGCAGTTTCTGGCGGCTTGCCCGGGGCCGATCAACATTCTGGGAGGGACAGCGGCGCCTCCGGTGGGCAAGCTGGCGCAGGCGGGCGTGCGGCGCATCAGCCTCGGCTCGGGCCCCTACCGCGCGGCGCTGGCCTGTGTGCGCAAGATTGCCGGGGAGCTGCGCGGCGAGGGCACCTTCGCCGGCCTGGCGGGCGCGGTGCCGCCGCCCGAGGCCAACGGATGGTTCGGGAAGTGATGCGGCAAATCGTGCCAGACCGAGAATTTCACTTCGGACAGAACTGATAAAGAGTTAAGATGGCGTCAACGTGCAGTCGCTCAGGTACGCCGCACTGAGTGCGCTAGGGCTGGGGCTGGGGCTGATGTGTGCCCAGGCGGCAGGGGCGCAGGTGCCCGAGCCCGAAATCACGGTCACCAGCCGGCCGTACCGGCCGCACACTGTCTTACTCAGCATTGAGAGCAACGAGATCCAGGTGGCGGCGGTGGTGCGCGGCCGCGGCGGCAAACCGCTGGGCGATCTCCAGCAGAGCGACTTTCAGGTGCTGGCGGACGGCGTGCCGCAGACCATACGCGGATTCCTGCGGGTCGAGGGGCCGGTCGCGTCCGCGGGCCGCAAGCCGCCAACCGCGGCAACTGCTGCCACGGTTGCCACCGCCGCTCCGGCGGTCGTGCCGCAGTCCATGGTGTTGTTCATTGACGACAACTCCATGACCGAAGTGGACGACGCGGAGGTGCGGCAGGCAGCGCGCAAGTTCTTCTCCACTCCGCTGGCGCCCGGTTTGCAGGTGGCCATCGTCACCGCTTCGGGAACGGTGGCCACCGGCTTTACCCGCGACGTCGCGGTGCTGAAGGCGGCGGCGACCAAGCTGCTGGCGCATCCGCGGGTGACGCCCAAGGGGGCGGGGAAGGGCATCACGCTGGGGACGTACCTGTCGTACATGATCACGCAGGACGACAACTTGCAGTCACCGTGGATGCAGGATGCCGTGCGGCGCTTCCTCAAGCTGCAGTTGTGCCTCCATCCCACCGATTGCCAGCCGCTGGTCGAGGCGACCGCCGACGAGACCGTGGAGGCGGCGCGGCAGTCGTCGAGTGATACGCTCAGCGGGCTGGAGCGGGCGGTCGAGATGCTGAGCGGGCGCGAGGGGCAGCGCACGCTGCTGCTGGCCTCATCGGGCTTTCTTGCCGCGCAGGTGACGCAGGAGCAGCAGCGGGTGACGGAGGCGGCGCTGCACGCCAACGTGGTGATCAACTCGCTGGAGGCGCAAATGCTTTCGGCCGAGCTGCCCGATCCCATGGACGAAGGGCTGGGGATTGATCTGCAGGGACCGGCGACGCTCGATGCGCCGCTCTCGGCGCTGGCGCTCTCGACCGGCGGTCAATTCATCAACAACACCAATGACCTTTCCGGCTGGATGGGGCGGATGGCCGCACCCGAGGTGCGCTACCTGCTGAGCATTGCGCCCGCCCCAATGCCCGCCGATGGCAAGTATCACAAGCTGAAGGTCACGGTGAGCGCGCCCGCGGCCACGGTGAGCGCGCGGCCGGGATACTACGATCCCTCGCCGCTGCCCAACCTGCTGGCGCAACTGCCGCCGGGCGAGCTGGACAAGCTGGCGCTGGGTTCGGAGACTTCGACCCTGCTGCCGGCCGAGTTCGACGGCAAGGTCAACCTGCGCCCCGGCCTGCTGCCGCAGTTGGCGTTGACGCTCAAGGTGGACCCGACCCGGCTGGAGTTTCGTCACAAGGGCGGGCGCAACCGCGACGGGCTGGTGTTCCTCACCGCCGTCTTCGACCGCCAGGGGCGCTTCGTGCTGGGGCAGGTGGGGAGCGCGGTGCTGGCGCTGCGGGAATCGTCGCTGGAGCAGTTGGCGGTGAAGGGGATTCACTCCACCCTGAAGGTTGCTCTCGCGCCGGGCACCTACCGCGTGCGCGAAGTGGTGCGCGAGGCGAACCAGGGACTGGTGACGGAGATGAACCGGGCGGTGGTGGTGCCGCAGTGAAGTGGCGGCTGATGTTGTTGCTGCTGGCGCTGGCGGCGGCTGCGGTGGCGCAAAATGCCGAGCCGGAGTTGGCGGTTACCAGCCTGCGTTATCAGCCGCATCCGGTGTTGCTGCGCGCGCGCAGCAACGAAGTGCAGGTGGCGGTGACGGTGCGCAACCGCGGCGACGAGGCGG
>JBQCEU010000324.1:0-4310 GCA_051959955.1 Terriglobales bacterium | reverse complement strand
GCTGCGCCGCGCGCCCCGCTTATGCTCGACCGGACCTGGGGTCCCCGGGCCCCAGGCCCGGCCTGCGCTTCCAAGCCTTCAGGCGCCTTGAGCCGCTACCGACTTCGCCCCCGCCTGTACCAGAGCCGCAAACGACTCCGGCTCCAGGCTGGCCGAACCAACCAGGCCGCCATCCACATCCGGCTGCTCGAGCAAGGCGCGGATGTTGGCGGGCTTGATGCTGCCGCCGTAGAGAATGGTGAACCCGGCCGCCGCCTCCGGGCCGAAGATGCCGGCGGCGCAGCGGCGCAGGAAGCGGTGGGCGCCTTCGGCGATCTCCGGGGTGGCCGTGTTGCCGGTGCCGATCGCCCACACCGGCTCGTACGCCAGCACGCTGCGGCGCAAGTCCTCCGCCGACATGCCCCAGAAGGCCCGCTCGAACTGGTAGCGCAGGATGATCTCGGTCTCGTTGCCGCTGCGCTGCTCCTGGGTTTCGCCCACGCAGACGATCGGCGTCAAACCCGCCGCCAGCGCGGCCCGCACCTTCTTGTGAATCACCTCGTCGGTTTCGCCCAACCCGTGGCGGCGTTCCGAGTGTCCCACGATGACGTATGTGCACCCGGCGGCGGCCAGCATCGGGCCGCTCACTTCGCCGGTGTAGGCCCCTTCGGCCGCCCAGTGCAGGTTCTGCCCGGCGATGGCGATATCGGCGCCCCGGGCCGCCTCCACCGCCGCCGGAATGCACGGAAACGGCGGCGCCACCACCACAAAGCATCCGGCGGCGTGCTGGCCGTTGCCCTGAAGCTTGCGCAGACGCTGGAGGAACTCCGTCGTCTGCGCGGCGTTCTTGTACATCTTCCAGTTGGCGACCATCATCGGATGTCGGTGGTGGGTCATGTCAGGCCTCGCTCAGCGCGGCCACGCCCGGTAGCGGGTCGCCGGCCAGAAATTCCAGCGAGGCGCCCCCGCCGGTGGAAATGTGGCTCAGTTGATCCTTCACGCCGGCGGCGCTGAGCGCGGCGATTGAGTCGCCGCCTCCGGCCACTGTGACCCCCGCGCAGGCGGCCACCGCCCGGGCCACCGCCAGCGTACCGGCATCGAGCGGCGGCTTCTCAAATACTCCCATCGGTCCGTTCCAGAACAGGATTTTGGCTGGAGCGATGTGCTGGGCGAACAGTTCCCGCGTGCGCGGGCCAATATCCATCGCCTTGCCGTGCTCGGGAATGCTGGTCACCACGCGGCCGTCTTCCAGCACGTGATCCACCGGCAGCACGAACTGGCCCGGCTTGTGGGCCAGCAGCTTCCCCACCGCCTCCACCTGCTCCAACTGCACCAGCGAATCACCCACCGGCTGGCCTTCGGCCTTGAGGAAGGTGTAGGCCATGCCGCCGCCGATCAACAGCCGGTCGGCACGGCGGGCCAGGTGCGACAGGAAGGGCAACTTGTCGCTCACCTTGGCGCCGCCCAATAACACCACAAACGGATGCTCCCGGGCGTCCAGAATCTTGCCCAGATACTCCAGCTCCCGCTGCATCAGCAAGCCCGCCGCCGCCTGCGGAAAGTACTTCACCACCCCCACCGTGGAAGCGTGGGCGCGGTGGGCGGCGCCGAAAGCGTCGTTGACGTAGACCTCGCCCAACCGGGCCAACTGCTGCGCGAAGGCGTCGTCGTTGGCCTCCTCGCCGGGCTGAAAGCGGAGATTTTCCAGCAGCAGCAGGTGGCCCGGTTCCAGCCGCGCCGCCATCTCCTCCGCCTCCTCGCCCACCGTGCGCGGGCAAAACCCCACGCTGTGGCCCTCCAGCAACTCCTTCAACCGCTCCGCCACCGGCCGCAGGCTGAAGCGCGCATCCGGCTTCCCCTTCGGGCGCCCCAGATGCGAGCAAAGCACGACCCGCGCCTGCTGGTGCAGCAGCACATGCAGCGTCGGCAGCGTGGCCGCGATCCGGGTATCGTCCACCACGTGCTCGCCGTCGAGCGGCACGTTGTAGTCCACGCGGCAGAGCACCAGGCGGCCGGCAAGATCCTTCAAATCGGCAAGTGTCAGCTTGGCCATGCCGCTCCGCCCTCAGCCCGCCATGCGCGCCAGAAAATCGCGCAAGCGGCAGGAGTAGCCCCATTCGTTGTCGTACCAGGCGATGACCTTGACGCACCTGCCGCCGATCACCCGCGTCAGCTTGGCGTCCACAATCGAGGAGCGCTCGTCCCCGCGGAAGTCGGTGGAGACCAGTTCCTCGTGCTCCACTCCCAGAATGCCCCGCATCGGGCCCGCGGCAGCCGCCTCGAACGCCTGGTTGACGGCCTCTGGCGTCGTCTCCTTTTCCACCCACACCACCAGGTCCACCACCGAGACGTTGGGGGTGGGCACGCGCAGCGAAAAGCCGTCGAGCTTGCCCTTCAACTCCGGAATCACCAGATGCAGCGCCTTCGCCGCTCCGGTCGAGGTGGGGATCATGTTGATCGCCGCCGCCCGCGCCCGGCGCTTGTCCTTGTGCGGAAGATCCAGAATGCGCTGGTCGTTGGTGTAGCTGTGCACGGTGGTCATCGAGCCGGCGACGATGTGGAAACGGTCGTGCAACACCTTGGCCACCGGCGCCAGGCAGTTGGTGGTGCAGCTCGCATTCGAGATGATCCGGTGGCGGGCGGGATCGTAGGCCTGATCGTTGACGCCCAGCACAATCGTCACTTCCGCATCGGGGGCGGGGGCCGACAGAACGACCTTCTTAACCGTGCCGCGCAGATGCTTGGTGGCGCCCGCGGCGTTGGCGAACTTGCCGCTGCACTCGACCACCACCTCCACGCCGTGGCGCGACCAGTCAATTTTCTCCGGATCCGGCTCGCTGCTGATGGGGATCGCCCGGCCGCCAACGGTGATGCTGCCCTCGCCCGCCTCCACCGGCGCCTTCAGGTCGCCGAGCACGGAGTCGTACTTGAGCAGATGCGCCAGCATGTCGGGGCTGGTGATGTCGTTCAGCGCCACGATTTCGAAACGTGGATTCCCCAGCGCAGCCCGAAACAGGTTCCTGCCGATTCGTCCAAACCCGTTCACTCCCACCTTCAGTGCCATGTCTCCGTCTGTCCCTCCATCAATAATGGTAACGGAACTGAGCCATGCCAAGGGTTGGACGCGATCCGCATTACTATGAAGGCGTGGCGGGCGAGTTGCAAGCGATGGAAACGGCGCTGCGGCGGCACTATACCGGCAGCCGCAACTTTGACGCCTGGTGGCCTGCCCGCAGCCGCTTCGAAGTGATCGCCGGGGCGATCCTGGTGCAAAACACCAACTGGAGCAACGTGGTCCTGGCGCTGGCGGCGTTGCGCGCCGCCGGCTGCCTGTCGCTTGCCGGGGTGCGCGGCCTGAGCGAAGCGGAACTGGGCCGGCTGATCCGCAGCTCAGGTTGCTGGCGCCAGAAGGCGAAACGGCTGCGCGGCTTCGTCGCCTGGCTCGACGCCACCCACGGCGGCAGCCTGACGCGCCTGTTTGCCCAGCCCACCGCCGTTGCCCGGCAACAACTGCTGGGCGTGCACGGCATCGGCGAGGAGACCGCCGACGCCATCCTGTTGTTCGCCGGCCGTCACCCCAGCTTCGTCATGGATGCCTACACCCGCCGCATCCTGGCGCGCCACCGCCTCCCCACCTCGCGCGCCTGGGTCGAGGCCGGCCTGCCGCGCGAGCCGCGCGTGTACGCGCACCTGCACGCCTTTCTGGTCGAAACCGCCAAACATTTCTGCCGCAAATCCGCCCCCGACTGCCGCGCCTGCCCGCTGCAGCCGCTGTTGCCGGCGGCTCCGGTATGACCGCCTGGGTTCCCCAACGGCCGCGCACGCGGCGGGTGGCGATCATGGCGCTGGCCCTGGCGGCGGTGATCGTGGTGCTGTTCTGGCCCCAGGCCTTCAGCCTGCATTTTCAGGCCAGCCCGGAAAACACCTGGCTGCTGTTTTTCCTCTCCACCCTCAGCTTTCTCGCCGCCATGGTGCTCATCCTGGTGCTCACCCGCCAGGTGCTGAAGCTGCTCGCCGAACGCCGCGCCAACATGCTGGGCGCGCGGCTCAAGACCAAGCTGGTCATCGGCGCCCTGGCGCTGAGTCTCACGCCGGTCATCTGCATGTTCGGCTTCACCTACGGCCTGATCAACCGCACCCTCGACAAATGGTTCAGCCAGCCCGTGGTCACGGTGCGCGACGACAACCAGGCCACCATGGCGCTGCTCACCAAATTCGTCTCCGACAACGCCGAGGACGAAGCCTTGGCGATCGCCGCCAGCCCCAGCCTGGGCGCCGCTCTGCGGGCCAACAATTGGAGCGAAGTGCACAGCGCCCTGGCCATGCACGTC
>JBQCEU010000323.1:0-3596 GCA_051959955.1 Terriglobales bacterium | reverse complement strand
CCGGAGGAATCCAGGCTGGCGCTGCGCGCCGGCGCGCTGGACGCGATCGCCGAGGATCCGATCCTGGCAGCCAAGGCGAGCGACGTGGTGGTTTTGGCCACGCCGGTGCTGGCGATTTTGGAGTGGATGGAGCGGTTGGCGCCGGTGCTGGGCGAACAGCAGTTGCTGACCGACGTGGGCAGCACCAAGGCGCGGCTGTGCGCGGCTGCCGGACCACTTTACAACCGGGCCGGGCGGGCGGCATTTCTGCCAGGTCATCCCATGGCGGGCAGGGAACTGCCGGGCGCGACGCAGGCCACGGCCGGGCTCTTTGAAGGCGCCATGTGGTTGTGGACGCCGGTGGGGGCGGAAACCGAAGGGAGCCGGCAGTGGCGCGCTTGGGTGGCACGCATGGGGTGCCGCACCCTCGACCTCGATCCCAACCAGCATGACGAACTGGTGGCCTGGGCCAGCCACCTGCCGCAATTTCTCGCCACCGCACTGGCGGCGACGCTCGAGGATGAGTTTGGCGCGTCGGCGGAGGCGCGGGGTCAGTTGCGGGCCATCGGGGGACGCGCCATGCGGGAGATGACCCGGCTGGGGGCCAGCCCATTTTCCATGTGGCGCGACATTGCCCATACCAATGCCGCGCCGATCGCCGCGACGCTGGAGGCGCTGGAACAGCGGCTGGCAACCCTGCGGCAGTCGCTGCGCCAGCCGGAGCTGCGCCAGGAATTCGAGCGCGCCAACCAGTTCCGCAAATTGCTCTAGCTGCGGCGGCCGGCGCCGGCATTGACCAGCTTGAGTGTGTCGCGCTCCAGCGTTTGTTTGAGCTGGGCACGGGCGTGCTCGGCCCAGGCGCTGCCGCGGTCGAGGCCGAGATACTGCCGCCAGTGGGGCACGGCGCGGCGCGGCTGGCCCAGGCGCTGGAAGGCCAGCGCCAGATTGTAGTGGGCGTCGGCGTAGCTGGGCACCAGGCGCACCGCGGCCTGATACTCCTCGATCGCCTCCTGCAGGCGGCCGGTCTCATCCAGCACGTTGCCCAAATTGAAGTGGGCCAGGGCGTAGTCGGGGTCGAGGCCGAGGGCGCCGCGGTAGCACTGTTCGGCGCCGGCGAAATCCTTCTGGTGGTAGCGCAGCGTGCCCAGGTTGATGTAGGCGCTGGTGAAGCCGGGGTCAAGCTGCAGGCAGTGTTCGTAGGCGGCCAGGGCCTGGTCGCGCAGTTCGGGCTCGCCTTCGAGCGACAGGGCGAAGGCGAACCACTGTTCCGCCTCCTCGCGCTGTCTCTGCCGCTGGGTGGCCGGCGGCGGTGTGAGCGGCGGCTGGAGTCCTGGGCCGCCGGCTTCAAACGGCAGCCGCAACTGGCCGCTGAGCGCGTCCATGTATACGCCGCCGAAGTGGAGCTCGACCCGGCCGGCAAATACGCCCAATTGCGCGGTTTCCAGCGGATCGTTCAACTTGGGATCGCGTTGGCGGATGGCCTCCAGACTGCGCTGCACGGCCCGCGGAGAAATGTCGGCCGTGTCATACTGGCGCAGCGCCCGGGCGCGCAGCAGATCGCGCCAGCCATAGGTCTCCTGCCGGGGGAAGAGGCCGAGCTTTTCCCAATGACCCAACTGCCGCGGCTCCAGATGCAACATGCGCAGCAGTTGTTCCCGGGAGTATTGCGGCTGGTCCATGGCGCGATGGAAATTCGCTGGTACTTGAATACCCGAAAGCGATGGCGGCCGCAAGAGGTTTGATATGGGATTCGCGCAATTCCTGCCGTATGCTAGGGGTGCCATGACCAAGTCGCTGCTTGCCTGCGCGGTGGCTGCCGCGCTGACTGTCCCCCTGTTTGCCGATCACTATCCTGTTACCGGCGCCCATGGCGCGGTGGCCAGCGCCGAAGTGAACGCCACCCGGGCAGGCATCGAGATCCTGAAGCAGGGCGGCAATGCCGTGGATGCCGCCGTGGCGGTGGGCTTCGCGCTGGCGGTGACGCACTCGTCGGCGGGCAATATCGGCGGCGGCGGCTTCATGCTCATCCGCCAGGCGGACGGGTCCAACTTCTTCGTGGATTTCCGCGAGGAAGCGCCGGGCAAGGCTTCGCCCACCATGTACCAGGACGCCCAGGGCAACATCGTCAAGGGCCGGAGCACGGTGGGGATGCTGGCCTCCGGCATTCCCGGCACGGTGGCGGGGCTGGTGTCGGCGCAGAAGCGGCTGGGGAAACTGACGCTGGCGCAGGACATGGCGCCGGCCATCCGGCTGGCGGAGCAGGGCTTCGTGCTCGACACCGAGGAAGCCAACGGCTTCCGCCACGCCCGCAACCTGCCGCTGTTTCCCGATAGCCGGCGGGTGTTCCAGCGCGACGGCAACTACTACCAGGCGGGCGATGTGTTCAAGCAGCCGGAGCTGGCCGCCACGCTGAAGGCCATCGCCCAGGGCGGGGCGGACGCCTTTTACAAGGGACGGATCGCCGGGGAACTGGCGGCGTTCGAGAAGGCCAATGGCGGGCTGATCACCGCCGCCGACATGGCCCATTACCAGGCCAAGTGGCGGACGCCGCTCGCGGTCAGCTACCACGGCTACGACATTCTCACCTCGCCGCCGCCCTCCTCGGGGGGCGTGGCCATCGTCGAGATGCTGAACATGCTCGACAATTCACACTTCGTGCAGGCGGGCATGGATTCGGCGGCGGCCCTGCATGACGAAATTGAAGCCCAGCGGCGGGCCATGGCCGACCGCGCCCAGTATCTGGGCGACCCGGATTTCGTCAAAATCCCGATGGCCACCCTGCTCAGCCCCAGCTATGCCAAGCAGCGCTGGGCCAGCGTCCAGGCCGACCGCGCCAGCCTGAGCAGCGCAGTGGGCGCCGGGCCGGTTCCGGGTTGGGAATCGAACGAAACCACGCACTTTTCCGTGGTAGGCCCGGCCGGCGATGCCGTGGCCGTCACCTACACGCTCAACTTCGGCTATGGATCGGGCGTGACCGCCGGCCACCTGGGGTTCCTGCTCAACGACGAGATGGACGATTTCACATCCAAACCGGGTGCGCCCAACGGCTTCAACCTGATCCAGGGAAAAGTAAACGACATCGAGCCCTACAAGCGGCCGCTGTCGTCCATGGTGCCGACGATCGTAAGCAAGGACGGGAAGCTGGCGCTGGTGCTGGGCTCGCCCGGCGGACCGCGCATCATCACCTCGGTGTTCGAGGTGTTGACCAACGTGCTGGATTTCGGCCTCAACGTGCAACAGGCGGTGGACGCGCCGCGTTTCCACCAGCAGTGGATGCCGGAAACGGTGTATCTGGAAGGACCGAGCCGGTTCTCGCCGGACACCATCGCGCTGCTCAAGCAGATGGGCTATCCGCTGGAGATCGGCCGCACCTGGTGCGATGTGGAGGCCATCCAGATTGACCCCAAGACCGGCCTGCGGCTCGCCGCCACCGACCCGCGCGCCGACGGAGCCGCCATCGCCTATTAGCTGGTTATGGCGATTTCCGTCTCCACCCACCTCTTCCGGCGGCAGCGCCTGACGCCGCAGCACCTCGACTTGCTGCACCGCGCCGGCGCCGCTGGCATCGAACTCTTCTGCGCCCGGCCCAGTTTTGACTACCACGACCGCGCGCAGGT
>JBQCEU010000322.1:0-2879 GCA_051959955.1 Terriglobales bacterium | reverse complement strand
GGCCACCAATTGGGGACAGATGGTGCGCGCCGGAAATATGGATACTTCCACCGCACTGGCCTGGATGCTGAGCCTGGTGATCGCCATGGCGTGGCGCGGGGGCGCGGTGCTGCTGGCCTGGGCGGTGGTGGACTACTTCCTGCAAAAGCGCAGTCACGAAAACTCGCTCAAGATGACCAAGCAGGAGGTCAAGGAAGACACCAAGGAGACCCAGGGCAATCCCGAAACCCGCGGCCGCATCCGGCGCATTCAGCGCACCATGCACCGCCGCCGCATGATGCAGCAGGTGCCGCACGCCACCGTGGTGGTCACCAACCCGACCCACTTCGCCGTGGCGTTGCGCTACGATCCCCAGACCATGGCCGCGCCCGTGGTGGTGGCCAAGGGGCGCAATCTGCTGGCGGCGCGCATCCGGCGGCTGGCGGTGTTCCACGGCGTGCCCATCGTCGAGAACCGGCCGCTGGCGCGCGCCCTGTTCGCCTACGTCGAGATCGGCAACCCCATCCCGGGCAAGCTGTATGCCGCCGTGGCGGAGATTCTGGCCTTCCTGCAGCGGCAAGCGCGCTGGCGGGCAGGGTGAGAAGGCAGGGCTGAGGGGTGAGGGGTGAGCGGGGGTCAGGGGTGCTCTTCGGGGGCCCCGTTCACGAGGGTGAAGCGGCGCGTTTGCAGGCCAGACAGGGCGTCGCGGACGAGGGATTCAATGTCGAGGGCGGACTCGGCCTGCTCGAGCTCCTGAGCGGATGAGGCCAGAGCGGGGCTGCGGGGGAGAAAGGCGCTGCAACAGTCTTCGGAGAGTTCGCTGGAGATGTCGAAGGTGCCAATGCGGCGCGCTTCGGCCTGGATGGCGACCTTGTCGTCGCCGATCAGCGGGCGGTAGATGGGGGTGTGCACGGCCGCGCTCACGGCTTCGAGATTGAGCACCGTCTGGCTGGCCACCTGGCCGAGCGAATCGCCGGTGATGAGGCCGTGGGCGTGGATCTGCTCCGCCAGCGCGGCGCCGATGCGCAGCATCATGCGGCGATAGAGCAGCACGCGGTAAGGCGCCGGAGTGTTGGCCACGATGGCTTGCTGGATGGGGAGGAACGGGCAGAGATAAAGGCGGGTGTGGAGCTGGTAGCGGGTCAGCGCCCGCGCGAGGGCTTCCACCGGCGGCAGGCTGGAGCCGCGGCCGGCGCCCGGCGGCGCGTGGAAGTGCAGCAGCGGGGCGCGCGCTCCGCGGCGGATCATGCGGTAGGCGGCCACGGGAGAGTCAAAGCCGCTCGAGAGCAGGCCCAGCAGGCGGCCGGCGGTGGAGGCGGGCATGCCGCCCGGGCCGGGCTCGGGGGCGGGGCTGACCAAGGCCCCCTGGCGGCTGAGCACGATGGTGCAGCGGCGGGCGGGCGACTTGAGATTGACCTCCAGGCCCAGCTTCTCTTCGATATAGCGGCCGACGAAGACCGCGACCTCGTAGGAGGTCAGCGTCAGCGCCTTGTCGGGCCGCAACACGTTGAGGCCGAAACTGGGGCCTTCCTGGGTGGCGATCATGGCCAGAGCCACCGGCGCAATCGCCGCCGGATCGGCGGCGGTGCGCTCGCCGGCGACAATGGTCTGCACGCCCAAAGCGCGATCCAGGCGCTGTCGCACCTCGGCGCCGCGTTCGGCGGGGCAGGTGACCACCAGACCCAGGCCGCGCATGCCCACCCTGCATTCGCAGCCGGCGAGCAGTGTGTCGAGATTGTCGCGCAGGCGGGTGGTGAAGAAGCCGCGGTTGCCGCCCTTGAGGTTGAATTCGTGCCCGTGGAGCAGAAACTCCATGGCGCTCACGCGTCCAGAAGATGGCCGTCGCGCATGTGCAGCACGCGGTGGGCGATGGAAGCCGCCGCCGGATCATGGGTGATCATCAGGATGGTCTGACCCAGGGTGCGGTTCAGCTCCAGCAGCACCGCCAGCACCGCCTCGCTGTTCTCGGAGTCGAGGTTGCCGGTGGGCTCATCGGCGAGCAGAATGCGCGGCTGGTTGATCAGCGCCCGGGCGATGGCCACCCGCTGCTGCTCGCCGCCGGAGAGCTGGGTGGGGCGGTGGTGGAGACGCTCGCCGATGCCCAGCAGCTTGACCAGCCGCTGCAGGTACTCCGGCGGGATGCCGCGCTCGCCGGCGATCTCGCGCGCGATCTCGATGTTGCCCAGGGCATCGAGGGTGGGCAGCAGGTTGAATTTTTGGAAGACAATGCCGATGGCCTTGCGGCGCAGCGCCGTGCGGCCGCCGTCGGAGAGCGAACCGTACTCGGTGCCTTCGATGAAGACCTGGCCGGATGTCGGCTGCGTCAGGCCGCCGAGCACGTGCAGCAGGGTGCTTTTGCCGCTGCCGGAAGCTCCCACGATGGACACAAAATCCCCTGCTTCGACCGCCAGCGACACTCCCCGGAGGGCGTGGACCTGCACCTGGCCGACCATGTAGTTCTTGACAAGGTTTTCCGCGCGCACGATCGGAGGCATGAGTGATGATTGTATAGTACCCGCCCGGTTCGTCCCGCATGCCTGCCGCTCTTTCCATGCCCGTGCCGCGCCCCGGCGTTCAGATGGAGCGCGACTTTGCCGTGGACATGATCAAAGGACTGGCCTGCCTGCTGATGATCCTGGCGCATGTGCCGTTTCCCAATTACACCTGGCTCTCGATCGCCACCCAGGGTTCGGTGCTGTTTTTCGCCTCCACGGGCATGAACCTGTGGCACATCACCGCCCGCAACCGCGGGGACGAGGCGCGCATCGCCGCCAACGGGCTGTTTCTGTTTTTCGCCGGCTTTGCCAACAACTATGTGCAGGGGACGCTGTGGCAGTCGGATGTTTTTCAGAGCGCCGGGCTGGCCATGCTGGCCATGCTAGGGCTGCGATGGCTGCTGC
>JBQCEU010000321.1:0-3119 GCA_051959955.1 Terriglobales bacterium | reverse complement strand
CGTGCTGACCGCTCTCGAGCGCCGTTATCGCGACTGGTGCCGGGGCGGGGCCGCCGACGCCCTCCTGCGCCGCGAGTTCGAAGCGCGCAGCCGCTATGCCCGCGGCTTGAACGTCACCGTCGAAGGCGCCTGGAGCGGCATCACCGCCGGCCTCGACCCCTCCGGCTTCCTGCTCGTGCGCACGCCCTCGGGCGAGTTGCGCACCGTAGTCTCCGGCGACGTCCGTCCGGCGGCCGCGCGGGAGTGACCATGCGGATCGCCGTGCGTGCCAAACCCGGTGCCCGCAAGACCGCGGTCGAGCCTCTGCCTCCCCGCGAAGGCAGCTCGCAGCCGCGCTTCGCCGTCGCCGTCACCGCTCCCGCCGACGGCGGGCGCGCCAACCGCGCCATCGAACGCGCCTTGGCCGAGCACCTTGGCATCCCGCCCTCGCGGGTGCGCATCGTGCTCGGTTTCACAGCTCGCGAAAAAGTGGTGGAAATCGAGCCCTAGCCGGAGCCCCCGTTCGCGCAGCGAACGCCCCCACCCGCGCAGCGCGCGCCGCCAACTGCCCGCAGGCGGCGTAGATGTCGCGTCCCCGCGGACGGCGAATGTAGGTCGCCAGCCCGCCCGCCACCAGCTTGCTCTGAAACCCCAGCACCCGCTCCCGATCGGGCGAATGGAAAGGCAGTCCGCCGCCCATGTTCCAGGCGATCAGGTTCACTTTGGCCGGCAGGCCGCGCAGCAACTCCAACACCCGGCCGGCATCCGCGTCGCTGTCGTTTACGCCCGCCAGGAGCACGTACTCGAAGGTGATGTGCTCCCGCGGCTGGTAGTGGAATTCCCGCACCGCCGCCAGCAGCCCGGTCATCCCGCCCTGCCCTGCATGCAGGGGCATCAGCCGCTGCCGTTGCTCGTCATCGGAGGCATTGAGCGAAATCGCCAGCCGCGGCCGCCCGCGGGGAAACTCCTCCCGCCCCCAGCGCCGAATCTTGTCCACAATCCCCGAGGTTGAAACCGTGATCCGCCGCGCCGCCAGCCCTGCCCCGCTGTCGCTGGTCAGCACCCTCAGTGCCCGTACCAGGTTGGCATAGTTCAGGAACGGCTCGCCCTGCCCCATGAACACCAGATTGACCCGGTCCAAACCGCGTCCCGGCCGCAGGCCGTGTTCCCGCAGCAGCACCAGCACTTGGCCCACAATCTCCGCCGCCGTCAGGCTGCGGCTCAATCCCAGCGTCGCGGTAAGGCAAAATTGGCAGTTGACGGCGCAGCCCACCTGGCTGGAGACACAAAACGTCGTCCGCTTGTGGAGCAAACTTCCGGCACTATCAAACTCCTCGTCCGGTAGATACACCGCTTCCACTTGCTTGCCGTCCGTCAACTGCAAGAGGTAGCGGATGGTGCCATCCTCCGACCGCACCCGCTGCGCAATGCTGGGCCAATGGATGGAATATAGTGCCGCCAGCCTCTCTCGATCTTCCGGCTTGAGCTGCCGCACCCCCTCCCAGCCCGGCACGCACTCCTGCTGCAACGCCCGAAAAATTTGCTGCCCACGGTAGGCAGGCAGGCCCAGCTTCGGCACTCGGGAGCGCCATTCGTCCAACTCGAGATCGAGTGCTGTATCCATCGCCAATGCAATTATAACCCCTTTGTTTTCTTTGCCTAATTACTGACCCATGGGTAACCGCCCCGGCCCCCGGATGTGCCACAATATGAGCAGCATGTCGAGCCCCGGACCCAGCCCGATCCCCTCTGCCGTCCAGGAATCGCAGCAGATCGCCCGCACCGTCCTCGACAATGGTCTCACCATCGTCAGCGAGCGCATGCCCCATGTGCGATCGGTGACCATGGGCATCTGGCTGCTCAACGGCTCGCGGCGGGAAGTGCCCGAGTTGAACGGCATCACCCACTTCGTCGAGCACATGGTGTTCAAGGGCACCAGCCATCGCAGCGCGGAGGAGATTGCCCGCTCGGTGGACTCCATCGGCGGCAACCTCGACGCCTTCACCTCCAAGGAAAACGTCTGCTTCAGCGCCAAGGTGCTCGACGAACACGTGGGCCTGGCCTTCGAGGTGCTGGCCGACCTGGTGCTCAACCCGCTGTTCCGCCAGGAGGACATCGAGCGCGAGCAGGGGGTCATCCTGCAGGAGATCAAGATGGATGAGGACAACCCCGACTACCTCGTCCACGAAATCTTCACCCAGAACTTCTGGAAAGACCACTCCCTCGGCCGCCCCATTCTGGGCACCAAGGAATCGGTCCAGCGGCTGGAGCAGAAGTCGGTGCACGAGTATTACCGCGCCTGCTTTTCGCCCGACAATCTGTTGATCGCCGCCGCCGGCAACCTCGAGCACGAACGGCTGGTGGAGCTGGCGCGGCACTGGTTCGAGGGCATGAAGCCGGTCCCCAACGGCCACCGCGACGTGACCCCGGCCACCCACGCCCGCATCGTGATGCGCAACAAGAAGCAACTGGAGCAGGTGCAGATCTGCCTCGGCCTGCCCGCGCAGTCGCTGATGAGCGAACAGCGCTACGCCTGGTCGGTGCTCAACACCGTGCTCGGCGGCGGGATGTCGTCGCGCCTTTTCCAGAACATCCGCGAGCGCCAGGGCCTGGCCTACGCCGTCTTCAGCGACCTCAGCCCCTACAGCGACACCGGCCTGTTCGGCGTCTACGCCGGCACCAGCAATCGCAGCGTGCGCCAGGTGGTGGATCTCATCGTCAAGGAGCTGCGGGAAATCCGCACCCAACCGGTGCCCGAGGACGAGCTGCGCCGCGCCAAGGACAACCTCAAGGGCAGCCTGATGCTGGGCCTCGAGTCCACCGGCGCCCGCATGTCGAACCTCGCCCGCCAGCAGATCTACTTCAACCGCTTCATCGGCATGAACGAGCTGCTCGACCGCATCGAAAAGGTCACCGCCGAGGACGTGCAGCAGATCACCCGCGAAAGTTTCGACCCCGCCCGCATGGGCCTCACCGTCCTCGGCAACCTCAACGGCCTGCGCATTACGAGGGCGGACTTGGCCGCCTAACGGCCGCCCTCTCCCGTCGCCTCCCCACCCGAGCCTTCGCTAACCCCAAAACCCACACCCCGAAACCCGGTCTTTTGCGCCGCTCCACAAGCACCAGAAGCAGCGACACCC
>JBQCEU010000320.1:0-8622 GCA_051959955.1 Terriglobales bacterium | reverse complement strand
TGCAGGGATTGATCAGTTACACCTGGTCGCACGCGCTCAGCACCGTGGATCCGGACACCACCAAGCAGGCGCCCAACGACCCGGCGGTGACCGGCTTGGCGGAGAAGGGCAACACCATCTTCGACCAGCGCCACCGGCTGGTTGTCAGCGGTCTCTATGCCGCACCATTCCAGATTACGGTCGGCGGCATCGCCACCCTGGCCTCCGGCACGCCCTACAACCTTGTGACCGGAACCTCCAACGGTGGCGATGGACGGGAAGCGGGTGACCGGCCGGTAATCAACGGCGTGGTCATCGCCCGCAACTCCGGCACCGGCACCCCGATCTACTCCTTCGACCCCTTTGTCGAGCGGCCTTTCCGGCTGGGCGAAAACTACCGTCTGCGGCTGCGGATGGAGGCCTTCAACGTCTTCAATCACGGCAATTTCGTCAGCTTCAACGGCACCTACGGCAACGGCACAACCGCACCCGTGAGCTTGGGTTCGAGCTCCAACGGTCTCAGCTCGCAGCTCACGCCGCGCGAGATTCAGTTTTCGGCTCGGTTGAGTTTTTAGCTACCGAGGCGGGCCGCTGTCGGCCTAATCGCCGCGGCTTAGCCCCACCTGTTGCCAGAAGTACCAGGCGGCCACGCTGCGGTAGGGGCGCCAGGGTTCGCCCGCCTTGGTCAATTCCTTGGGCGTGGGCATACGGCGCTTGCGAAAGGCGAGTTGGTAGCCGTGGCGCACGCCGTAATCGAGCGTCGGCCACACATCGGGCCTTCCCAGGCGAAAGATCAGCAGCATGTGGACCGTCCACTCACCCACCCCGCGCACCTGGGTTAGCCGGGCCACGATCTCGGCGTCCGGTAGATGCTGAATCTCCTCCCAGCCAGGGACAATGCCCGTCTCCGCCTTGGCCGCCAGGTCGCGCAGGGCGGCGATCTTCTGCCGCGACAGCCCCGGTGCGCGCAAAGCGTCGTCGTTCGCCGCCAGCATCACCGCCGGGCGTGGGATGCCGCCGTTGCCAAGTTGCTCTTTCACCCTGCCCAGGATGGCGGCGGCTGCGTTGCCGTGTAATTGCTGGTACAGAATCGAGCGGAACAGGGCCTCATAAGGGCTGGCCTGCTGATCGAGCGGCAACCGAAACCGGCCCACCCGGCCGATCAGCTCCTCCATCCGGGGATGGCTTTGACGCAGGTGGCGGACGGCCTTTCGGTGGTCAAAAGGGTAGGGAAGCGCGGCGGCCATGGGGTTTCATCATAGCCGAGGCCCGGGGCCTTGCGCTCTGGCGTAAGATAGTGGCCAGGAGGTGTAAGCCATGCGTTTGTCCTGGTGTTTGTCAACCATGGTCATGGCAGCGTTGGTTGCCCCGGCCGTGCTGCCCGCGGCCGCCCAGTCCACCCCGTCTCTGCAGCCGTCCACCAAGATCAAGGTGCAGTTGAAGACCAAGCTCGACACCAAGAAATCGAAGGTGGGCGACAAGGTCGAAGCCCAGATCAAGGAAGAGATCAAGAACGGCGATACCGTGGTGTTGCCCAAGAATAGCCTGCTCGAAGGCACGGTCACCGAAGTGGACGAATCCAATCACGGCAGCTCGGGCAAGATCGGCGTGTTGTTCACACAAGCCACCGACAAAAAGGGAGCGGTGCTGCTGCACCTGCGTGGCGCCATTATGCATGTCATGGTGGATGAAAGCCTAAACGCCAGCCAGGTTTCGATTCCAACCGAAATGGGCGGTTCGGGTATACCCATGACGGGGGTGAGCATGCAATCCAACGCCGGGAACGGCTGGGACCACTCCAGCGACGGCAAGCCCATCTCCTATGCGCTGATGAACACCTTCAACGGCACCGGTACAGACCTGGGTGGCATTATCCAGAGCCCAAAGGACAACTTTCACCTCGACGGTGGCACCCAGGTGGAGGTGCAAGTGCTGGCCGGCGCCGGCCAATAACGGCTAGCAGGTCAGGCCGGGGCCGGCGTGCAGCTTGGCTTCGGTGGCCGCCTGAACGTCGGTCAGCTTTAGCCCCGGCGCCAGCTCCTCTACCACCAAGCCTTGCCCAGTCACGCGGATAAAAGCCCTTTCGGTCACGATATAGTCCACCACGCCGGCGCCGGTAAGCGGTAGACGACAGCGGTGGAGTATCTTGGGCTTGCCGTCGCGGGTGGTGTGTTCCATGGCGATGTACAGCCGCTGTGCGGCAGCCACCAAATCCATGCCGCCACCCATGCCCTTGATCATCTTGCCGGGGATGATCCAGTTGGCCAGATCGCCGTTTTCGGCCACTTCCATCGCTCCCATCACCGCCATGTCAATGTGACCGCCGCGGATCATGGCGAACGAATCGGCGCTGGAAAAATAGGACGTGCCTGGAATTTCGGTCACCGTCTCCTTGCCGGCATTGATCAGATCGGCGTCTTCCTGGCCGGCACGGGGATAAGGCCCCACGCCCAGCATGCCATTTTCCGATTGCAGCACCACCTCGATGCCCGGGGGGACGTAATTGGCCACCAGGGTGGGCAGGCCGATGCCCAGATTGACGAAGTAGCCGTCGCGCAGCTCCTGGGCGATGCGGCGGGCGATGCGGACGCGTTTGTCGTGGTCGGACATGGCTTCAGGCGCTGAGCGTGCGCCGCTCGATGGGCTTCTTGTAGGCGCGGCCTACAATCATGCGTTTCACGTAGACGGCCGGGGTGACGATGCATTCAGGATCCAGCCCACCCGGTTCCACCAATTCCTCCACCTCGGCGATGGTGACCCGTGCCGCCGTGGCCATCACCGGATTGAAGTTGCGCGCGGTCTTGCGATAGGTGAGGTTGCCCCAGCGGTCTCCCCGGTAAGCCTTGATCAGGGCAAAGTCGGCCTTCAGCCACCGCTCCATCAGATAAGTGCGGCCCCCAAACTCGCGACTCTCTTTACCTTCTGCCACCACGGTCGCCACTCCCGCCGGGGTGAAAAACGCCGGAATGCCCGCCCCGGCAGCGCGGATACGCTCGGCGAAGGTGCCTTGCGGCACCAATTCCGTCTCCAGTTGCCCGCTGCGCGCCTGTGCCTCGAAGATCGAATTCTCGCCCACATAGGTGGCGATCATCTTGCGGATCTGGCCCGCGGCCAGCAGAATGCCGATGCCCTCGGCGTCAATGCCGGCGTTGTTGCTGATGACGGTGAGGTTTCTGGTCCCCTGGGCGTGCAGGGCGGCGATCAGGTTCTCCGGGTTGCCGCACAGGCCGAACCCGCCGATCATCACCGTGGCGCCGTCGGGAATGTCGGCCACCGCCGCAGCGGCGCTGGGCAGGACTTTGTTCATCGCCTTTCATGGTAGCGCATGCCACTAGAATGAAAGGCGTGGACCTTGCCGGAAAAGTCGCCCTGGTAACCGGCGCCCGCCGGGGCATCGGCGCCGCCGCTGCCGATGCCTTGGAAGCTTTGGGCGCCCGCGTGGCGCGCCATCAGCGCCAGGGCGGCGCCTTCGCCGCCGACCTCGCCCGCGCCGATACGGCCGACGCCCTGCTCACCCATGTGCTGGAACGTTTCGGCCGGTTGGACTTTCTGGTCAATAACGCCGCCCTGACCCCGTTGGGGGCGAGTGAGGGCGCCACGGCCGGCTTCTCCACCGGCGCCCCCGCCGCGCCTTGGGATGCGGCCTTGTTCGAGCAGGCCCTCGCCGTCAACCTGCGGGCACCACTGCAGTTGGCGCTCCTCGCCGCCGAGCGCGCCCCCACCCTCGCGGCCATCGTCAACATCGGCAGCGGCAGCGCCGCCCGCGGCGACGGCAGCTCGTCCTACTACGTGCTCAGCAAGGGATCCGTCCCGGTGCTTACCGAATACCTCGCCCGCCGCCTCGCCCCGCGGGTGCGCGTCAACGCCCTGCTGGCCGGCTTGATTGACACCGAGGAGATTCGCGGCCGCGGCCCTGCCTTCCAGCCGCGGGTGGACGAGATCGTCCGCCGCACCCCCATGGGCCGCATGGGCCAGCCCAGGGAAATGGCCGAGGTAATCGCCTTCCTGCTGGGCGGCGCCGGCTTCACCACCGGCTCGACTCTCACCCTCGACGGCGGTTGGCACTTATAGCGTCACCGTCATGATTGCTGTATCCTGTGCGGGGGAGAGAACCCGATCCATGCGCACCTCTGTCACTGTCGGATGTATTGCCCTGAGTTTGGCCGCCGCCCTGGCGGCGCAGATGCCCGCCTCCAAGATCGCCCCGCCGGCGCCGACGCCGGCTGCGGCGAGCAGCGAGCCGCCGGTGGTGCTGGCCGAAGTCGCCAAAAAGGCGCCCGCCGGCGCCCCCGACTTGACCAAAACCCCGACGCTGTTCGTCGTCGGCTACGCCCATCTCGACACCGAGTGGCGCTGGGACTATCCCCAGGTCATCAATGAGTACCTGAAAGACACGCTGGATCGGAACTTCGCTCTCATTCAGAAGTACCCCCACTACGTCTTCAACTTCACCGGCGCCAACCGTTATGAGATGTTCAAGGAGTACTACCCCCAGCGCTACACCGAGCTGAAGAAGTACATCGCCGCCGGTCGCTGGTTCCCGGGCGGGGCCTCGATGGAAGAAAACGATGTCAACAGCCCCAACGCCGAGAGCATCCTGCGCCAGGTGCTGTACGGCAATGAGTTTTTCCGCAAGGAGTTCGGCACGGCGGCGGTGGACTACATGCTCCCCGACTGCTTCGGTTTCCCGGCGTCGCTGCCCAGCATCCTCAGCCACGCCGGTCTGTTGGGCTTCTCCACCCAGAAGCTGAACGCCGGCTGGCAGCCGGCGGCGCGCGTCGGCGGACCGGATTCGCCGGAAAAGACGCCCGAAGGCATCCCCTTCAACGTCGGCGTCTGGACCGGCCCCGACGGCGCCAGCATTCTGGGTGCGGTCAATCCCGGCAGCTATGACGGCGGCGTGGACAGCGACCTGAGCGTGAACCCGCTCACCCGCCTCGTACCCTACGGCGGCGGCCGCGACGCCGTCACCATTGACGGACAACTCACCGGCATCTACACCGACTATCACTATGTCGGTACCGGCGACATAGGCGGCGCTCCCGACGAAGAGTCGGTGAAGATCATGGAAGCGATCATAGACAAGGGCCGCATTGCCCTGCCCAATCCCCGCCGCCGCGGTCAACCCGAGACCTTCGGGCCGGTGGAGCAGGTCGGCAACGGCCCCATCCACGTCGAGTGGGCCGACACCGACTCGATGTTCCTGGACATGAAAAACCTCGATCTCTCCCGGCTGCCGCGCTACACCGGGGATCTGGAGTTGATCAACCACTCCGCCGGCTCGCTCACCTCCGAGGCCGCCCACAAGCGCTGGAACCGCAAGAACGAAATCCTGGCCCACGCCGCCGAGGAATCCGCCGTGGGGGCTCAACTGCTCGGCCAAGCCTATCCCCAGGATCGCCTCAACCATGCCTGGCGCCTGCTGCTCGGCGGCCAGTTCCACGACATCATGGCCGGCACCGCCGAAGCCAGCAGCTACAAGTACTCCTGGAACGATGACACCATTGTCGCCAACCAACTGGCCTCGGTGCTGGAGACCTCGAGCGACACCGTTGCCCGCAAGCTGGACACCGCGGTGGCCGGACAGCCCGTGGTGGTCTTCAACCCGCTCAACATCGCCCGGCGGGATCCGGTCGCGGTCAAGCTCAGCCCCCCCCAGGGCCAGCCCCACGCCGTGCGGGTTACCGGCCCTGACGGCCAGAGCGTTCCGGCGCAGGTGGATGCCGACGGAACGGTGGTCTTTGTCGCCAGCGCGCCGCCCACCGGCTACGCCGTCTACAGCGTCGCGCCTGCCGCCCGGCCGGCCGCCTCCGGCCTGAAGGTCACCAGCCACTCGCTCGAGAATGCCCGCTACCGGGTCGCAATCAACGATGCCGGCGACGTCTCCAGCATCTTCGACAAGCAGTTGGGCAAGGAGCTGCTGGCTGCACCGATGCGGCTCTCCTTCCAGAGCGAGGCGCCCTCGGTGTGGCCCGCCTGGAACATGGACTGGAACGACCAGAAAAAGCCGCCCCGCGCCTACGTCAGCGGCCCGGCGCAGATTCGGGTCAGCGAAAATGGCCCGGCACGGGTCGCGGTCGAGATCACCCGCGACAGCGAAGGCTCGCATTTTGTTCAGACAGTCTCGCTGGCCGCCGGCGCCGAGCGGGTGGAGTTTGGCGCGCATGTGGATTGGAAGACCGGCGGATCGGCCCTGATGGCGGATTTCCCCCTCACCGCCGCCGACCCGGTCGCCACCTACAACTGGGACATCGGCACCATCCAGCGCCCCAACGATAACGATCGCCAGTTCGAGGTCGCCTCGCACCAGTGGGTGGACCTCACCGACAGCAGCGAAGCCTACGGCGCCACCCTGCTCACCGATGTCAAAAACGGCTCCGACAAGCCCAACGACCATACCCTGCGCCTGACCCTGCTCTACACCCCCGGCCTGCACAACCGCAACTACAGCGATCAGGCCACCCAGGACTGGGGCCATCACGCCATGGAGTTCGGTCTCGCCGGCCACGCCGGCGACTGGCGCCAGTCGAACACCGAGTGGGAAGCCTACCGCCTCAACGTGCCGCTCGTGGCCTTCCGCTCCCCGAAGCATCCCGGCCCCCTCGGCCGTCAGCTCTCCTTGCTGCACCTGGACAACCCGCGCGTTCGCGTCCTCGCCCTTAAAAAGGCGGAGCAGGGAAGCGAGGTTGTGGTCCGCCTGGTGGAATTGAACGGCCAGGCCGAACCCGATGTCCACATCGGCTTCGCCTCGAAGGCTCTCGCCGTGCGCGAAGTCAACGGCCAGGAGCAGCCCATCACCGCCCATTCTCCTGCCCGCATCGTCAACGGCCAGGTGGTGGCGAGCTTTACTCCCTACCAGCCGCGTTCGCTCGAAGTGCGCCTGGCCCCGCTCGGCCAGGAGGCCATGCACAGCGCTCCGGTGGCTCTCACCTACGATCTGGCGGCCGCCACCCCGGACCACACGCCCTCGAGTTCCGGCTTTGATGGCCACGGCGACAGCTATCCGGCGGAGATGCTGCCCCGCCGGCTCGACTACGCCGGCGTTGCCTTCCAACTGGGCGATCCCAGCGGGCAAGATGCTGTCATCGCGCACGGCCAGACCATCCAACTCCCCGCCGGTCATTTCACCCGCCTCTATCTGCTCGCCGCCTCCGACAGCGGCGACCAGAAGGCCGAGTTTACCGTCGGCTCCCAATCCACCCCGCTCACCGTCCAGGACTGGACCGGCCTCATTGGCCAGTGGGACTATCGCGACTGGAGCGACCACAAGGCCAGCTTCAAGACCCGCGACGGCCGCGAACGCACCTTTGACTATCAGCTCTACGCCGGCCTCAACCCCGGCTTCATCAAGCGCGCCCCGGTGGCCTGGTTCGCCAGCCACCACCACCTCGCCGATGGCAGCAACGATGCCTACAGCTACAGCTACATCTTCGGCTACGAGCTGGCGGTTCCGGCCGGCGCGCGCACGCTGACCCTGCCCAACAACCCGCTCATCCGCATCTTCGCGGCCACGGTGAGCGATGGGGTTGCGCCGCTCGCCCCCGCCCATCCGCTCTACGACGTGCTGCCCTACGCCCGCGCCGACAAGGCGCTGCTTTATACTCCCGGCACTGGCCCCGACGCGCCCTTCTATCAGCCGCGTTCCGGCGACCGCGGCCACAACCGCTAGCAGCGGCCTGGCCCCCCGCGGACGGCGGCTTGACAGTCGCGCCCATATATGTATGATTGCCACATATGGACGCCACACCCAAGTCCGGCCAGAGTGCCGCCGAAGTCCTGCTGCTGGCGCTGCTCGAAGCCCGCCCCCGCCACGGCTATGAACTGGCCAAGCTGATCGAACACCGTTCCGGAGGCGCGCTCGAATTCCACGTCGCCTCGCTCTATCCGCTGCTCTACCGCATGGAGCGCCGCGGCTGGATCGAGGGTCGCTGGGTGGAAAAGGCGGGCGAGCGGCGCCGCCGCTTCTATAAGCTGACCGCCGCCGGCCGCAAGGCTTTGGCGGAGCAGCGCGCCAGTTGGCGCACCTTCCTCAGGGCCATGGCCGCGGTGGCGCTGGGCGGAGAGGCGTTGCCATGACCGGGCCCGGGGGCTGGGAGGCGTATGTCCGCGAGCGCCTGCGTCTGCCGGAGCTGCCCGCCGCCCGGCAACTCGAAGTGGCGGCCGAGCTGGCGCAACAGTTGGAGCAGGCGGAGCAGGAGGCGGCGGCGCGAGGCTTGAACCCCGCCGCGGCCCGGGCCGCCGCCGAGGCGCAGATAAGCGACTGGGCCAACCTGGCCCGTTCCATTGCCCGCGCCGAGTCGCCGGTCGAGGCCCGCTTGCCACGCCGCGCCCTGACGTGGAGCGATGCCGCCCGGGATCTGCGTCACACCCTGCGCGGTTGGCGGCGCGCCCCTGGCTTTGCCGTGATCGCCATCCTGACCCTTGCCCTGGGCATCGGCGCCACCACGGCCATCTTCAGTTGGGTCAACGCCGAGCTGCTGCGCGCGTTGCCCTTCGCGCAGGCCGGGCAACTGGTGGTGCTCAAGTCAACCGCACATGGCCGCGACGTGGCGGTGAGCTACCCGGACTATCTCGACTGGAAGGCCGAAGCCGCCCGCCCCGGCTCGCCCCTCGCCGCCATGAGCTGGGATCAATCGCTGGGCT
>JBQCEU010000319.1:0-13810 GCA_051959955.1 Terriglobales bacterium | reverse complement strand
TGATGGAAAGCGTGAGGGTAAGGGTCTGGATGGCGCTTTTGCTCGGGTCCGCCTTGGAGGTGGCGGTGATCACCACCGAGCCGGCCTGGGTGAAGTTGGCCGCCGTGTAGGTGGCGGTAAAGGCGCCGGTGGGAGTGAGAGTGCCGGCGTCACCAGCGGGTTTGCTGAAGGTCACGCCGGCATTGCTGGAATCATTGGCAACGGTGGCCGTAAGCACGGCGGTGCCACCCGGACCGAGCGCGCCCTTGTCGGCCTTCAGGCTCACCGAGATCACCGGAGGCGTGGTGTTCTGCGCCGCGCCGCCGCCGCCGCCACAGGCGGCGTTGCCGAGCAGCAGCAGGCCGGCGGTGATCGCCATCGCCATCCGCAGACATGGAATCAGTTTCACAGAGACCTCCGGGAGTCAGGACAAAGGCTGGAATCAGCTCATCCTAACATTCCCCAAGGTCAGTGAGACAAGAATCAGTGGAAGGAGGCGGTCAGCGAGGAGGGCGGTGGCCGAGCCAGCGCCGGGGCCAGGCGAATTTAAGGTTGTGGAGAAGGCGCCCGCGGGCCGTGGGCGGGAACAGGTAGAGGAAGGCATGGGGCAGCCGCTGCTGCGTCCAGCGCTCCTCGTATGCGAAGGCTTCCCCGCAGAAATCGAAGCGGGGGCGGCCGGCGGCGGCACACTCGCGCACCAGGGCCTGGGTGAGCAGGTGCCCGGGCGAGTAACGTTTGTAACGTTCGTCATAGGCGGTTTTGACCAAATAGTAGCCCTGGGCATGAAACAGTCCGAAGGACATGGCCAGCAGGCGGCCGTTGCCCTGCAGGCGGTGGACGGCGAACTGACCGGCGGCCGCGGCGCCGGCGGCCAACTCCAGGAAAAACCGCTCCGCCTGCGGGCCCTTGCGCAGCACGGCGTTGCCATGGGCGGCGTGCCCCTTCCATCCCGCCGCCTCCAGGGCGAAAAACTCCTGCAGGTCGGAGGGCTGGGGATGGAGCTGGCGCTCGCACCTCAAGGGCCCCATATCTTCCAGCCGTCGCCGGGCCCAGCGCAGGTGGGCGCGAAAATCGCGCGAGGTTTGCTCCATGCCGGGCTCCCCGCCGGCCTGGCCAGCAGACACGGGGATGTAGGGGGCCTGCTTGCTGGGCCATCGGGCCGTAAGGAAACCATCGGTGGCGGCCCGCGCCATCCAGTCCTCGGCCGCGCCACCGGCGGGGACCTCGGGAAACAGGAGGCAGTCCCAACCGCCCCGGGCAGCCACATAATGCCAAAGGGCGTCGAGCACGGCGCCGGACTGCGGACCGGGCAGCAGGGTGAGGTCGAAGCGGGTGGTGTTCTGGTTTCCGGGGCCGCGCAGGATGCGGGCAGGAACCCCCCGCACCCAGGCGTGGGCGCGGATGAGCGGTAGCACGCCAGCCAACTGCCCGTCCACGCGGGCGGTAAGGATCAGCAGGTCCGATTCGCATTCAAAGGCCAGCACGTGGGCGCGAATCCACGCCGGCCCGACCAGCGGCACGGTGCCCGCAGCCTCGCACAGCGTCTGCCATGCAGGCGTCAGCGCTTCCAAGCCCGCCAGCCCGTGATGTTCCTCGACGGTTACGCGGCTCCCGGTCGTCTGGCATTCTGTTGCGGGCACTACAGGGAGGGCCCCCGACCGGCTGCGGGAGCGGCTTGGCTGGCGAGGAAGCGGCAAAACAGCCAATCCTGGGGCGGATAGCGGAAATGCCCCTGGGCCAGGAGTTCGTAAGGAGGGCAATTGACGGCCGCCTCATAGAAATTGGCCGGGGCGCTGACCACCAGCCAGCAGGGGCGGCGGGCGGCATGCTCGGCCACGTGCTGCAATACGGCCACCAGCGTGGAGCCGCGAAAGGGATTATGAAAGAAGACGGTGGTAACGTCATCGGGGATGGAGCAGGCCCCGGCGTCACCCTCGATGATCTCGATGGGCCGACCGCGGGTATTCTCACGGGCGATGCGGCACAGTTGCGGCGAGGCCTCGACCCCGACGGAGCGCTGGAAGCCGCTGCGATGGGCGGCGATCAGCACGCGGCCCATGCCGCACCCGAAGTCCATCAGCGCCCCACGCTTCAATTCCGCCGGCAGGCGGTCGAGCAGGCGGCGCAACAAGGGGAAAGGGATGGGACTGTAGGCGCAACCATCCTGGCTGAGGCCAAGCTCTTCCGGTAACAGATAGTCATAGGTGCGCACGCCCCAACGCCAGTCACCCCAGCGTTCGCTCAGCCGATACCGGAGGTTCAGCAACATGACTGCCAGCCGCTAATTTAGCATTTCTGGAGAACCGGGCCAGACGGGTGCGGGCCCAGGGGACGAGGCTAAATTTGAGCCAGGCCAGCCACCGTCCCCGAACCCCTCGCCGAAATACATAAAGATAGGCATGGGATTGGCGAGTCTGGGTCCATTTTTGCTTGTAGTCGGCGTCCGGGCCGGTGAAATCAAAGCGGCGGCGGGGTGGGGCGGCCTCGGGCGCCACACAAGAACGAAGGATGGCTTCAGTGAGCAGATGCCCGGCGCCGAAACGCGCGTAGGCATCGTCATAGGCCCACTTGATGGCGAAATATTCATCTCCCATCGCCAGGCTATAACTCATGGCCACCGTCTGCTCAGCCACCGCCAGGCGATGCAAAACGAACGCCGATTCGGCGGCCATCGCCGCCGCTGCCTGGTCGTAGAAACGGCGCACGGCGGGGAGGCAGGCGATGGCGGTGCCGTTGCGGCCCTTCCAGCCGGAGGCTTCGACGCGATAAAACTGATCGAGGAAACCGGCAAGCTGCGGCGGGTCGGCGCGGCCATGATCGTGGAGCAGCAGCTCGCCACCCAGTTCGGCCTCCAGCTTGCGGCGGGTGCGGCGCAGGTGGTGGCGAAAATCGGCCTTGGTTCCCTGCAGCCCGCGGGGCAGTGGCTGACCGCGATTGTCCACCGCGTCCACATCGAGAGCGATGAAAGGCGTTTGCATGGACTCCCATTTGCCCACGCGATGCCCGGCGGTCAGAGCAGCCTGCAGCAACCTCTCGGCGCGGCCGCCGGCGGGCACATCACGCAACTCCAGAATGTCCCAGGCGTGGCTCTGGAGCAGGCAGGCGGCGATGGCATCGGTGGCCGCCGCACCCTCGTCGCCGGCAGCGGTGGCCAGATCAAAACGCAGCGAGTGAACGCCGGCGGCGCCGCGCCAGCGGCGGACGGGGAAGCCATAGTGCCAGGCGAGTTCGGTGATCAGCGGCAGCACCGCGCCCAACTCCCCTTGCGGGTTGCGGGCGGTGAGCAAGCGCAGGCTGTCGGGCTTCTCAAAGGCCAGCACGTGGGCGCGAATCCAGCCCGGATGCCAGAAAGGCTGATTGCGGTCCGAACGGCGGCACAGCGCCAGCCATTCCGGCGCCAGGGCATCCAGCGCGGCCAGACCGGAGGCGGTGGCGGCCTGCCAATCCGGTTGCGGGCTCATGCGCGCGGACCCTCGGCCGCGCGCTTTTGCAAGACCGCCGCGAGTTTGTGCTTCCAGGGACGCAGCCGGCGGCGGCCCACCCACTCCCAGCGGTCGAGGCGCGCCGCCCAGGTGTGGCGCCAGAGCCAAAGATGCCGGGTCTGGCGCAGATCCGAGGTCCAGCGCGTTTTGTAGTCCTCCGCCCCGCGCAGAAAATCGAACTCGCGCGCGCCCAGACGCGTGATGGCGTCCTCCAGCACCCAGGCGACCATGAGGGTGCCGATGCTGTAGGAACTGAACTTCATATCGAAGCCGGACTGGTAGTAGTAGAGCACCCCGCCCACCTGGTAACCGTAAAGCACGGCGGCGATTTCGCCGTCGCATTCGAGGCGCGCCAGATAGAGCTCGCCGGCTGCCGCCAGCCTGGGCATGAGGGCGGCGTGAAATTCCTGATAGCCGGGGCGGCCAAAATTTCCGGCCTCCCCCTTGCGACCGCGGGAAATTCCGTGCAGGCGGCTGAGGGCTGCCAGGGTGGAGTCCAATTCGCCGGCCGGGACTTCGGGGACGAAGGTCACGCGATGGCGGTCCGCGATGCGTTTGCGGTAGTACTTGACGTTACTGGCCAGCTTGGGGTGGGCGGCCTTGACCTGCGCCCAAAGCGTGGCGGTGTCGGGAGGCAAGGGGAGATAGTAGCAGGTCTCGGCGGTCTCAGCGGCGCTGCTGCCACCCAGGGCAGGCGCCAGAGTGCGCAGCGGCGAGTCTTCGGCCAGATCGGCGAGCACCAGCACGTCCCAACCGGCATCGCGGTAGACGGCTTGCAGCAGAGCGTCCACACTTGCGGAGCGGCCGACGGCGGGGGCAAGAAAATCCAAATGGTCTGCGCCCACGGCCGAGCCGCGGTAACCGAGCAGTTCCAGTGAGCGGACAGGTACGCCGGCGAGCAACCGGCGCCGCACCCGATGCAGGGGCGCGATGCCCATCAGGCGGCCGTCGGGGGCGCGAGCCACCCACATGCGCAAATCGTCAGGACGGCCGAACTGCCGCCACCAAGTATATTGCCAATCCCAGGCCAAAAAGGCCGACGGACGGGGCATGGAGGCAAGCAACCGTCCCCATTCGGTCCGGAGGGCGAGGAACCCGTCGGCCGTGGTGACGGTTTCCAGCACGCAATCGCCCACCGCGGGCATGGTCTCCTGGTCGGCGGCGTCCCCCATCGCACCACTATATCGGCAATCCGATTTTTTACATTCGTTTGTCCGGGTCATCGCATACTAGCTAGGTTTTTCCGGCACCCATGGCTTCGCTTTCCCACACCTTCGGCCGCGCCGCCCGCGGCCTGCCGGGCGGCACCGCTCTTTTGCGGCGGCTGGCGCTGCCGGCGGGCGCGGCGCCGGTCTTCATGCTGCACCAGGTGCTGCCGGAAGGCGAAGAGAGCTACGACCCGGAGATGGTGGTCTCGGTGGCGGCCTTCGAGGCCCTGCTGGAATGGCTGGCGGAGCATTTCGAAGTGGTTCCGCTGGCGGAACTGCAGTCGCGGCTCAGCCGGGGCCGGAGGCGGCCGTTGTGTGCGCTGACTTTTGATGATGGGTGGCTGGATACATACCAGCATGCCTTTCCGAGATTGCAACGCTGGGGCATGCCGGCAACGGTATTTCTGCCACTGCATTTCATCGGTACCCACCGCCGCTTCTGGCAAGACGAACTGCAACGGACGCTGCAACGCCTGCGCGGCTGCACGGACGCGACGGACCGGCTCCGCCAGGCAGGCCATGGCTTTCCCTGGTGCCCCTCGCTGGGGGCCGCGGATCTGAACTTTGGGCGCCTGCGCCGCCACTTGGTGCGGCGCGCGAGCACGGAGGCTGAAGCCTTTGTCGCGCAATTGGCGGCGACCGCACCGCCCGCGCCGCAGCCACCCGAGCGGGCGTTTATGGATTGGGAGGAAGTGGCGCAAATGCAGGCCGGAGGCGTGAGCTTTGGCTCGCACACGCTGGAGCACTGCCTGTTGCGCTGCGCACCTCCGCAGACCGCCGGAATGGAACTGCTCGCCTCGCGGACCGAGCTGAGCGAACGGCTCGGCGGTCCCGTCGAGTCGCTGTCGTATCCATGGGGCGGGTTGGGCCCGCTCACCCTGGGCCAAGCGCGAGCGGCCGGATACCGCTGCGCCGTGACCACGCAGAGCGGGATGGCCAGGGCGGATACGGACCCGCTGGCGCTGCCCCGCGTGGCGTTGAGCAATGCCCAGTTGGGGTGGGACCAGAACGGCGCCAACCGGCGTTGGGCGCCACAAACCTTGCTGGTTCACCTGGCCCGCTCCCGCAAGCGGGTCGCGGTGCCGGCGCCGCCGCCACGCAGTCACCTGCGGGTAGGCTTTGTAGTGGACGACCCCGCCGCGTGGGCGCCGGATTCCCCCCTGATGGGCGGGTCGGAACTTCAGCTGTATCACATACTGGCCGCGCTCGATCCGCGCTACTTCGAGCCCGAGGTCTATTTCCTGAAAGCACCAGCCGTGGCCGAGGCGCCCCAATTGCCATGGGGAAATTTCGTGGCGGCGAGCCCCCGAGGGAGGCGCTGGGCAGACCTTCTGGCTCTGCGAGGCCTACTACAAGAGCGCCAGCCGGACATTCTCCAGACGATGTTCATAGATGGAACCTTCACGGGGGTTCCGGCGGCATGGCTGGCGGGCATCCCGAAGATCGTCTGGGCGCGGCGCAACGCCAATTATTGGAAGCGGTGGCGTCATCACCTCGCTCTGCCCTTGATCAACCGCATGACCAATGTGTGGCAAGCGAATTCGAGATCCGTTGCGTCTTTGTTGCGGGAAGAAGAAGGCATACCGGAATCGGCGGTGGAGATCCTTCCCAACTGGCTGGATCTGCAGCGATTCTCCCCCGCGACGCCGGAGGCCCGGATGGCGGCGCGGCGGCAACTGGGATTACCGGCCGATGCCTGGATCGTAGTGTCCGTAGCCAATTACCGTGCAGTCAAGAACCTGCCACTATTGCTCGAAGCGGCGGCGCGGCTGGCGCCTGAGATGCCGCGCGCACACTTTCTGCTCATCGGCAAGGGACCGGAGCGGGAACGTTTGCAGGAATTGATCGTTGCCCGGAGCTTGGAGACAAGGGCGGTGTTGGTGGGAGAGAGCAATCAGGTTCCGGCCTACCTGGCGGCCGCCGATGTGGGCTGCCTGACCTCCGACAGTGAAGGATGCTCGAACGCGGTGCTGGAATATATGGCCGCCGGGCTGGCAACGGTGATCAGTGACATTGCCGCCAACCGGGAGCTGACCAACGAAGGACTGTTTCACGCTGGCGATGCCGCGTCACTGGCCGGCAATCTGCGGCAACTGGCGGGCGATCCGGAAGCCGCAGCGGCCATGGGCGGGCGCAATCGCCGGCGGGCGGAACAGTATGGTGAGAGTGCTTTCCGGGATCGGGTCCAAGCCCACTTTGTGCGAGTTGCCGGCGGCGTCTTGGGAAGGAAGTAATCCGCCCCGGCCTCGGGCGCCGCACCGCTGCGCGGATATGCAGCCAGATGCGCACTGTGGAACGAACCTCGGAGGCGGGCAACCCCAGGCTCAAAGTGCGCATTTGCTTGCGCACTTCAACTGCAGCAACCCGTTTCTTTTCAACGCGCTTGATTGGTGCGCAACGTGCATGGTAGTGGGTGCGCTGAATTATGCGACAGGCGTATTGAAGAGCGCATGGCAAGCAATATGAAACTTCGGAACCTTCTGCAGATTGCGTCACTGGCGTTGGGATTGGCAGTATTTGCCACGGCAAGCCCGGTTTCCGTCAACTTCGTGGGTGGTTACGGAAGCCCGCTGACCGGAACGGTCTCCAATGGCCAAACCGAAATCTATTACCCCTACGTCATCAATGTGAACGGTAGCAACATCATCGTGGCCTGCGATGACATCAACGATCAGGTGACACCCGGTGAGACGTGGCAGGCGACCATCAACACCTTCACCGACGCGGCCGGCACCAGCATCACCGGTGGCATGTACGCATCGGCGACGCCCACCGCGCAGGAAATCACCAACTACAAGCAGGCGGCCTGGTTGTACACCCAGTTCGACGGCCTCAGCACGCCGCCGCCGAACTACAACTACGATGAGGTCAACACCGCCATCAACTATGCCATCTGGGACATCTTCAATGGCGGCAATCCCACGCTGGCGGGCATTGGTCCAGCCAACACCGCCTCCGCCTACTGGCTGAACGCGGCCAACGTGGCCACGGCCAACAACTACTACGGCCTGGACTTCTCCAACTTTGTCATCTACACCCCCAACGGCGTGGGTCAGCCCCAAGGCACCTTGCCGCAGGAGTACATCGGCGAAGTTCCCGAGCCGGCCAGCCTGGCGCTGCTGGGCACCGGCCTGCTGGGCTTGGCGTTCCTGTTCAAGCGCCGGCTGCATGAAGGCAGCCTGGACCTCCAGGACTGAACCGCGATACCCTGTGGTCTGGAAGCGGGCTCCGGACCACAGGGTATTTTTTTGCCTTTTCCAGCCACACTGAGCTGCTGAAACCATGCCGCACAGTCCCTCGCTCGCGCCGCCCCCCGAAGTGCCGCTGGCCGCCCGGCCGGCCGAGGGGGCGCGAGACAGCCGCTGGTCGGTGGGCTCGATCTATTTCGTCGTCCTTGCCGCACTGAGTGTCGTGTATGTGCCGGTGCTGCTCGGGTTGGGCTACGACTGGATTCACAATCCCAACTATTCCCACGGCTTCATTATTCCCTTTGCGGTGGGGTTTGTGGTCTGGCAGCAGCGCGAGCAACTGCGCCGGCTGCCGGCCCGGCCCTCGCACTGGGGCCTGGCGATAGTGCTGGTATCGCAGGCTGTCTACCTGGTGGGCTACCTGGGGGCGGAATACTTTCTGCAGCGCACCTCGCTGCTGCTGCTGCTCGCCGGCGCCCTGGTGTACCTCTCCGGCTGGCAACTGCTGCGCTCCCAACTATTTTCGCTGACCCTGCTGCTGCTGGCCATACCGCTGCCGGCGATCATCTTCAATGCCATCGCCTTTCCGCTGCAGTTGCTGGCCTCCTCGTGGGCGGCGTTTCTGCTGAATCTGTGCTCGATACCGGTGTACCGGTCGGGCAACATTCTGATGCTGCCGCAGCGCACGCTGGATGTGGCCGAAGCCTGCAGCGGCATCCGCTCGCTGTTCAGCCTGCTGGCGCTGGCCATGCTGGTGGCCTACTTCGTTCCGGTGCGCTTCTGGGTGCGGCTGGGGCTGGTGCTGAGCGCGGTGCCGATTGCGCTGGGCGCCAACGCCGCCCGCATTGCCGCCACCGGCCTGATCGGCCGCTGGTTCGGAGCCCAGTACAGCGAAGGCTTCTTTCATGAATTTTCCGGCTGGGTGATTTTCGTGGTGGCGTTTCTGGCGCTGCTGGCCGAGGCCAGCCTGCTGGCACGCCGGCGACCGCGCGCCGGGGCGGCCGCGCATCCGGCCTGAGGGCCAGCGGAGGCTATCCATGTCTGCCCAATCCCGCCGTCATTGGCTGCTGCTGGCCATCATCCTGTTGGCCACCTTCGGAGTGCGCGCCCGCTTGGGGGCCTCGCCGACGGTGCCGCTGCAACAACCGCTGGAGCGGTTTCCCGCCACGGTGGGAAACTGGAAGCTGGAAAGTCAACCGCAAATGACCAGCGATGTGCTGGCGGTGCTCAAGGCCGACGATTATCTACTGCGCAACTACCACAACGCCCAGGGGCAGCAAGCCAACTTTTTTGTCGCCTACTACCGCAGTCAGCGCTCCGGCGAGGCCATGCACTCGCCCAAGAACTGCCTGCCGGGCTCGGGCTGGGAGCCGATCCTCGACGATACCGTACCGCTCGCCGCCGCCGGACCGGGGGTGGCCATCAACCGCTACGTGGTGGAGAACAGCGGCGATCGGCAACTGGTGCTGTACTGGTACCAAGCCCAGGATCACATTATCGCCAGCGAGTACATGACCAAGGCTTTCCTGATCTGGGATTCGATGCGCAGCGGCCGTCGCGACGGCGCCATCGTGCGCGTGGTGGTTCCCATGGCGCCGGGTGAATCCTTTGACTCCGCCACGCAGCGCGCGCTCAGCTTCGCCAATCCCAGCCTGCCCCTGCTAGCGCACTTCCTGCCGCGGTGAGCGGCGCGAGCGCCGGCCACTTTCGTCCGGTTTTGCTGCAGGCGCATCTTCCAACATTGACTGGCGCGGGACCCCGAGTGGCTACACCACTCGACCCGCTTGACGCTCGACCGGTCTGGGGACCCCTGGAGCCCCAGCAGGGTCGGGTCGCGGTTGCGCCAGCGGCGCTGCTCCGGCGGCAGAACCCACCGTCTCCGCGCCGGCCTTGAACGGAACTAACCTGAGCCTTCGCCGCCAGTCATGGTCTATAATCGTCCGGTCGAATTGGCGATTGTTTACTCCGATGAACGATCTCGGCAGATTGTTGGCAAAGATGGTTGTCTTCCGCGGCCTGCCGCTGCGGGGCCCCAGCGAATTTCGCTATCGCTGGCGGCGTGCTGGCCGACAATTTTATCGGATAGACGTGCTGGCCCGCGACAGTCCTTTCCGCTCGTCCGTCATCCTGCGGCGCGGCACCAGCGATGTGCCGGTCTTCGAGCAGGTCCTGGTACGCGCGGATTACAATCTGCGTCGGTTGGAGCGCTGGCCCGAAATACTGGAATCCTACCCCTGGCGCGCGACAGTACCCCCCTGATCCTCGATTTGGGTGCCAACATAGGCTGCGCCTCCCTCTATTTCGCCAAGAATTTTCCGCAGGCGCAGATTCTCGCGCTGGAGCCCCAGCCCGGCAATTTTCAGCAGCTTTGCACGAACCTGCGCGGCCATGCCGGAGTGCAGCCACTCCAGGCAGCGATCGCGAGCACCGACGGCGCCGTGCGCCTGGAAAACCCCGTCGGCACCGATTGGGCTTTCCGTACCCGCATGGCGGCGGCCGCCTCCGCCGACACCGTCCCGGCCTACAGCGTAGCGAGTTTGCTGCGCCGATCTCCTGGATGCACGCCCTTCCTGGCGAAAATCGACATCGAGGGCTTTGAGGAGGAATTGTTTTCCAGCAACCTGGACTGGGTTGACCATTTCCCGATCCTGATCATTGAACTGCACGACTGGCTGATGCCCAGGCAGAGCAAGGCCCGCAACTTCCTGCGCGCTGTCCAAGCCCGGGAGCGGGATTTCGTAATTCTGGGCGAGAGTATCTGCTCCATCGCCCATAACCTGGCGAGAGCCGCAGCAACCGCCAACGGCGGCGGTACTTCAAGCTGAGTCCGGCCGTTCGGGTGTAGGGGGACGCAACCCGGAGCTACGCTCCGTTGCACGGGGACAGCTCGCCTACTCCATGGACCGGCGCGGGACCCCGTGGCTGCGCCACTCGACCCCTCGCCCATGCCGGGCGCCTGAAGCTCGCGGACGCTGGCGGCGGCGCGGGTCAACCGCGAGAGGAGCTGGAGCCGGCGGCGGCGCTGCGGCGGCGCTCTTCGGGCGGCTTGTCCATGCCGTACATGCGCAGTTTATAGAGCAGCGCTTTATAGCTGATGTTGAGCATGCGGGCGGCTTCCTTGCGCACGCCGCGGGCCTGCTCCAGCACCTCGGCGATGACCTCCGCCTCGGCCTCGTCCTTCAGCCCGCGCACCAGCGACTTCAGATCGCGCTGCTCACCGGCGCCTGCCACTGCGGCACGCACCGCCGGACGGGCGGCGGCCGCCGGCTTGCTCACCGGCGAGGGCATGGCCAGCTTGCGCTGCATCTCCTCCAGGATCAATTGCTCGTCGGCCAGGATGAGATAACGTTTGACGAAATTTTCCATCTCCCGCAAGTTGCCCGGCCAGTCGTACTCCACGCAGGTCTGCAGCAGCTCGTCGGAGAAGGGCAGCGAAGGGCGCACGAACTGACCCGCGAAGCGGGTCATGAAGTGACGCAACAGCACCGGAATTTCTTCGCGGCGCTCGCGCAGAGGCGGGATCTCGATGGTGAAGCCGCTGAGGCGGTAGTACAAGTCACTGCGAAAGGTCTGCTGTGCCATGGCCTCTTGCAGATCGAGGTTGGTGGCGCTGATGAGGCGGGCATCGGTGACCGAGGCGCGGGTGGCGCCCAAGCGGGTGTAGCTGCCGTCCTGCAGCACGTGGAGCAGCTTGGCCTGCAGGGCGGCCGGCATCTCGCCGATTTCGTCGAGGAAGATGGTGCCGCCCCGCGCCAGCTCGAACTTGCCGGGCTTGGCACGCACCGCGCCGGTGAAGGCGCCGGCTTCGTAGCCAAAGAGCTCGCTCTCCAACAGGTCGGCGGGCAGGGCGGCGCAGTTGACCTTGATGAAGGGCTTCGAGGCCTGCGGAGAGCGGTGATGCACCAGGTGCGCCAGCACTTCCTTGCCGGTGCCGCTTTCGCCCAGCAGCAGGACCGGAACGTTCAAACAGGCCACCTGCACCACCTGTTGATAGGCGCGCTGCATGGCCGGGCCGGCCAGCACACAGATGCGGTCGCCCACCCGTTCCACATCGGGAAGCGCCAGGGGCGGCACGGCCTGGGCCAGCGGCGAAAGCCGCAGCAGCGAGGTCAATTCCACCGTGCGCAACGGCTTAGTGAGGTAGTCGGAGGCGCCGAGTTGGGCGGCCATCACCGCCTTGCGGGTGTCGTTGACGTTCGACACCATGACAATTTTGAGGGAGCCATTGACTTGGCGCAGCCGTTCGAGGGTCTCCAGGCCGCCCATGCCGGGCATCACCATATCCAGGAGGATGAGATCCGGCAACGGGTCCTGCTGTACCCGCTGCAGGGCGGCCAAGCCATGCCGGGCCACCTCCACTTCGCAGTGATTCGCCTCAAGACCGGCGATCAGGTAGTGAAGAGCCTCGGGCTCGTCATCCACAATTAGTACGCGACTTCCCAACAAAAGCCTCTTTAGGTCACGCGAAAGACCCAGTATACAACGTGAAGGCGGTCAGGAATGTGCAAACAGTTGCAGAAAACTGCCTAGCAGGGGCCCAAAAAATTCCTAGGCGCCCAAGGGGAGCATGACGGAAAAGGTGCTGCCGCGCTGCAATTCGCTCTCCACCCAAATTTTGCCGCCATGCCACTGCACCAAGCGCCGGGCCACGGCCAAACCCAGGCCCAAGCCCAGACCGGGGGCGGCGTCATCTTTGCGGCGGCGGAAACCGCCGCTGCCGGGCGCTATGGTTACGCCCAGTTCGGCATCCCCGCGACTCAGGCTGACAAAGGGCTCGAAGATTTCGAGCTGGTACTCGGGAGAGATGCCGGGCCCGGTGTCCTTGACGCTGATGCAGCAGGCGTTGGCCGCCGGATACGGGCCCGCGGACGGGACCTCGCAAGAACCGGATTCCGAGCGCACCCACACGCAGGGCTGCCAGCGCAATTCGACGGCGCCGCCCTTGGGGGTGAACTTGAGGGCGTTTTCCAGCAGGATGGATATGACGCGCAAGAGCTTGTGCGGATCACAAGCCAGCCCTTCGACGTGCTTGGAGCGCGTGGTCAGGCTGACACCTTTTTTGGCGAAGGCCGGCTCCCAGGCACCCGCCAGCTCGCCCATCAGAGCTTGCAGGTCGGCGGTTTCGGCACGAAACGACATCTCGCCGCTTTCCAGCCGGCCATAGGCAAAGCAGTCCTCGACGATGCGCTGCATGCGGACGCAGGTATCGGCGATCTGACGGATGACGTTGGACTGCTCGGAGTTGAGCGGACCGAGGGTTTGGGCGCGCAGCGATTCGACTTCCCCGAGCAGCCAAGCCAGCGGGGCGCGGAGCTCGTGGGCAGCGCTTAAAAAGGCGGTAAGCGGCGGAGGCGTGGATTGCCGCCCGGCCGTCGCCGCCGCACCGCCCCAAACCTCGGGTCCAAACACCGCTAGTTCCTCAGTTTCCTGATTCTCGAGCCGACCAGCCTGGGCTGGCCCACCCGGATACTGCGTGCTTCCCGACTTGCCCCCTGGCATGCAGCTCTACATTAGGGGTCGGGCTACCGCACTGTCAAGGTTAGGCGCCTGCGCGACTATTCCTTTGCTTCCACGCCAAACCACCCAGGCACAACAGGCCGCCCAGCATGAGTGCCAAGCTGGCCGGCTCGGGAACTTCGCCGATCAATTCCTGGGGACCGGTGGAGTACTTGGAGGGCCAAGTACCCGCCACCGGGGTGAAGATAACATAACGGCTGAAATCGAAGTTGCTCAGGTCGGCGGCATTCGCCTGCGCCAGCCAATAGGCTGAGGAGGTATTGGAACTGGGGTTGCCAGCGTTGAGCGTGGCGGCGCTGTGGTCAAACAAATCCCAGATGGCGAAGTTGATGGCAGCGTTGACGGTGTTGTCCACCGGCGGCGGCGGCGTCAGTTGACTGAACAGCCAGACGGCTTTTTTGTAGTCGCTCTGCCAGTTTGCGTCCACGCCCGCATG
>JBQCEU010000318.1:0-6251 GCA_051959955.1 Terriglobales bacterium | reverse complement strand
GCCAGTGATCTCGGGCTTCGCCCCGCTCCCCCTGCCGCCGGTCTGGCCGGTTTGGACGCCCTGCCGCTCGATGAGGCCGAACGCATTCTGGTCCGCACCGCCCTGGAACGCGCCGGCGGCAATATCCATCAGGCGGCCAAGGCCCTGGGGTTGAGCCGGGCGGCGCTGTACCGCCGCATCGAGCGTTATGGCCTATGATCGCGGCACCGGCGGCCGCGTGCCGGCCAGCCCCAATCCCACCGCCCTCAATCCCGGCACCAACCTGCTGCTGCTCGGCCTGCTGGCGGGCTTGCCCGCCGTCACCCTGGCGCTGATCCTCCTGTGGTGGCCTGCCGCCGGCAATCTCTTCGCCGGCCCCAATCACAATCCATGGCGGATCCTGATCAGCATCACCATGGTCGCCTGCTGGTGGGGCGTGGTCATGATGGCTCGCGACCGCACCGAGACCGCCCTCGGCACCTTCGCCAACATGCTGGCCGCCATCCGCGAAGGCGACTACACCGTCCGCGCCCGCGGCGCCGGCTATGAAGATGCCTTCGGCGCCTTGGCTGCCGAGATCAACGACCTCTCCGCCTCCCTCCGCGCCTGGCGCGTGACCGGCGTCGAAGCCGGCGCGTTGCTCGATAAAGTGGTCGAGGCGATTGACATCGCCGTGTTTGCCTTTGATGAGCAACAGAAGTTGAAACTCGTCAACCCGGCCGGCGCCCATTTGCTGGCTTCTGCTCCCGAGCGCCTCCTCGGCCGCTCCGCCGGGGAACTGGAACTCGAGCCCATGCTCGCCGGTGAGCAGCACCGCCTCCAGGAGGTCACTTTCCCCGGCGGCCCCGGCCGTTGGGATATCCGCCATACCCAGTTCCGCCAGGACGGCCGCCCCCACCGCCTGCTGATGATCAGCGACCTCAGCCAGCCCTTGCGCGAGGAGGAGCGGCTGGCCTGGTACCGCCTGATCCGCGTACTTGGCCACGAGATCAACAACTCCCTGGCTCCGGTCATGTCGCTCGCCGACTCGCTCAGCGCCCTGCTGACTTCTCCCCAGCCCAGCGATTGGCAGGAGGACATGAGCCGCGGCCTGGCCGTCATCCGCGACCGCTCCGCTGCCCTCAACCGCTTCATGAGCGCCTACACCCGCTTGGCGCGGCTGCCTCAGCCCGACCGCCGCCCAACCGACATCCGCGAGCTGGTTCAGTCCGCCGTGCGGCTGGAACAGCGTCTTTCGGTCAGCTTGCGGCCCGGCCCCGACGTCCGCGTCCTCCTCGACCCCGACCAAATTGCCCAGGTGCTGATTAACCTGCTGCGCAATGCCGTGGATGCCGCTTTAACCACTGGCGGCAACGTGCAGATTGGGTGGGACTTGCGCCACACTTGGCTGGAGATATGGATCACCGACGAAGGCCCCGGCCTGGGCGCCACCGCCAACTTGTTTGTGCCATTTTTCACCACCAAGCCCGGCGGCTCCGGCATCGGCCTGGTGCTCTCGCGGCAAATCGCGGAAGCCCACCATGGCCGTTTGACGCTCAGCAATCGCCGCGACCGCGCCGGCACGGAGGCCCGCCTCTACCTGCCGCTCGATTGAGTTCACCCGGCCAGCACGATCTGGGGATGAAACAAACTGCCTGCCTGCCGTCGCGCGATGGCCAGCAGTTGCCCGTCAGCGCTAAATACCCGCACCAGCGGCGCCCGGCTGAACTCGCTCAAGTTGGCATCCTGGCCGTGCAGCAGCCGGGCGGCCGCCTCCGGTGTCGCCATCGTCGCCGGCATCTCCGGCAACAGGGAAGTGGCGGGTAGCAGAGCTTCTTCCAGCCGCCCGGCGGTGGCTCGTTCGGCCACGTCCTCAAGCGTGTGGCTGGCCGCCAGCGTGAACTCCCCCACCCGCGTGCGTTGCAGGCTGACGAGATGCGCGCCCATGCCCGCCGCCTGGCCCAGCTCGTGCGCCAGCGAGCGAATGTAGGTGCCCGTGGAACAGACCACACGAAAGCGCATCCGCTCGCCCTCGATGCCCAGCAGTTCAAACGCCTTGACCTCACCCCGCACCGGCGCCAGCTCCACGGGCCGCTGCTGCCGGGCGTGCTTGTAAGCGGGCACTCCGCCGACCTTCTTGGCTGAAAACGCCGGCGGGATCTGCTCGATCACCCCACGGAACCGCGGCAGCAGAGCCTCAATCTCTTCGCTGCTCGGCGGACTGGCAGCCGAAGGCTCCGCCGCGGGCAGACCGCTGGCGTCGTATGTGTCGGTAGCAAAACCAAAGCGGATTTCGCCCTCATACTCTTTTTCCCGGCCCTGAAAGAATTGCGCCAGCCGTGTCAGTCGGCCCAGCAGAAGGGGAAGCACCCCCGTGGCGGCCGGATCGAGTGTGCCTAAATGCCCAATCGAGCGCTCCTGGGCCAGGCGGCGCACCCGTGCCACCACATCGTGGGAGGTCATGCCCGCTGGTTTGTGGATGACGAGAGCGCCGTTCAAGGAGTCCGTGCTGGAGAGGGCCGAGAGTGGCCTTGATCCTACCACGGAGCAGTGATAGCTTGTGGGTGTTTGGCAAACCCTGGGGAGGGTACGGGATGGCAACGATCCAGTCCTCAACGGCAGCGGCCCACGCCTCCAAGCAGCAACTGGCCAGCGAGCACGCCCTGCTTGAATCCCAACTGCAACAACTCAACCAGAAGCGTTTCCTCAGCCCCGAAGAGGCTTTGGAACAGACGCGCCTGAAGAAGCTGAAACTGCAGCTCAAGGACGCCATGCGCCGGCTCCCAAGCTGAGCCCGCCTGGCAGGCATCACACAGTGGGCGCGCTCATGAGCAGCGCGGCTTCGGCGGGATCCCGGTAATAGCCGGGCCGCGTGCCGGAAACCGCGAAGCCGAAGCGGCGATAGAACTCCTGCGCGCCCCGGTTGCTCTCCCGGACTTCCAGGTAAACCCGTTGTGCGCCGCGCTCATGGGCCGTGGCGCGGGCGGTAGCCAGCAGCGCCGCTCCCACGCCCAGCCGCCGCCAGCCGGCGGCCACCGCGACCGCCTGCAGCTCGGCCTCGTCCGCCACACATTCGATCACGCAATATCCGACCGGCGCCAGATCCCCGTTTTCCGCCACCCACACCACGCGCCCTGCCCGGGGAGCAAAGTGACTCTCGCCCCAGGCACTGGAGCCAAAACAGATCCGTGCCAGTTCCATCAGGAGCGGCAGGTCAGCGGGGCGGAACGCCCGAATGTGCCATACGGCGGCGAGCGCGCTCATCCCACATTCCAGCGGGCGCCGTAGTAGCGGGCGTCCAGGCGGAGCGCCGCCTCGGCGGTCGGCCCCAATTCCCCGCGCAGGTAAATCCGCCGCCCGAGATGCCCCACGGATGCCGCCAACCGTGGGTCCACTGCCTGCAGTTGCGGCAGGGTGGCGGCCAAGGCCGCATCCGGCGTCACCGCGGCGCCCCGCCACCGCCCCAGCCTGACCGCAAACTCGCTCGTTTTCTCCACCCCTTCCACGCCGGCAGGGTATTCACCCCAGTACACTTCGCTCCGCCCCCCATCCATTGCCGCCAGGGTGGGTTCTGGTTGCGCGAAGGCCAACGCCGCCAGGGTGGATACTCCCACCGCAGGCAGCTCACGGGCCTCCATGAGTGCCTTCACGGTGGTCAGGCCGATGCGCACCCCGGTAAACGACCCCGGCCCATCGGCAACGGCCAGCAGCCCTATGTCCTCCAAGCCAAGGCCCTGGGATGACAATCCGGCGGTGAGCGCCGGCAGGAGGGTGGCCGTGTAGTCGCGCTCCAGTGCTCCCTGAAGGCGCACTTCGTCCTCGCGCAGCAGCGCCCAACTCCCTTGTCCGGAGGCGGTTTCCAGCGCCAGGGTCCACATCTCTGTGAGTTTAGCAGGGGTATGATGGGAGCATGGAGACGGTGAGCGCAGGCTTTGAACAACGCATCGCTTCCGGGGTCAAGATCGAGCCCCGGGATGAGATGCCGGAGGCCTATCGCAAGACCCTCATCCGCCAAATCTCCCAGCACGCCCATTCGGAGATCGTGGGCCAGTTGCCCGAAGGCAACTGGATCACCCGCGCACCTTCGCTGCAGCGCAAAGCCATCCTACTGGCCAAGGTGCAGGACGAGGCCGGCCACGGCCTTTACCTCTATTGCGCCGCCGAAACCCTCGGCGTATCCCGCTCCGACCTGGTTGCCGATCTGCTCAGCGGCAAGGCCAAGTATTCCAGCATCTTCAATTACCCCACCCTAACCTGGGCCGATATCGGCGCCATCGGCTGGCTGGTGGACGGCGCCGCCATCCTGAATCAGATTCCGCTCTGCCGCTGCTCTTACGGCCCCTATGCCCGCGCCATGGTGCGCATCTGCAAGGAAGAGAGCTTTCATCAACGCCAGGGTTTCGACATCCTGCTCAAGTTGTGCCGCGGTACGGCCGGGCAAAAGGCCATGGCGCAGGATGCGCTCAACCGCTGGTGGTGGCCCTCGCTGATGATGTTCGGCCCGCCCGACGAGGAATCGGCCCACTCCGCCCAGTCCATGGCTTGGAAGATCAAACTGATCTCCAATGACGGCTTGCGGCAGAAGTTCATTGATCAGACCGTGCCCCAGGCGGATTATCTCGGCCTGCGCATCCCCGATGACCACCTCCGTTGGAACGCCGAGCGCGGTCACTATGACTACGGCTCCATCAATTGGGAAGAATTCCAGCAGGTGATTCGCGGCCATGGACCCTGCAATCGCGAGCGGCTGGAGGCCCGCCGCCGCGCCCATGAAGAAGGCGCCTGGGTGAGGGAAGCTCTCGATGCCCACGCGCGCAAAGCGGCCGCTCGCTCCCCCCAGGCGGTTTAATCCATGCTCTTTGAAATCTTCATTCGCAGCCAGCACGGCGTGGCCCACAAGCACGTCGGCAGCCTGCATGCCCCCGACGCCGCCATGGCCCTGGCCAACGCCCGCGACGTCTACACCCGCCGCAACGAGGGCACCAGCATCTGGGTTGTACCCTCCGCGGCCATCACCGCCAGCTCCCCGGATGAGAAGCAGCCGTTGTTCGATCCCGCCAAAAGCAAGATTTACCGCCATCCTGGCTTCTTTCCCGTGCCGCCGGAGGTGAAGAACCTGTGACCGCCGCGGCGGAGTTCTGTCTTCGGCTCGGTGACAACGACCTCATCCTCAGTCAGCGGCTGGCCGAGTGGTGCGGCCACGGGCCCGTCTTGGAAGAGGATGTCGCTCTGGCCAACGTGGCCCTGGACCTCCTCGGTCAGGCCCGCCTGTGGCTGACCTTGGCGGGCGAGTTGGAAGCCGAAGGCGGGGGTTTGCCGCACAGCGAAGATGATTGGGCCTATCACCGCGACGCCGGCGAATTTCGCAACCTGCTTTTGCTCGAACAGCCCAACGGCGACTACGCCCAGACCATGACCCGGCAGTTCTTCTTTGATGCCTGGCATCTGCCCCTGCTGGAGGCTCTCGCCGGCAGCGCGAACTCGCGTATCGCCGCCATCGCCGACAAGGCTTCCCGCGAGGCCGCCTACCACCTCCGCCGCAGCCGCGATTGGGTAATCCGCCTCGGCGATGGCACCGACGAGAGCCACCGGCGCATGCAGGCGGCCGTGCAAGCCCTCTGGCCCTATACCGGCGAGATGTTCGCCGCCGACTCCGTGGATCAGGAGTTCGTGGATCTGCCGGCGCTGCGGCAGCGCTGGCAACCGGAAGTAGAGTCCACCATGCAACGGGCGACGCTGGAACTGCCGCGCGATACCTGGATGCAAAAGGGCGGCAAGCAGGGCATCCACTCCGAATATCTCGGCCACCTGATCGCAGTCATGCAGTTTCTGCCGCGGGCCTACCCGGGAGCGCAATGGTAGAGCTGCCTCAAATCTGGGATTGGCTGCAGGAAGTATCCGATCCGGAGATCCCGGCCATCTCCGTGGTGGACCTCGGCATCGTGCGCGACCTGCAATGGCACGGGCCCGAACTGGAGGTGACCATTACCCCCACCTACTCGGGCTGCCCGGCCACCCAGGTCATCGCCGGCGACATTGCCGCTCATCTGCGCCGCCATGGCGTGCGTCAGGTGCGGCTCACCACCCGTCTCGCGCCCCCTTGGACCACCGACTGGATCTCCGAGCGTGGCCGCACCCGGTTGCGGGAGTATGGCATCGCTCCGCCCGCGGGTGGCGGCCTGACCGCCATCGCCCCGCCGGTGCCCTGTCCCCACTGCGGCGCCCGCGATACCGAATGCATCAGCAACTTCGGCGCCGCGCCCTGCCGCGCTCTGTACCGCTGCCGCGCCTGC
>JBQCEU010000317.1:0-7146 GCA_051959955.1 Terriglobales bacterium | reverse complement strand
ATTTGGGCGGGCAGGAAGGATCTGCCTCCCACCGAAGCGTACGTGCGTTAGCTGCGAGGCGATACACGAGCGGCCCGGATGGGACGGGGCTGAGCGCGGGCGGCGTGATTAATTAATTGCGGGCGCCCGGCTTCGCTCTGCTCCGCCGCCCGCTCTCCTGGGCTTTTAGTGACGCTGCGCCACGGCGGCCGCGCCGTGGCGCAGCATCACCAGAAGAAGTGGCGTGGCTTCGCGAGATGGTCTGGTTCCGGCTGCGGCCTCGCGCTGCTTGCTGAACCGCCGTTCCTATTTTTGCTGTTCGCGCGCGGGTCTGCTCGTCGGCAACCACACGGGCTGCTTTGTGTTTTACTCGGGGGGGGGGGGGGGGCGGAGGGCGTGGGGGGCGCGATGGAAGAGGCGGCGGAAGGCGGCCTGGAGGCGGTCCATGTAGAGGTAGACGACGGGGGTGGTGAAGAGGGTGAGGGCCTGGCTGAGGAGGAGGCCGCCGACGATGGTGATGCCGAGGGGCTGGCGCAACTCGGCGCCGGTGCCGCCGCCGAGGGCGAGGGGGAGAGCGCCGAGCATGGCGGCGAGGGTGGTCATCATGATGGGACGGAAGCGGAGCACGGCGGCGCGGTGGATGGCCTCGCGCGGGGCCAGGCCTTCGACGCGCTCGCAGTGGAGCGCGAAGTCAATCATCATGATGGCGTTCTTCTTGACGATGCCGATCAGCAGAATGATGCCGATCAGGGCCATGAAGTTGAGGTCGCTGTGGAAGTAGATCAGCGCCAGTAAGGCGCCCACGCCGGCGGAGGGGAGGGTCGAGAGGATGGTGATGGGGTGGATGTAGCTCTCGTAGAGCATCCCCAGGACGATGTAGACGGCGGCGAGGGCGAAAGCGATCAGCCAGGGCTCACTGGCGAGGGAGTCCTGAAACGCCTTGGCGGTTCCCTGGAAGCTGCCGTGCACGGTGTCGGGCATGCCGATGGCCAGTTCGGCCTGGTTCACGGCATTGACCGCGTCGCCGAGGGCCGCGCCGGGGGCGAGGTTGAAGGAGAGCGTGATATCGGGCGCCTGGCCCTGATGGGTGACCGAGAGGGCGAGCTGGCTGGGCTCGTAATGGGCGAAGGTGCTGACCGGAACCAGATGGCCGTTGCCGCTGGCGACGTAAATGTCCTTGAGGGCGTCGGGGTTGCCCTGGAACTCGGGCGGCACGGAAAGGATGACGTGGTACTGGTTGATGCCTTCGTAGATGTTCGATACCTGGCGCTGACCGAAGGCGTCGTTGAGGGTGGCGTCAATGGCCTGCATGGAAACGCCCAGGCGGCTGGCGGCATCGCGGTCAATCACCAGGCCGGCCTCCAGGCCATGGGTCTGCTGATCGCTGTTGACGTCGCGCAGCTCGGGCAGGGAGCGCAGCTTGTCCATCAACAGCGGCGCCCAGTGGTCGAGGGCGTTCAGATCCTCTGACTGCAGGGCGTACTGGAACTGGGCGTTGCTCTGGCGGCCGCCGACGGAGACGTCCTGCACCGAGCTGAGGAAGAGCTGGGCGCCGGGGACGACGCGCGTCTGGCGGCGGAGGCGGGCGATGACTTCATCGGCGGAGAGCTTGCGCACCTCGATGGGCTTGAGCTGGATGTTGAGGCGGGCGGTGTTGGTGCGGTTGCCGCCGGTGTAGGCGCTGATGGTGTCCACCGCGGGATCCGCCATGACGATCTTGACGAACTGGTCGAGCTTGTCACGCATGGCGGCGAAGGAGAGCGCCTGGTCGCCGACGATGGAGCCGTTGAGACGGCCGGTGTCCTGCTGCGGGAAAAAGCCCTTGGGGATGACGACGAAGAGGTAGGCGTTGAGGGCGATGGTGGCCAGCAGGACGGCCATGGTGAAGGCCTGATGGCGCAGCACCCACTGCAGGCCGCGGTCGTAGTCGCGCTTCATGGCCTCGAAGATGCCTTCGGCCCAGCGATAGACACGCCCGTGTTGCCCGTTCTCGTGCCGCAGGAAGCGGGCGCAGAGCATGGGGGTGGTGGTAAGCGAGACCAGCAGGGAGAAGGCGATGGCCACGCTCAGGGTGACGGCGAACTCGCGAAACAAGCGGCCGAGGATGCCGCCCATGAGCAGGATGGGGGTGAAAACGGCGATGAGCGAGGTGCTCATGGAGAGCACGGTGAAGCCCATCTCCTTGGCGCCGCGGAGGGAGGCGGCGAAGGGCTTCATGCCGTCCTCGATGTGGCGGGCGATGTTCTCGATCACCACGATGGCGTCGTCCACGACGAAGCCGGTGGCGATGGTCAGGGCCATGAGCGAGAGGTTGTCTATGCTGTAGCCGAGCAGGTACATCACGGTGCAACTGCCCACGAGGGAGAGCGGCACGGCGACGCTGGGGATGGCGGTGGCGCGCCAGTCGCGCAGGAAGGCGAAGACGACCAGGACCACCAGCAGGATGGAGACGATCAGCGTCCACTCGACGTCGTGGATGGAGGCGCGGATGGTGGGGGAGCGGTCCTGGCTGACGATGATGTGCATCGTCGGGGGGATGGAGGCGCGCAGGGCGGGCAGCTCGGCGATGACGCGGTCCACGGTGTCGAGGATGTTGGCGCCAGGCTGGCGGAAGATGGCCACGGTGACCGCGGGCTCGCCGTTGGCACTGCCGGCGTTGCGGTAGTCGGCGGTGCCGTCGTAGACGTCGGCGACGTCCTCGAGGCGGACGGGGGCGCCGTTGCGCCAGGTGACGATCAACGGCTTGTACTGGGCGGCGGTGAAGAGCTGGTCGGTGGCGTTGATCTCGAAGCTGTGGGCGCCGGTGCTCAACATGCCCTTGGGGCGGTTGGCGTTGGCGTTGTTGAGCACCTGGCGGATCTGCTCGAGGTTGATGCCGAGGTTGTTGAGCTGGCGGAGGTTGACCTCGACCCGCACCGCCGGCTGCGAGCTGCCGTAGACGAAGACCTGGCCGACGCCCTGGATCTGGGCGATCTTCTGGGCGACGATGGAGTCGGCCTCGTCGTAGACCTGCGGCAGGCCGACCTCGGTGGAGCTCATGGCCAGGTTGAGGATGGGGGCGTCGGCGGGATTGGATTTGCGGTAGTGGGGGTTGCCCGGCATGTTGGCCGGGAGCTGACCGCGGGCGGCGTTAATGGCCGCCTCGACGTCGCGGCCGGCGGCGTTGATGTCGCGGTTGAGGTCGAACTGGAGGGTGATGTTGGTCGAGCCGAGCGAGCTCGACGAGGTCATTTCGCTGACGCCGGCGATGCGGCTGAACTGGCGCTCCAGGGGGGTGGCCACCGCCGAGGCCATGGTGGCGGGGCTGGCGCCGGGCAGGCCGGCACTGACCGAGATGGTGGGATAGGCGATTTCGGGCAGGGGCGCGACCGGGAGATGACGGAAGGCGACGATGCCCGCCAGCAGCAGCGCGGCGGTGAGCAGTGAGGTCGCCACCGGGCGTTTGATGAAAGGCGCCGAGACGCTGCTAAACCCAAAATCTCGCATTACTTGGCGCGGGGGCCTCGGCTGGCTGCGCCAGCCACCCCGCTTTCTCCAAACTTCCAGTGATGCCGGGCTGGGGGCCCCTGTGCCCCAGCCCGGCGATTCCAGAAAGATTTGCGAACGGCGTGCGACATTTACTACCCCTCCGCCTTGGCGCCTTCGAGGTGCGGGGCGGGGCCGCGGAAGCGGTGGCCGAGCCAGTCAAAGGCCAGGTAGACGACCGGGGTGGTGTAGAGGGTCAGGACCTGGCTGAAGATCAGGCCGCCGACGATGCAGATGCCCAGCGGACGGCGCAGCTCGCTGCCGGTGCCGGTGCCCAGGGCGAGAGGGATGCCGCCCATCATGGCCGCCAGGGTGGTCATGAGAATGGGGCGGAAGCGCAGCAGACAGGCCTCGTAGATGGCGTCGTCGGCGTTCCTGCCCTCCTTGCGCTCGGCCTCCAGCGCGAAGTCAATCATCATGATGGCGTTCTTCTGCACAATGCCGATGAGCAAGATGAGGCCGATGAGAGCGATGATGCTGAACTCGGTGTGGAAGAGCATCAGCGCCAGCAGCGCGCCCACGCCCGCCGAGGGCAGAGTGGAGAGAATGGTGATGGGGTGGATGTAGCTCTCGTAGAGCACGCCGAGCACAATGTAGACGGTGATCAGCGCCGCCAGGATCAGCAGAGGCTCGTTGGCCAGCGAGTTGATGAAGGCCGCCGCCGTGCCCTGGAAGCTGGGCTGCACCGAAGGCGGCAGGCCAATCTCGGTCTCCGCCTTGTGGATGGCGTCCACCGCCTGGCCCAGTGAATAGCCCGGGGCGAGGTTGAACGAGATGGTCACCACGGGGAACTGGCCCTGGTGGTTGATGGTCAGAGGCGCCGAGGTCTGGGAGACGTTGGTGAAGGTGTCGAGCGGCACCTCGGTGCCGTGGGCGGTGGAGACGCCGGTGAGGGTGGCGGTGCCGTTGACCGAGCCGGCGGCGTTGGTGCCCACCGAGGAAGCGCCGCCACCGCCGCCGGCGCCGGCGTTGACGTAGATTTCCTTCAGCGAATCCGGGTTGACCTGGTACTTGGGGTCCACTTCGAGAATCACGTGGTACTGATTCTGCTGGGTGAAGATGGTCGAGACCTGCCTCTGGCCGAAGGCGTCGTAGAGGGTGTTGTCAAGGGTGGAGGGGAAGATGCCGAGGCGCGAGGCGGCGTCGCGGTTGATCGCCACCAGCGCCTGGCGACCGCCGTTCTGCTGGTCGCTGGCCACGTCGCGCAGCTCGGGCATCTGGCGCATCTTGTCGAGCAGTTTGGGAATCCAGACCTGCAGCTCGGCGGCGTTGGCGTCCTCGACGCTGTACTGGAACTGGGTGCGGCTGACGCGGTCCTCGACGCTCAAATCCTGCACCGGCTGCATGTAGAGCTGGATGCCCTCGACCGGGGCCAGCCGGGGCTGCAGGCGGCGGATGACATCGCTGGCGCTGACGCCGGGGCGGTCTTCGACCGGCTTGAGGTTGATCTGGATGCGGCCGTTGTTCAAGGTGGTATTGGTTCCGTCCACGCCGATGAAGGAGGCCAGGCTGGCGACGGCGGGATCCTGGAGGATGACCTTGGTCAACTGCTGCTGGCGCTCGGCCATGCCGGCGAAGGAGATGTCCTGCGGGCCTTCGGAGATGCCGAGGATCAGGCCGGTGTCCTGCACCGGGAAGAAGCCTTTGGGCACGATGACGTAGAGCCAGATGGTCAGCACCAGCGTTGCCGCCGTGACCACCAGGGTGGCGATGCGGTGGCGGAGGACGAACTGGAGGGTGCGGCCGTAGAAGCGGATGATGCCCTGGAAGCCGCGCTCGGAGAGGCGGTAAAGCTTGCTCTGCTGCGCCTCACTCTGATGGCGCAACAGCTTGGCGCACATCATGGGCGTGAGGGTGAGCGAGACGAAGGCCGACATCAGAATGGTGACGGTCAGGGTCAGCGCGAACTCGCGGAACAGGCGGCCGACGACGTCGCCCATGAAGAGCAGCGGGATGAGCACCGCAATCAGCGAGAAGGTGATGGAGATGATGGTGAAGCCGATCTGACCGGCGCCCTTGAGGGCGGCTTCGAGCGGGGTGGCGCCCTCCTCGAGGAAACGGGTGATGTTCTCGATCATCACGATGGCGTCATCCACCACGAAGCCGGTGGAGATGGTGAGCGCCATCAGCGATAAGTTATCTATCGAGAACCCCAGCAGGTACATGAAGGCGAAGGTGCCGACCAGCGACAGCGGCACGGCCACGCTGGGGATAATGGTGGCGCGGACGCTGCGCAGGAAGATGAAGATCACCGCGACCACCAGCAGCACGGTGAGGATCAATTCCCACTCGACGTCGTGCACCGAGGCGCGGATGGTAAGGGTGCGGTCGGTGAGGGTGGTGACCTTGACGGAGGGCGGCAGCGAGGCCTGCAGGCGCGGCATCAGCGCCTGCACCCGGTCCACCACGCCAATGATGTTGGCGCCGGGCTGGCGCTGGATGTTGATGATGACCGCCGGCTCGGTGTTGGCCCAGGCCGCCTGCTGGTTGTTCTCGGCGCCGTCCACCACTTTGGCGACATCGCGGAGGCGCACCGGGTTGCCGTTGCGGTAGGCGATGATCAGCGGGGCGTAGTCGGCGCTGGAGTTCAACTGATCGTTGGCGCTGATGGTGTAGGAGCGGTGGGGGCCGTCGAAGAAGCCCTTGGCCTGATCCACGTTGGCCTGGCTGAGGGAGGTGCGGAGATCCTCGAGGCTGAGGCCGTAGGAGGCGAGCGCGGTGGGGTTGACCTGCACCCGCACGGCGGGGCGCTGGCCGCCGGAGATGCTGACCAGGCCGACGCCGGAGAGCTGGGAGATTTTCTGCGCCAGCGAGGTTTCGGCCAGGTCCTCGACCTGGGAGAGCGGGAGGGTGTCGCTGGTGAGGGCGATGGTGAGGATGGGGGCGTCGGCGGGGTTGCTCTTGCTGTAGATGGGCGGGTTGGGGAGGTCGGGGGGCAGCAGCGTGCCGGCGCCGTTGATGGCCGCCTGCACTTCCTGCTCGGCGACGTCAATGTTGAGGTCGAGGACGAACTGGAGGGTGATGATCGAGCTGCCGAAGGAGCTGATCGAGTTCATCTGGTTGAGGCCGGGGATCTGGCCCAACTGCCGCTCCAGCGGCGCGGTGACCGAGCTGGTCATCACCTCGGGACTGGCGCCGGGATAGAAGGTTTGCACCTGCATGGTGGGGTAATCCACCTGGGGCAGGGCGGAGACCGGCAACTGCTTGTAGGCCACAAAGCCGGCCAGCAGGATGCCGACCATGAGCAGGCTGGTGGCGATGGGGCGGAGGATGAATATTTTGGAAGGGTTCATTGCTTGGCGCGGGCCCCTGGCTGGCTACGCCAGCCATCCCGCTTCTCCTGCCCCGCCGAGGCCGCCGGGCCGGGGGCCCCATGGCCCCAGCCCGGCGCAAGGCGTTGGGTACGGTCATGCTCGTTGGTCATTGCCATGGCCCGCTTATCAGGGATGGCTGCCGCCGGGGCCGGCGCCGCGGCGGCCGCGGCCGGAGCGACCGGGCTTGGCGCCCGGGGTGGTAGCGGCGGGCTGCGGCTTTTCGCCGGCGATCTCGACGCGGGTGCCGTCCTGCAGCTTGTCGGCGCCATCCACGACGACGGTGTCGCCGGACTGCACGCCGCTGGAGAGGCCGGCCTCGGCGCCCTCG
>JBQCEU010000316.1:0-10151 GCA_051959955.1 Terriglobales bacterium | reverse complement strand
CCTGGCGCACCAGGCCCACGAAGCGCGGCAGCAGCTCGACCGGCAGGTTGTCCACGCAGTAGTAGCCGGAATCCTCGAAGACCTTGACCACCGAGCCTTTGCCGCTGCCGCTGAGGCCGGTGATGATGACCAGGTGCAGCTCGCGGCGGTGCCCGGCCGGCTTGGCGCCTTTTTTCTTCACCGCACCCGCCTCTGGTGGGTGGAGGGGATGCGCATGTCCTCGCGGTACTTGGCCACGGTGCGGCGGGTGACCTCGATGCCCTGCTGCTTGAGGATGGCGGCGATGCGGTCGTCGGTGAGCGGCTTTTTGGGATCCTCCTCCTCGATCAGCTTCTTCACCCGCCGTTTGAGGTTGACCAGCGAGGTCTCCCCGCCGCGCACGCCCTGCACCGCCTCGGTGAAGAAAAAGCGCAGCTCGAACACGCCCTGGCTGGTGTGGACGTACTTGTTGGCCACGGCGCGGCTGACGGTGGAGGGATGGACGCCGATCTCCTCGGCGACATCCTTGATCATCATGGGTTTGAGGAAGTCCATGCCGAAGTCGAGAAAGTCGGCCTGGCGCTCGACGATGGCGTGGCAGACGCGGGCGATGGTCTGCTTGCGCTGCTCCAGGTTGCGCAGAAACTGGATGGCGCTGGTGTAGCGCTCCTTGATGTAGCGGCCGGTGTCGCGCTGCTCGCGGCCCCACTTCATGTCCCGCCAGGTGTGGTTGAGATGCAGGCTGGGCAGGCCGTCATCATTCATGATGATCTGGTACTGGTTCTTGCAGGCTTCCGAGGCGCACACCGGGCAGCGGTCGGCGCGGCCCTTGAGGAAGGCCACGTCGGGCTCGATCAGGCGGGTATTGGCGGGGTTGTAGCGGCGGCCGGGGAAGGGATCCAGCTTGCGGATCTCGGCCAGGGCGCCGGCGATCTCCTCCTCGCTGACGTTGAGCGTACGCGCCAGCTCCTGGCGGCGCGGGTTCTGCAGCATGGGCAGATACTCGCTGACCAGGGTGATGGCCAGAATCTGCACGCTGGGGAGCTGGAAGAGCTGGATGAGCAGGCACTCGCGCAAATCGCGGGCGGCGATGCCGGGCGGATCGAAGCGCTGCACCAGGTTGAGGGCCTCGCGCACCAGGTCCTCGGGTAGATCCTCGCTGGCCGCCAGCTCTTCGACCCGCAGCGGACGGCGGCCCTTGTCGTCCTCGGCGGTGAAGTAGCCGTCTTCGTCGAGGTTGCCGATGATCGCCTCGGCGGCGGCCCGCAGGTCGGCCTCGATCGGTTCCACGCTCAACTGCCAGCGCAGGTGATCGGTCAGCGTGGTGGGGGCGCTGATGAAGTTGTCGAACGAGGGGCGCTCGATTTCCGTGGCCGGCTGCTGAAAGCCGGGATCAAGATAGTCCTTGAAGAAGTCGCCGTAGTCAATCTCCTCGAAGGCATCGGCGGCGGGGGATTCGGCCGCCGCCTCGGAGACTTCCACCTGCGGCGCCGCTGCTTCCACCATCGCCGCCATCGCCTCCCCGCCCGGCGTTTCGCCGCCGCCCGCCTCGCCCTCGTCGGCGCCCGCCACCGCCATCGCCGGGGCGGCGTCCTCTCCCTGCAGCGACCGCTCCAGCCGGGTCAGCTCTTCCTGGGCGGCTTGGCCCGATTCGGCCTGCCCCTCCTCCAGCATGGGGTTTTCCAGCAGTTCCTGGCTGATGGCCTCCTGCAGCTCCAGCTTGTTCATGGCCAGCAGGTTCACCATCTGCACCAGGCCGGGCGTCAGCGTCTGCTTGAGCGCAACCTTGGGAACGATGGTGATTTTGGGGGCGGGAGCCATGAAAATGGGTCCGACTCAGGCCAGCGTGAAGCTTTCACCGAGATACACCCGGCGCACGCCTTCGTCCTCGCCCAACTCGGCGGGGGTGCCCATGCGGAAGATGCGCCCGTCATGGATGATGTAGGCGCGGTCGGTGACGGTAAGGGTTTCGCGCACGTTGTGATCGGTGATGAGCACGCCAATGTTATCGGCTCGCAGGCGGGAAATGATTTGCTGTAAATCCAGCACTGCCAACGGATCAATGCCGCTGAAGGGCTCATCCAGCAGCATAAAGGCCGGTTCCCGCACCAGGCCGCGGGCGATCTCCACCCGGCGGCGCTCGCCGCCGGACAGGGAGTAGCCCAGGGTACGGCGAACCTTCCCTAGTCCCAGCAACGCAATCAGCCTTTCCAGCCGCTCCCGGCGGGCGGCGGCAGCGAGCGGCAGGACTTCGAGGATGGCCATCCGGTTCTGCTCGACGGTGAGCTTGCGGAACACCGAAGGCTCTTGCGGCAAGTAGCTGATGCCCAACTGCGCCCGCTGGTACATCGGAATGGAGGTGATGTCATGGTCGTCGAGCAGGATGCGGCCCATGTCGGGCGCGAGCTGGCCGACGATCATGTGGAAGGTTGTGGTCTTGCCGGCACCGTTGGGGCCCAGCAGCCCGACCACCTCGCCACGATTAATCTCCAAGCTGACACCATTGACCACGGCTCGGCCTTTGAACAGCTTGCCAACCTGGTCGGTGGAGAGGCGTTGCATACAATCCGAGGCGGGGGGCAGCGGGGAATGGCGATGCGATTGCGAAGAGGAAATGTAAGCTGTTGAAAAATTATCGCTTAGTGGCCGCCAGAGCTGCCAGAGACGCGCGTGCCGGGCTTTCCTCCCACCTGAATTTCATCATTGGCCAAGGAAAAAGTCAAGGGATCGCCGGTGATTTTGCCGCGTTCGGCATCCAAAATGCTAGGCGGCCCGCCATGCATCTCGATGCGACTTTGGGCGAAGTCATAACTGAGCTGGTTGGCCGTGGCCCGACGGCCAGGCTGGCTGACTTCGACGCCGCCGCTGGCTACTGCCCGCTGTAGGCGAGCCGGCGAGGCTCCCGGCAAGAGATAGATGGTGAGGTTGGGCGCGGTCATGGTAGCGCCGTCATGGCGCAGGGTGACAGCCCCGCGATACTGCGCCTGTTGCCGCGATGACGAGTACTGCAACTCGGCGGCAGTAATGGACACGGGCCGGGAAGCCGCCGAGTTGGGAACACCGCCGGGAAGGCTGCCGGCCGGGGCTACGAAATCGGTTTCGACGTGGCCGGCGGCAGTGAGCTCGCCGGCTGCGCCGGAGGCGTCGGCGGCGATCGTGAGCTGATCAGCCCGTAACAGGTTGGGAGCCTGCATCAGCCGCACCGCACCGCTGAAGCGGGCGGTGCCACGCCAGCCGCCGCCGGCTCCGGGCGCCGGGCCGGCCGGCTGCGCCCACCGCATGTCGTGCGCCACCACCACGACGGGCAAGCCTGGCTGGAGCAGCGGGCCTGAAGCGCCGGCGCGGCGCTGCGGCTGAAAACTGAGAGAAAGCAGTTGGGTGGCGCCCGCCTCGGCTTCGAGGCTGGCGGAGCCGTCCGGGTGGCTGATCCAGGTAGCTTGGGCGGCGCGGAAGCGGGTCTGCGGGTCGGCGCCGCGGACCCCGCCGGTGAGCACGGCCTTGCCGTCGGCGGGTGTATAGACAAGCTGATCGGCGTCGAGGGTTCGGGAACCGTCGGTGAGCTGGACGCCGCCGGTTTCCACCACTTGCGCGATACGCGCGCCGGCAGCAAAGCGGACTTCCAGCCCCCGGCTGCGGCTGCGGCGTTCGACGCCGTGGAGCGTCTGGGTGACTTCGACGTTGCCGGTGGCGCGGGCGAGTTGCGGCTGCTGGTGGGCATCGAGGCTAACCTCGAGCTGGTCGGCAGCGGCGGTCATGCCGCCGCGTTCGATGCGGGCGCGGCCCTGGCCGGTGATCGCGGTGAGCGGCGGCAGGGAGGAGGTGGCGGCGGTTTGGGACGCGAAGGCGAAATCGAGCTGCGGGGCGCTGAGGCTGCCCGCTTGCGCTCCCGATTCTTTGAGCGTGGCCGGCTTGCCCGCCGAGCCGTAGGCGGTGAGCGACGACAGCACCTGCGGACCGGCAAAGGCCAGCACCACGCGCCCGGCTTCCAGCGCCCGCGACTGGCCAAGCTGGGTTTGCGCGAGATGCACGCCCCCATCCAGTTCGAGATGCTCCAGCTTCTGACCCGCGGGAGCGAAGTCCGCATGGGCGTCGGCGGCCGAGGCGGCCAGGCGGCGGGCAGCGGTGTTGTTCGTGGCCGAGACCTGGCCGCGGGCATCGAGATGGCGCAGCGTCTGGTCGGGGCGCAGGTAGAGCGCGAACTGATCCGCGCGCAGCGACTGGTCGCCGGCCACCAACTCGGCCGCGCCCGCCAGCGTGATGACGCCGGCATCGGCGGAGTTTTCAATGCGCTGCAGTTGCGCCTGCCGGCTGGCGAGGCGCAGGCTCGCGCGGCCGGGGCGCCGCCAGACCACGCTCACCCCGCCATCGAAGTGGGCGGATCCGGCGTGGCTGTCCAGGGTGGCCTCGGCCGCGCTCCCCTGGGCGCTGCCCAGGACAAAGGTGATGCCCTGGTGAATGGCGCCGGTGCCTTGCTTGACGTTGTAGCTGAGGTCGCGGGCATCCATCTGCAGACGCCCCTGCAGGTTGATATGCACCAGGCCCTCGGCGCGCAATGCCCCGCTGGCTTCGTCGTAGCGGAACTGGCTGCCGCTGATCTCGTCCGCGGTCGTGCCGTTGCGGCTGAAGACCTGGATGCGGACCTGGTGCAGTTCATCGAGGCCGCCCTGGCGCAGCTTGTCGGCGCGTTCGGCGAAGACGCGGAACAGCGGGCGGTTGCCTTCGGACTTGGAAATGGTCAGGCCGGAGGCGCTCTGCTGCACCTTGAGACCCAGCACCGGCGCTTCCACCGTGGTCGGGGGGCGGCGGCGCAGCCAGTAATCCGCGCCCACGGCGAGGGCCGCCAGCGCCAGCACCGCCGCCACTCCCTGACGCAGCCGCAGCAGCCGTCGCGCGCGTCCAGTGTAGGGATTGGGGGCAAGCTCCCGCATAGCCGATTATGGCACCGGGCGCGTGACCGTTATCACAGCCTTGCCCGCCGGTAAGGGCGGATGATCGCAGGCAAGGGAGGATGCTGGGTATGTCTACCGATGCGACCATTCTGGGAAGCCGTGAGATCGAGGCGGCGCGCCAGCCGGGTCATTGGCTGCTGGCCGGCATGGGCAAGCGGGTGCTGCGGCCGGGCGGACGGGAGATGACCAATTGGATGCTGGAGCAGCTGGCGATCAGTCCCCAGGATCGGGTGGTGGAATTTGCCCCCGGCATGGGCGCGACCGCACGCCTCACGCTGGCCGCCAGACCGCGGGAATACATCGCCGTGGAGCGCGACGCGCTGGCGGCGGTGCGCCTGCGCGCCTGGCTGGCGGAGGTGGGGCCGGCCGCGGCGCGTTGCCTCGAGGCCAGCGCCGAAGCCACCGGTCTCGAAGCCGGGAGCTGCAGCGTCGTCTACGGCGAAGCCATGCTGACCATGCAGACGGCGGAGCAGAAGCAGAGGATCGTGGCCGAGGCGGCGCGCCTGCTGGGGCCGCACGGGCGCTACGCCATCCATGAGCTGTGCCTCGCGCCCGACGGGCTGGATCCGGCCCTGCAGCGGCAAATCCAGGCCGAGCTGTCGCGCGAAATTCACGTCGGCGCCCAGCCGCTCACCGGCCCCGCATGGCGCGCGCTGCTCAGCAACGCCGGCTTGCGCGTGGTGGCGGAGCGCCGCAGCCCCATGCACCTGCTCGAACCCGGCCGCCTGCTGCGCGATGAAGGCCCCCTCGGCATGGCGCGTCTGCTCTTCAACGCTCTGCGCCGTCCGGCGGCGCGGCAGCGGGTGTGCGCCATGCGCGCCCTCTTCCGCAAATACCGCGACCACCTGCAGGCCATCTCCCTTATCGCGGCGGCTTGATGGATCGCGGGCGCCCGGCTGCGCGGCCTACGGCCGCTCCGCCGCCCGCTCCCCTGAACCTCCGATCCCGCTGCGCCGGGCCGCCGCGCCCGGCTCCGCATTTCCAGATAAGAAGGCGGGAGCCTCGCGAAAAAGTATGTCTCCGCTTCCCTCCGCGCGGCCGCAAGCCGCGCGCCCCATGCCCCCGGCCGGCGAAGCCGGCCGTCCCAACGCGGGGGCCGCGCCGTCGGCGCCGAGGGCCAAGGCGGCGCGGAGGGCCGCGAAATTCACGGAGTGGCGGCCCGAGCTACTCCCATCTGAGGGCGCGGAGCGGGTCCACGTGGGCGGCGCGGCGCGCGGGCAGGTAGCTGGCCAGGCCGGCCACGACGGCCAGGATGGCGGCGGCGGCGAGGTAGCTGACCGGATCGGCCGGGCTCATGCCGTACAGCAGCGCGCTCATGAACTGCGTCAGCACCGCCGCCAGCACCACGCCGATCGCCACCCCCCACAGCGCCAGGCGCAACCCCTGGCCGACCACCAGGCGCTGCAGACGGCCGGCATCGGCGCCCAATGCCATGCGGATGCCGTACTCGCGCGTGCGCTGCGCCACCGCGGCGGCGATCACGCCGTAGAGGCCGACCACGGCCAGCATCAGCGCCAGCAGGCCAAAGCCGCCCAGCAGAATGCCGCTGAAGCGGGCCGGGAACAGCGGCACTTGCATGTAGTCGTCTCCCGTCTGGATGGCGTCGCTGGTGAGCTGCGGGTCGAGCTTTTGCAGGGTCGAACGTACCGATCCCATCAAGGCCGAGGGGGGGCCCGTTACATGCACCAGCAGCATGGCTTGCGAGTTGATGTTGTTGAGCTCGTACATGTACGGCCGCGGCGCTTCGCCCAGGCTGCGGTATTTTCCGTTCTCCGCCACCCCCACCACGGTGACGGAATACTTGCTGCGCGGAAAGCGCATCGTCTGCCCTAGCGCGTTCCCCTTGGGCCAAAACTGCCTGGCGAGGTTTTCGTTTACCACCACTAAACGGGGATGTCCGGGGGCGAGATCGGCCAGCGTGAAGCCGCGGCCCTGCAAGAGGCGGGTGCCGGAGGCCTGGAAATAATCGGCCCCGACGTCGGAATAATCCACGCGATAGCCGGGTTCATTGGGCGGCGGCGCCATGCCTTCGGGCAGGATGACCGCGTCGGATTCGCCCAACTGCAGTGGCGGCTGCGAGGTGAAGCTGGCGGCGCTCACGCCCGGCAGGGTGAGCATGGCCTGGCGGATCTGCTCCAAGAAGCGCGCGGCGTCGTCACCGCTGTGGCCCGCCGCCTGCGGATCCACGCGCACGAAGATCAGGTGCCGGCTGTCGAACCCGGGTGAGATCAAGCTGGCGTGGGAGAGGCTGCGCAGGCACAACGCCGCGCCCACCAACACCACCACGCACAGCGCCACCTGGGCCACGATGAAGCCGCTGCGCGCCCGTGAGCGGCCGGCGCCGGCGCCTGGCGTGCCGTCCTTAAGGTTGTCGAGCACCCGCACCCGCGCCCCCTGCCAGGCGGGCGCCAGGCCGAACAGAATGCCGGTAATCAGCGCCAGAGCCAGCGTGAACCAGAGAATGCCGCTATTGAGCGACGAGGGCAGCGCAATGGGGAAGCCTTGCGGCTTCAAACGCAACAACAACGGCTGCAGCAAGCGGGCGAAGACGATGCCCAGCCCGCCCGCCACCAGCGCCAGCAGGATGCTGTGCACCAGCCCCTGCCGGATGAGGCGGCCGCGCGTGGCGCCCAGCGCCGAGCGCAGCGCCCATTCCCGCCGCCGCCCCAGCGCCTCGACCAGCAGCACCAGCGCCGCGTTGGCGCAGGCGATGAGCAGCACCAGCCCCACCACCACGGTGAGCAGTCCCACGCCGGCGAACACGAAGCCACGGAACGGGGTGGGCATGGCCCCGATCGGCGCGGCCAGGCCGCCGAAGGTGGGCAGCTCCTTGTCCGGATACTGTTTGTCGAGCTGCTGCTGGATGATATTCAGGTCGGCTGTGGCCTGCGCGACGGTCACGCCGGGTTTGAGGCGGCCGACGGAAAAGTTGCTGCGATTGCCGCGGGAATCGAGCAGACCGGGCTGACCCAGCTTTTCGGCCATGGTGATGGGCGCCCACCAATCCACGTCGAGGCCGGTGAACAACCCATCGAACCCGCGCGGGGCCACGCCGATCACGGTGAACGGCTGCCCGTTCATGGTGATGGTGCGCCCCACCACGCCCGGGTTGGCGGCGAAACGCTGCTGCCAGTTGGCGTACGAAATCACCACCACCGCACTGGTACCCTTCACCGCCCCCTCGCTGGGCAGGAACCAACGGCCCACGGCGGGATGAAGCCCCAGCAGGTCAAAGAAGTTCGCCGACACCAATTGACCGCCCCAGGCGGCGGGAGCGGCGCCCGAGGCAATCCCCACGTTGGCCTCGGTGAGCACGTTGTAGAGCATCAGCCCGGAGAGGCTGTGGTTGCGGTCCCTGTAGTCGAGGTAGTCGAGATAGCTGAGCGGATACAGGCCATTGAGGGAAGCCGTGGGCGAGGGGTCGTGAGTGTAGACCTCGACCAACTGCTCGGGCTGCGCCACGTCGGGCTTCTGCAGCAGCAAGGCGTTGGCAAAACTGAAGATGGTGGTGTTGGCGCCAATGCCCAGGGCGAGCGAAAGCACGGCCACCAGCGAGAGCCCGGGGCGGCGGGCGATCAGGCGCAAAGCGTACCGAAGATCGCGCATCATGACCAATGTATACGCAATCCGGCATGGCCGGTTCCCCGCCGCTCGGCCACCTCTGGCGACCGTTCAGCCGCCCGCGGGTGACTTTTGGGCGGTTTCCGGGCAGACTGTTGCTGACCACCATGCACCACGCCCGGCCCAAGCCACTCAGCCGCCGCCTGCGGGAGATGCGTCTGCTCTGGCAGGGGCTGCGCTCGACCGAACACCCGGTGCAAGTGCACATGGTGCCCATGCGGCGCTGCAACCTCGCCTGCGGCTACTGCAACGAATACGACGATCACTCCAAGCCGGTGCCGCTCGAGGAGATGCAACGGCGGGTGGATCACCTCGCCCGGCTGGGCACCAGCCTGGTGACCATCAGCGGCGGCGAACCGCTGCTGCATCCCGAGTTGGACGACATCATCCGCCGCATCCGGGAGCGCGGCATGATGGCGGGCTGCATCACCAATGGCTACCTGCTCGTCCCCGAGCGCATCGAACGGCTGAACCAGGCCGGCCTCGACTATCTGCAGATCTCGATTGACAACGTGCAGCCCGACGAGGTCTCGGTGAAGAGCCTGAAGGTGCTGGACAAGAAGCTGCAGATGCTGGCCGAGCACGCGCGCTTCAGCGTCAACATCAACTCGGTGCTGGGCTCGGGGGTGAAGAACCCGGAAGACGCGCTGACCATCGCGCGGCGGGCGGTCGAGTTCGGCTTCATCACCACCGTGGGCATCATCCACGACGGGCACGGGCAACTGCGGCCGCTCAGCGACCGCGAGATGGCCATCTACCAGCAGGTGCGCAAGCTGGGCAAGCGCAGCTTCGCGCGGCTGAACCGATTTCAGGACAACATCACCCGCGCCCAACCCAACCGCTGGAAGTGCCGGGCGGGCAGCCGCTACCTCTACATCTGCGAAAACGGGCTGGTGCATTACTGCTCGCAGCAGCGCGGGGCGCCGGGCATTCCGCTGGCCGAGTACACCCGCGAAGACATCCGCCGCGAGTACCGCACCGAGAAAAGCTGCGCTCCCTTCTGCACCGTGGCCTGCGTGCACTACACCTCGCTGATGGACTTCTGGCGGGATGAGCAGCAGCCGAACGGCACCCCCGAGGCCGCGCGGCTGGTGCAGATCAAGTGAAACCTCTCCCTCGGGGCGAGCGGTGAGCGGCCGGGCTGCCGAGCTCTTCCGCGCCGGTCTGGGAGTCTCGCCCCTGCTGGCGCGGCTGCTGGAAGCGCGGGGGTGGCGGGAGCTGGCGGCCGCCACCGAATTTCTCTATCCGCGGCTGGAGCACACCCATTCTCCGTGGCTGATGCTGGGCATGAAGGCCGCGGTGGAGCGCACGCGGACGGCGATCGAGCGCGGCGAGGCGATCCGCATCCTGGGCGACTACGACGCCGACGGCACCCTGGCCACGGTGATTATGCGCCAGGCGCTGACCTCGCTCGGCGCCCAGGTCAGCTATCGGCTGCCGGAACGGCTGCGCGACGGCTATGGCCTGCAGGCGGCCGCCATCGAGCAGGCGGTCGCGGACGGCGTGAAGCTGGCCATCACGGTGGACACCGGCATCCGCGAGCATGCGTCGCTGGAGCGGGCGCGGGAGCTGGGGCTGGAGGTTATCATCAGCGATCACCAC
>JBQCEU010000315.1:0-7654 GCA_051959955.1 Terriglobales bacterium | reverse complement strand
TAGGCCACGTGGTTGAGGGCGTTGTTGGCGTCAATGCGCAGCAGGCCGGTGAGATGCGGGCCGGCGGGGAAGCTGCGCTGCAGGGCAGCGTCGAGCGAGAACTGGCGCGGCCCGCGGATCGAGTTGCGGCCGGCATCGCCCCAGCTTCCGGCCGCCGGCAGCGTGTACGCGGCGGGGTTGAGGAATCGTCCGCCGGCGACGCCGTCCGCCACCGGCGCGCCGGTGAGATCGGGCCGGATTCCGGTGAACCCGGTGCCGGGCATGACCAGGTAGGTAATGGGCGTCAGCGGCAGGCCGCTGGCGGCGGTGAGCTGGGAAGTGAGCGTCCAGCCGCGTAGCAGGGGATTGCGCCGGACAAGGTATTGGCTGCTGTACTGGGCGGTGAGCGAGAGCTTGTGCCGCTGATCGAAGTCCGAAGGCCCGCGCTCGGCGTCGAGGTGGCGCCAGTCCTGGGCGGTGAAGCCCGCGCCTGCCGATCCTAAAATGGCGTCATCCAGCGCGTGCGCATAGGTGTATTGCAGCGTGAAGGCCAGGCCGCTGTGCAGCCGCCGCTGCAGCTCGACCGAGCCGGCGTTGTAGGTGGAGTTGCCGTTCGAGGTCAGGTAGACAAAGCCCAGCGGGCAGGCGGCGCAGGGGTTCACCGCGCCCGGCGCGACCGTGTTGGGCAGAAACTGCTGCTTCTGCCGTGTGCCCTTGGTGCCGGTGTACTTCACTGTCGCCACCATGCCGTCGCTCAGGTCGTGCTGCGCCGACAGCGTCCAGGTCTGGGCGTAGCCGATGCGGAAGCGGGGATCCACGGCAAACACGTCGGCGGTCGGGCCGGGCGGGGGGAGGAAGGCGGTGGCCAGGCTGAGGGGCGCGGCGGGCGTGCCCGCTACGCTCAGCGACGTCGCGAACGGCGCCTGCTGCGCCATCCGCAGGGCCAGGCTGGAGTAGACGCTGGTGTCGTAGTAGATGCCGTAGCCGGCGCGGACCAGCAGCGAGGAGGCCGCGAGCGGCCGCCAGGCGAGACCCAGCCGGGGCTCGAAGCCGCTGTGGTCGGCCGCCAGCGCGGCGGCGGCGCCGGTAACGGTCGCGGCGCTGCTGAAGTCCGGCGCCAGGGCAAGATTCGCCAGCCGGCCGTAGCGCTCGGTCATGGGCGCCTGGTACTCCCAGCGCGCGCCCAGACTGAGCGAAAGGCTTTCGTGGAGGCGCCAGTCGTCGGTGAGGTAGGCGTCCACGGCGCTTTGCCGCAGGTATTTGTCGGCGTTGCCGAAGCCCAGCGTGGCGGCGTCGGGGATGCCGAGGAGAAAATCAGCGAAGTCGTTGCCGCTGGCGGCGCCGTTGAAGGTGAAGCTGCCGCGCGGGTTGGCCTGCTGGCGGTAGTTGAACTGCAGGCGCCGCAGGTCCGCGCCCCAGCTCAGGGAGTGGTCGCCGTGGTTCCAGGTGGAGTCGGCGGCGAAAGTGACCGTCTGGTCGCGGTTGCGCAGCGGCCGGTCGTCGCTCAACCCCGCCCAGCCGCCGCTGAAGTTCAAGGCCGGCGGTCCCCAGGCTTCGGGCGAGGTGTCGTTGCCGGCGATGCCGGCCTCGCCCGAAACATTGCGCACGCCGGCGAAGAAGGGAACGGTCCGGTTCGAGAGGCTGTTGTACCGCACCGCAAATGTCGTCCGCAGCATCGGCGTGAAGGCGTGCCGCCACTGCACCTCGCTGTTGATCCCCAGGCTGCGCGTGCGGTCGTCGAAGCCGAAGAGGTTGCCTGCATCGGAGCGAATCGAACGCAGGGTGAACGTACCGGCAAGCTGGTTGGCGGCGCTGAAGAATTTGTCGAGCCGCGTCTGCAGCTCATCCTGATGATGGTTGCCGATGAGCGGTGCCTGGTAGTTGTAGCCGTTGCCGCCGTTAACGTTGGGCTCGGGATAGAGCGCCAGCAGCGCCTTCGCCTGGGCGCTGATCCGGCCGGAGGGGACCTGGCTGCCGGAGAATGCCTGGCCGGTGGCGGGATCCACGATGGGGCCGGGCAGGGCCGACAGGTTGCCGCCGCGCTCTTTGTCGGTGGGCACCAGCGCCGCCGTGGTCACCGCGGTGCGCGTGGTCTGGCGCTGGTAGCCGAGAAAGAACTCGGGCGCGTTGTTGGCGTGGGTGAGGCGGGGGATGAGAAGCGGCCCGCCGAACTGGGCGAACAAGTCAAGGTTGTTGGCGGACGGCTTGGGCGTGTCCTGCCCGGTGAAGGAGAAGCTGCGGGCGTCGAGGGCCGAGGTGTCGAAGGACAGCCCGAAGCCGCCATTGAAGAGGCTGCTCAACGGCGGCCGGAAATTGCCGAACGCTGCGGGCTGCGCAAAGGGCGAGGCGGCGGCATTGCTCTCGCTGCCGTTGACGATCACCGCCTGCGGCGCGCCGGGCGGTGCCGCCGCCACGGCCGGCTGCGATTGCGGCGGCGCCGTCCCGGCGGGCGGGCCGGCGTAGGGCGCCAGGCGCAGGGTGAAATCCAGCGCGGGCGTCGCCTCGCCCACCGTTACAGTCTGGGTGGCCGTTTCGAAGCCGGTCATGCTCACCCGCACCGTCCAGGCGCCGGCCGTGAGGTCGGCAAATTCGTAGCTGCCGTCGGCGGCGGTGAGGGTGCGCAGCGTGGTTTGACCCTGGCTGAGGGTGACCGTGGCTCCCGGCACCGGCACGCCGCCGCCGCGCACCACGCCGTGCAGCGGGGCCAGGCCCGCCGCCGCCAACCAAACTGCCAGCAGCCAACTCATGCTCAGTTGCCGATCGGCGTCTTGTTGGCCTTGTCCACCACCAGCAGTTGTACCGGCCCCTTGCCTTCGTCCAACTCCAGCCCCAACTGCTGCTTCAGGGCGTCAAAGAGTGACGGTGCGGGCGCGGGCGCTGCGGCCGTATTGCCGCCAGCGACGGCGGGACCGGCCGGCGGCGCTGCATTGGGCTTGCCGATACGGCCGCCGTTGAACAGCATCGTGCTGCCTGCCGGCGGCGTGAACTCGAAGTCGAGATCGTAGGTGCCGGTGACACCGGACTGGTCAATCACCGGCTTGTTCACTTGGCGCGACAGCAGGTCCACCAGCCGGTCCATGCCGCCGATGCCGACGAAATGAAACACACCGCCGGGCGTCAGCGCAATCATGATGTTGCCGCCGCCCTGTGGCGCCCCACGGCCGGACTCAGCGGTATGGAAGCGCTGCAGTTCCTGTGCCGCCTTCGCTTGGACCTGGGGATCATCCGAGAAGTGTGGAACGTCGCCCGGCTTCGCCGGTTTGGCCTTGAGCCCGCCGGGCGCCACCTTCAGCGCATAGATCGCCATCGTCTTGGTCTCGCGGTGGCTCTCGATCTGGAACTGCTTCTGGAGCAGCGGCCCCAGCAGCGCCAGCATCTGCTCGCGGCTAACCGGCTGGCTGACCACGGCCTGTATGTCGAAGCGTTCGCTCTTCATCCAGTCGGGCACAACCACCTGGTAGGGCTTAAGGTTGTAGGCCTGCTGCAGCAATTCGGCCAGCGAGAGATTGCTGGCCTTGAGGTGCAGCGGGTCAATGTCCATGCCGATGCGGATCATTATCCTGCCGCCCATCGGCTTGAGCGGGGCGCTGGGCCGGACGGAGGCGGCCTCGAAGCTGGTGGGTGGCGCCGACTGGGCGGCGACCAAGCCGATGGCCACCGGTCCGGCCAGCGCCAGCCCGCCCAGGCCGTAGAGCGCCCAGCGGCGGCCGCGGCTGAGGTTGTGCGCCCAGCCGCCGGCTACGATGGCGCGCACGCGGCCCGCCAAGCCGCCGCCCGACACACCCGCCGCGCAGCGCAGCGGCGATTCCAGATAGAAGCGGCACACCGCCAGCAGGCTTTCGGCATAGGCGGTGCGGTCGCCGCCGCTTTGCAGCACGGCCTCGTCGCAGGCGCGTTCGCGCTCCGCCACCAGCCGCGTGCCCAGCCACCACACCGGCGGGAAGAACCAGAACAGCGCCTCCACCAGCATGTGCAGAGCGGCCCAGAGGTTGTCATGGCGGCGGATATGGCAGTGTTCGTGCGCCAGTACCGCGGCCATCTGTTCGCCGCTCAGCTCGCGGTGCAGCCGCTCGGGCAGCAGCACCACCGGCCGTCGGATGCCGAACACGCCCGGCTCCATGGCCTCGCTGGTCAACCGCACCCGCATCCCCTGTAACTCGGCCGGCCGCGCGCGGCGCGCGCAACCCGCCAGCCGCCGCCACTGCATGCACCAGCGCACCAGGAGCACCGCGCTGCCCGCCGCGGTCAGCGCCAGCAGCAGCGGCATCAGCCAGGGCAGGGAAGTGCGCGCGGGTTCGGCGCTGCCGAAGTCCATCCACACGGTCGTCGCCCCGGCAAAGGGGCGGCTGATCGCGGAAAGGGCCGGCGCGGGCGTCAGCGCCGGCGCCGCCGGCCAGCGCAGCCGGCTGCCGACGGCGGCCAGCAGGCTGAAGGGCAGCAGGAACTTGAGCGAGGCCGCCATCCAGATCCAGAAGCGCACCCGTGCTTGATGCCGTCGCAGCAGGAAGGCCAGCGCGGCCGCGGCGGCCAGGAAGGCGCTCGATTGCCAGAGGTGGTTGAGCAGCGCGGATGCGTTCATGATTTGCCCTCCTTGCGCCGCAGCTCCTCCTCCGCCGCGCGCAGATCGTCCATCGTCAACTGGCCCGACTCGATCCAGTGCGCCATCACCGGCTGGGTGCGGCCGCCGAACAGGCCGAGAAAGTCGTCCATTAGCCGCCGGTGCGCCGCCTGCCGCGCCACCGCCGCCTCGAAGATGTGGGCGTTGCCGATCTTGCGCGTGCGCCGCACCGCCCCCTTGTCCTCCAGCCGGTAGATGGTGGTCTGCACGGTGGTGTAGGCGGGCGTAGAGCGGGTGCCGGCCGCCAGCCGTTCCTGGATCTCGCGGATCGAGACCGGTCCCGCATCCCACAGGGCTTCCATGATGCGCAACTCCAGGCGGGAGAAGCGCGGCGGCTTGGCAGCTGGTCTACTACTCATGTGTGTGAAGCTACTACAACGTTCTTAGAGCGGTCAAGCGCGGCCGTTGGGTATCGTCAGCCTGCGCCTGCAGCGGGCCAGCGAAACGCGCCCGCGTGCCGTGGCCCGCCGCCACGGCTGGACGGCGAGCGAGGCGGGAGCGCGCCTGGTGGAAGAGGGTCTGCGCCGGCAGGAGTTTGCCTTTCTTGATTTTCGCGACTCTCCGGTCGGCAGGCAGGCCTATCTCCAGGGCAGCACCTTGGCGGTGTGGGAAGTGATGCTGCTGCTCGATGATTACGCTCAGAACGCTGCGGCGGACGGAGCAGGGGCGTCACCATGCGGGCGTGGTGCTGGTGGATCGCCATACCCTCCGGCCCTCGGACATCGGCGGCCTGGCCAAAGCCTTGGCCCACCTGGCGAAGCTCTCCCGATCAGGTCGTCTACCCGGCGCGCGGCTAGGCGCCGGTGCTACGATGTGTTCATGAAGAGCACAAGCAGCGCCACCCTCAGCATCCGGTTGCGGACGGAAACAAAGCGCCGCCTGACGCGCCTTGCCAGAACCTCGGGGCGCAGTGCCAATTACTTGGTGGCGGACGCGGTGGAGTCGTACCTCGACAGCCAGGAACGGCTTCAGGCCGAGTTGCGCGATGCCGAGCGGGACGTGCAAGCGGGGCATTACATCCCGCATGCGGCGATGAAGGCGTGGCTGCTATCCTGGGGCACGGAACAGGAGCTTTCGCCGCCGCGCTGTGTATGCGGCAAGAGCCACAGCGGGCCCGCTCCGTGGCGGTAGAGGTTGTCTGGTCGCCTACCGCACTGGCTCGCCTGGGTGAGGTCAGGGCATATGCCGCGATGGATAAACCGGCCGCCGCCGAGCGCCTGGCGTTGAGGATTACGGCCATCGCTCAGCTATTGCACGAGCATCCCCAGCTTGGCAGAGCGACCGGTGAGACCGATATTCGCGAGCTGATCATCGGCGGCACACCCTTTAGCCTTCTCTATCGGCTGGTGGGTCGTCAGGTTGTGATCCTGACGATTCGCCACGGCAGCCGGCAGCTATGAGCGTTTCCTAGCGGCAGCTCAGCGCCGCCGGCGCCGCAGTGCTGACGCCCGCTTGCGGCGCGAGCGCGCGCCAGCGCGCCAGAGCCTGGTTCAGGTGCTCGCAGCCCAGCGCGTAATCGCCCGCCTGGGCGCCGGTGGGGGCGGCGTCGGCGGGGCCATCGAGCAGGTTGAGCAGGCCAAGCAGTTCGGCCTGGGCGCTGGCCAGCGTGGGAGCGCCGCTGCCGCCGCGCCCGCGCCCGCCGAAGCCGCGTCCTCCGGCGCCGCCGGTGACGGCGGCAATCTGACTGCGCAGCGGCCCATCGGCCGCCAGCTTCTTCTCCGCCTCCGCCGCTTGCTCCGCAGCCGCGTGCGCCGCCGCCAGCCCCGCCATCACCTTCATCTGCAGAGCGTGCAGGGCGTCGAGGTCGGCGGAGACCGCCGGCCCGCTGCCTTCGCGGGGATCGTTGATGACGTGCAGCGTGCGGGTGTAGCTGTGGCCATCCACATGCAGCGTCAGGGTATAGTCGCCGGGCAGAACCAGCGGCCCCTGCGGCGCGGCCGGCGTGCCGTGCGGATTGGCGGTCATGGGCAGGCTCAGCCGCGCTCCCGCCGGGCGGGCATAGTGCAGGTCCCACACTGCGCGGTCGGTGCCGGCGGCGGTGGGCAGCGTCGGCACCGGCTGCTTCCAGAACTCGGGCACCGTCTGCGGCTCGTGGGCGAAGGCCGCCAGCGCAGGATCGGGCGTGCTGGAGAGGGTGCGCACCAGGTGTTCCTGGGCGTCGTGGATTTCCAGGGTGACGGGGCCCTGGGCCGGCGCCGCCAGGTGGTAATAAAGAATCGCGCCCGCGGGCGGGTTGGGCCGGTGTGGAACCTCGGGCGGAAAGGGTGTATCGGCGTTGAGGTCGCGATGCACCCGCACCGCTTCGCCCGGCTGGAAGAAGTAGGCGGGCGCGGCCGCAATGCGCGCCGCCGCTCCCTTGACCAGTTGCCGTAGCGGAGACATGTCGTCGAGGATCCAGAAGCCGCGCCCATAGGTGCCGACCACCAGGTCATTGTTCTTGACCACCAGATCGCGGATGGAGGTGGTGGGCAGGTTGAGACGCAGCGACTGCCAGTGGTCGCCGTCGTCAAACGAAACGTAGACGGTGTTTTCGGTGCCGCAGTACAGCAGCCCCGGCGTCTGCGGGTCTTCGCGCACCACGCGCACGAAGCTGCCTTCAGGCTCGCCGGTGGGCAGGCCGTTCACAATCTCGGTCCAATGGGCGCCGTAGTCGCGGGTGCGGTAGATGTGCGGCAGGTAATCGCCCACGTTGCGGTTGTCCATCTCGGCGTAGGCTTCGGCCGGGTTGGTGTGGCTGGGGATCACGAAGTTGAACTCGGAGCTGGCGGGCGTGCCTGGCGGCGTGACCTCGGTCCAGTGCGCGCCCATATCGCGCGTCAGCCACATCAGGCCGGTGTTGGTTCCCGCCCAGATCAGGCCGCGGGCGGCCGGCGAGGGCGAGAGCGCGGTCAGTGCCGGCGTGGGCCGCCCATAGGCGGGCGCCGCCGGCGGCTGGCCGTTGTGGGCCGAGAGGTCGGGGCTGATGTCGGTCCAGTGCTGGTCGCCGTCGCGGGTCATGCTTTCGTACTGGGAGCCTAAGAACATCACATGCGCGTCCTGGGGCAGGAAGGCGATGGG
>JBQCEU010000314.1:0-2412 GCA_051959955.1 Terriglobales bacterium | reverse complement strand
CGCGCCGGATCCAGCACCGTGAGGCGGAACTTGCGCACCTCGCCGCTTTTGAGCGTCACCCCGGTGGGTTCGGGTTCGGCGACCGCCGGCGCGTTCGACTTCCACACCGCCGCCAGCTTGGCCGCCAGCGTCCCCTCTTCGATCTTGCGCACCGGGGCGGCGGCTGACGGGCAGGCGGCCTCGATGCCTTCATCGAGCTGCACCCGCCCCGGATAGGCCTTCACCACCCGCCCGCTCAGCTCCTCGCCTTCCTGGTGCGCGGCCATGAACAGCTCCAGCGGCGTGGGGATGAGCTGCTTCATGCCCAGCCGCAGCCGCCGCTTGGCCAAATCCAGCTCCAGCACCTGCGCCTTCACCACCTCGCCCAGCTTCAGCACCGCGTTGGGATGCTGGATGCGTTCCGGGCTGATGTCGCCGATATGGATCATCCCGTCCACGCCCTCGACGATCTCCACAAACGCCCCGAACTGCTGCAGGTTGCGCACCTTGCCCTCGACCACCGTGCCCGGCTTGAAGCGAATCTCGGCGTCGGCCCAGGGGTCGCCCAACACCTGCTTCAGCCCCAGCGAGATGCGGCGGTCCTTCTTGTGCACGCCCAGCACCACCGCCTCCACCGTCTCGTCCACCTTCACCGCATCCTCGGGCTTGCGAATCCGCCGCCACGACATCTCGCTGATGTGGATCAGCCCCTCGATGCCCGGCTCCAGCTCGACAAACGCTCCAAAGTCGGTGGTCCGCGTCACCCGGCCGTGGATGTGCGCCCCGTCGGGATAGCGCTCCGGCACCCCCGCCCACGGATCGGGCGTCAGTTGCTTCAACCCCACCGAGATGCGCCGCTTCTCGCGGTCCAGCTTGATCACCTTGACCGTCAGCTTCTGTCCCAGTGTCAGCAGATGGGCGGGGTCGCCCAGCCGCGTCCAGCTCATGTCCGACACGTGCAGCAGCGTGTCCACGCCCCCGATGTCCACAAACGCGCCGTAGGTGGCCAGACTGGCTACCGTGCCTTCCACCTCATCGCCCACCTGCAGCCGCTCCAGCATCTGCTGCTCGGCCGCCTGCTGCTCTTCCTCGATCAAGCTGCGGCGGTCGAGGATCAGCCGCTTCTCTTCCGGCGCGCGCGCGATGCGGCAGCGAATCTCCTGCCCCACCAGCTTGTGCATGTCGTCAGGGTTGCGCACCCCCGACTTCGACTGCGGAATGAAGCCGCGCAGCCCCACATCCACCGTCAGCCCGCCCTTGACCACGCCCGTCACCTTGCCGCGCAGGATGCGCCCCGCCTCGAACGCCACCCGCGCCTGTTCCAAGTTGCGTGGCCGGTCGGGCGAGAACGGGCTAAGCTTGAAACTGCCCTCCGGATCGCGCCCTTCCACCACCACTTCGATCGCCTCGCCGGGGTTCAGATCGGTGCCCGGCCCCTGCTCCCGCCACAACTGCAGCGGCAGCACGCCTTCCGCCTTGGCGCCGATATCCACCAACGCCACGTCCTCCCGCAGGTTGACCACATGGCCGGTCCGTTGCTCCCCAATCGCCGGCCCTGCCGAGTCGTTTTGGCTGTCAAACTGCGCCAGCAATTGGGCGAAGGTGTTGTCGGCCGGGTTGGTCTCCCCGGAAAGCGGGGTCTCGGGAATGGGGGCAGCGTAGTCGGACATGGCAGGGGGGTCCTGGAAGGGGGATGCGGGGCGCTTTAGGGGATCATTTTAGCAGGGTTCACGGGTTTGGGATCAGCAGCCAGCAGCCGGTCGGCTATGCGCAGCGCGGCCACTGTCGGCGCCACATCATGCGTGCGTACAACATGCGCTCCGGCCAGCACGGCCGCCGTGGCGGCCGCCAGGCTGGCTGGCAGGCGTTCCTCCGCCGGCTGGGCTGCGTCGTTGCGTAAAAAGGACTTACGCGACAATCCGACCAGCACCGGCCGGCCGAAGCGCTGCAGTCGTTCCAGCCCGGCCAGCACCGGAAAGTTTTCGTCCAGGTTCTTGCCAAAGCCGAACCCCGGGTCGAGCACGATCCGTTCCGGGACTATCCCCGCCGCGGCGGCGCGGGCGGCGATGGCCGCCAGGCCCGCCTCCACCGTGGCCAGCGGGTCTTGCAGCGGCGGCAGCCGATGCATGGTGGCGAACTCACCCCGGCTGTGCATCAGCACCACCCCGCTGCCGGATTGCACACACGCCTCGGCCAACTCCCCCTCCGCCAGCCCGCTCACATCGTTAATAATGTCGGCCCCGGCCCCAATCGCGCGCCGGGCGGTGGCCCCGTGGCGCGTGTCCACCGAACGCAGTGCCCGCGGGAACTGCCGCCGCACCGCCTCCAGGGCGGGCAGTAGCCGCTCTTGCTCCTCCGCCGCCCCCAGCGCTGCCGACCCCGGCCGGGTGGACTCCGCGCCCAGGTCAAGAATATCGGCGCCGGCCGCCAGCG
>JBQCEU010000313.1:0-34321 GCA_051959955.1 Terriglobales bacterium | reverse complement strand
GGCGCGCCGGCGCGGTCGCCGGCCGCGCCCGAACGCTGATAGGTATAGGCGGGCGCCTGGGCCGCCGCGGCGGCGGCGAGCAGGAGCAGGAGGGCAGGAACCCAAAACTTGCGCATGGCCGCCAGTCTAGCAGCCGGTGCCATGGGCGCAAGCCCTTGCCCTTTTCTAGTTGGTTTTGGGGGACCCGGCACTTGGCCATTCGAGCCGGAGCTGTCTGCGGCCGACGCGGATCCGATCGGAAGATGGGGCGCTGAGTGACGTTAGCGCCAAGGGCAGCCGTTCCAAGGCTCGGGGTTCAACCTTAATCGCCCCGCTGCCGTACGACTTCCCCACCCAAGGGAGCCGCGCCAGCGTGCGGGGATCATTCAAGGCCGCCCAGAGCGCATCCAGATTGGTGGCGCACGACCACTCCGGGCGAGGATAGACACACAGGAAGCCGGTCAGCGGCAGGACTCCAGCCCGGTTGCGGATAAAGCGGGCATTCCGGCGGCCGAGGTAGGCAAAGAGAAAGGGTGGAGTTGCGCGGGTCTCCATCTTGTACCACGGGTGGCGCGAGGCAATAAGCGCACGTTCCGGCAAGCCCTCGTCCGCCCCGTGCCGCAGGTTGGCGGCAAGCGCCGGCGGGGGTGCCTCCCGGCCGGTGAGCGTCAACAACCAACTCGGCCGCCCAGCAGCTTCAAGCCGTTCCAAGTCAGCTTCGGTCACTTCATCGCCCTCCACGTCGCGCGTGCGGCCAATGGCCCGCTTGAAAAAGCGCGCGGGAAGCCGATGTCGGCGCAGCTGCGCGGCATTGAGAAAGAAGAAGTGGTTCGCCCCGGTGGCGATGCCGCGCATGACTGTGCAGTAGTCGCCCAACCTGGGCCCGCTGCCAAGGCTCGCTTCCGGTGGACGGGAAAGGCCGATTTCAACTGCAAGCTCCGTACGGCGCGACTCGGCTGCCACGCTCGGTTGGAGGTCGCGAAACCCTGACTGGACCCAGAGCTTGAGAGATTCACCACGCTCGTCACATCTCGCCCACTGAAAATCAGCCCGGGGCGGCAGGTTGGCAACAAGCAGCACAATGGGGTTCGTATCAACCCCGGGGAATGGCGCTGCGCTGGCCGAAAAGGTTACCAAGGCATCGAGTCGATACTGCGCGGTGAGGCGCCGCCAGAGCCGTTGCGCGAAGACGCCCTCGCAAACATCCGAGGGCACAATGAATGCAAGACGGCCACCCGGCGCCAGCCTTTCCAGTGCGCGAAGTAGAAAATGAACGTGGTAGCCGGCGCGGCCGTCGATTTCGAACCCGAGCAGTTGCTTGCTGACGCGGGCCAACTCGATCTTGGTGGCTGCGGGCAAGCGATGATGGCGGATATAGGGCGGGTTGGCAACGATGGCCTGATAGCGGTCAGTCGGCGGATCCATCACAAAATCACGCAATGCAACACCGCGCAAGTCCGAAGGTCGCAACCCCGAAGCCAGGGCCTGCTCCAGCGAGGCCGATGAAATTTCTGTACCGCCCAGACGAATGGAGGGGTGGGATCGGCGCGCCGCCCGGAAGAAGGCCCCGGCTCCTACGGCGGGGTCGAAGACATGGGTGGGTTCATCCTGGCAGGCGTAGGCAACCATGGCATCGGCGATCCAGTCTGGAGTCCAGAACTGGCCCTTGGCACGAAGTTGTTCTCGAGCGGCCCCGGTGGGCAGCTTTTGGCCCGAAGACCGAGCTAGCGAGGCCAACGCTCCTTCTCCAGAGCGGCGAGGATACCTTCCGCCTCGGTCGCCAGCTGCAGCGCTCCTCCCTCGAAATGCACGTAAGGTAGGATGTGGCCGTTCTTGTCTTCGATATAGTCGGGTATGAGGCGCGGTTCGCTGCTCGCCGTTCCAACTGAATAAGCGTAGTGATAGTACGCCTTGAAGATCACTTTGGCGGTGGTTGAACCTCCCGGCGCTTGAAATACCTGGCGCGTCGGTTCGACCTCACCGGAGGCAATAAGGCGCTCCAGCTCGGCCCTTGCCAGGCCAAACGCACGATCATAAAAAACGTGCCAGATGTGGATCGGAATATGATTCGCCGATTCCCACGCCGCTAAAGGAGCACGGTCCTCGTCCTTCACGATCACGGTGGGCATGACTGCGCTCTTCGACGCGCCAAGCAGCCCTGTGCGGCGCTGGATGCGCAGTGGCTTACCGAACGCGGGCATCTTCTCGGCCTTCCACAGGCTGTTTTCGCACTCGATTGCCACCACCGCAAGCCGCAGGAGCTCGTCCAACTCGGCTTCGGGTCGAAACGGGAGCTCGCTGGCCCCGCCCATCCGTTGTAGTAAGGTATCGGCGCGAGGTTTGTCGGTGGCACGAATGACCAGCAGGTCGGGCCGTTTTATGCCGCCTAATCCCGCCTTTTCAAGCCGCTCAAAGTAGAGTTCGAACTCTCGCGGTTCGCTCTCTGGGGCGACGCCGCTCGGGCCATAGGGGATCGCGGCGAATCGGCCGCCCCGATTAATTGCCTCAACGATGCGGTGCTCGCTCCACACACCCTGCGACCAGCGCATGAGAAAATCACTGCCGCGCAGCCGGCGGGGGTTCAGGACGAACTCTGCCCAAGGAATACCGCCGAATCCAAAGGTAAGAGTGCCCAGGTCAAAGTCATAAACCGAAAGTTCCCGCTCGAAGGCGCAAGGGGGCGGCATGGGTACTGGCAAGAGTACACCGTACCGAAAGCCTGCGCTAGCGCGGCTTGGCGGGGGTGGGGACGCGGAAGCTGATGGCGAGGCGGTTCCAGCAGTTGATGGCGAGGATGGCGTAAGTGAGATCCACCAGCGCCTTGCCGGTGAAGTATTTGGCGGCCCAGTCAAAAACTTCCTGGGGCACGTGCTCCTGGCTGACCAGGGTGACGGCCTCGGCCCAGGCGAGCGCGGCACGCTCCTCCAGCGTGAACAGGTTGGACTCGCGCCAGACGGCGACGGCATCGAGGCGGCGGTTGTCCTCCCCGGCCTTGCGGGCATCGTGGGCGTGCATGTCGACACAGTAGGCGCAGCCGTTGATCTGCGAGCAGCGCAGCTTGATCAACTCCAGCAAGCTGTGGTCGAGGCCGCACTCGTTGACGTATTTCTGCATGCCCTGCAGGGTGTGGGCGGCGTCCGGGGCGGTGGCGTAGTAGTTGAGGCGTTGTTCGGGAGCTTCTTCGTCCACGTGCATCGTTGTCAGACTTCCTCCTCTTCAGTATGCCCGCGTTCGGCCCGCGCCTTGGCGACGATCTTTTCCGCCTGGGCGGCGGGCACCAGATCGTAATGGGAGAAGTGCATGTGGAAGTTGCCGCGGCCCTGGGTCTTGGCGGTGAGGTCGGACTGGTAGGTCAGCATCTCGGCCAAGGGGACGTGGGCGCGGATGCTCTCGCCGCCGTTGTTGGGCAACATGCCCTCGATGCGGCCGCGGCGGGCGTTGAGGTCACCGATCAAGTCGCCGGCGAACTCCTCGGGCGACTCCACCTCGACCGCCATGATGGGTTCGAGCAGCGCCGGGCGGGCGGTCTCCATGGCTTTCTTGAACGCCAGCGAGCCGGCGACCTTGAAGGCCATCTCGCTGGAGTCCACGTCGTGATAGGAGCCGTCGTAGAGCACCACGCGGAAGTCGACCACCGGGAAGCCGGCGAGGAAGCCGCGGGCGGCGCTCTCCTGAATGCCCTTCTCGACCGCGGGGATGAAGTTCTTGGGGATGGCGCCGCCGAAGATTTCATTGACGAACTCGAAGCCGGCGCCGCGCGGCAGCGGCTCCATGCGGATGCGGCAGTCGCCAAACTGGCCGTGGCCGCCGGTCTGCTTTTTGTGGCGGCCCTGGACGTCGGCCCTGCCCAGGATGGTTTCGCGGTAGGCGACGCGCGGGGCACGCAGCTTGACCTCGACGTTGTAGCGCTGCTTGAGCTTGGCGACGGCGATCTCGACGTGCTGCTGGCCGGTGCCGCCGAGCAGGAACTCCTGGGTCTGGGGATCGCGGGCAAAGTGCAGCGCCGGATCCTCTTCGAGCATCTTGTGCAGGGCGAGCGAGACCTTGTCCTCGTCGCCGCGGCTTTTGGCCTCGAGCGCGAAATGAATGGCGGCCTCGGGCCAGGCGGCGGGCGGATAGATGATGGGCGCCGCCTTGTCGCCCAGGGTATCGCCGGTGAGCACGTCCTTGAGCTTGGCCACCGCGCCGAGGTCGCCGGCATGCAGTTCCGCCACCGCGGCGGGCTGCTTGCCTTGCAGCACGCTCAAGTGGGCCAGCTTTTCCGCGGCCTGGTTGCGGAAGTTGAGCACGGTGTCATCGTTTTTGACCCTGCCGCTGCGCACCTTGAAGACGCTGAGACGGCCGGCGAAGGGATCGGCGATGGTTTTGAAGACGAACAGCGAGGCCGGGGCGGCGTCGCTGGTTTCGCGGCCGGCGTGCGCGGGCGCTTCGCCGGGGTGGGGGGCGTAGGCGGCGAGGAAGTCGAGCAGGGCGTCGGCGCCGATGTTCTGTTGCCCGCTGGTGATCAGCACCGGGAAAAAACGGCGGGCGCGCACGGCTTCGTGGATGCCGGCGGTGAGGTGTTCGACCGGGATGGTGCCCTTCTCGAAGAACTCCTCCATGAGCGCGTCGTCGCCTTCGGCGATCCACTCGACCAGCTCTTCATGGCCGTGGCGGGCGGCCTCGTCATGGGCATCGTCAATGGCGGCGATGCGCGCCCTGCCGTTGCCGGCGGGGTTGTAGAGCCGGGCCGACATGGCCACCAGGTCGAGAACGCCCTGGAAGCCGCGCTGCTCGCCGATGGGCAGTTGGACCGGACACACGCCGCGGCCAAAGCGCTCGCGCAGGGCGGCCAGGGCGGCGGGAACGTCGGCATGGTCGTGGTCGGCGCGCGCCAGCACCAGGATGACTGGAAGGTTGCGGGCGGCGGCCAGGTCCCAGAATTTGGCGGTCTGCACCTGTACGCCGGCCGCGGCATCGACCACCAGCAGCACCGACTCGACGACATCGAGGGCGGCGGCGGCCTCGTGGATAAACAGGTTGTGGCCGGGCGTGTCGGCGAAGTTGAGCTTCAGCGGGGCGCGGTCGGGGGCGGGCCACTCGGCGAAGGCGACGGCGGTCGCGATGCTGTGGCGGCGCTGAATCTCCTGCTCGTCGAAGTCGGTGACGGTCGAGCCCTGGGCCACACTTCCCTGCTGTGGCGTCGCTCCGGCGGTGTAGAGCAGCGCCGCAAGCAGCGTCGTTTTACCGCAGCCGCCATGCCCGACCAGGGCGCAGTTGCGAAGGTGGGGGGTATCGAAAACCTTCATGAGGCGATCTTCTCCCTTCCCGAAACGCGCGCAAGCGCCATGCTAGCATAGGCCGCCGGCGGGGGAACGCCGGGCGCTTCAGCCGAGATGTTCCCACGCCTCGGGGCTGCAATGCGCCTGCGCATTGACTGGCGCGGGACCCCGGGTGGCTACGCCACTCGACCCGCTTGACGCTCGACCGGGATGGGGACCCCTCGAGCCCCAGCCCGGTCGGGTCCGCGCCTCGTAGTCTGCGGGGAACGGGCCGGGAGTTCGGCTGCGAGTGGCAGTAGCGAGCCGGAAGCCGGCGCGGCGCCGATACCACTCTCCGCGGGGCGTCCCGCACCGCAGCCATCGCGAAACACCGGCTACTTCAGCGGCTTGGGGGTAAACAGGGAGTCGGGGAAGGCGGCGAAGCTGAGCTTGGTGTAGAAGCGCTGCTCGAGCTTTTGCGGCCCCTGGAATTGGTCGAGCGAGAAGGCGGCTTCGATGCCGCCCACCTCCGACCAGTTGCCGTAGACGACCGACTCCTCGTAATGGCCGCCGGTGTCGGGGTCCACCCGCGGCCAGCGCACGCGCAGCGGCAGATGGGTGCGGAGGGAGAAGTCCACGGTGGCGGAGTCGCCGGCGGCGGTGGTGAAGAGGATGGACTCGACCTGGGCCTGGTCAAAATTGTTCTGCCCCTGATCGAGCATGAGGGTGTTGGGGTCGGCGGCCCAGGTCTTGAGGATCACGTCGAGGGAATGGCTGGCGGCGTTCTGGTACTCGCTGAGCGCGCGGCGCAGCACCGGGGCCACGCCCTTGTAGGTGATCTCCCAACCCTGGCCTCCGGCATAGATATAGATAACGTTGCGATCCTTGGTCAACTCGAGGCGCTCGGCGCCGGGGAAACGATACCAGGCCCAGAAACGCGTGCCCGCGCCGTTGAGCTCGCCGGAGGAGTTGAAGCTGTAGATGTAGCCCTGGCCGCTGCGGTAGCGGGCCTGCAGGTAGCGGTCGCCGCCGAGAGCGGCGATGGCCTGGTTGACCACGGCGCGGGCCTGCTGGTTGGCCGGGGTTTGGCGGGGCGGGGGCGCCAGCCACAGGGCAAGGAGCAGCGGCAGCATGGGGTCAGTTTAGACCGGAGTCAGGGCGGCGACTTTTTCCAGGATCTTCTTGAGGCCGAAGCCGGGGAAGGAGATGGTGAGCTTGGTGAGGTCGCCTTCGCCCTCGACGCGCAGGACCGTACCCACCCCGAACTTGCCGTGGCGGACGCGGGCGCCGGCCCGCCAGACGCGGCCGGAGGCTGAGGCCGCCGGGGGGGCGGGCGGAGGCAGTCCGGCGGCGGCGGGCGAGGCGGCCTCACGACTCCGCCCCCCGCCACTGCCGGCATCGGCATTACGACCCGGGCGCTGAAAGAACTGGTGAATACTTTCCACCGAGTTGTAGGTATGACGGAAGCCGGGGCGCGCCGGTTTCACCGCATCTTCCTGGCTGTAGCCCTCGCGGACATAACGCGGGCCGGCAGGGGTACGGCGGGCGAGCGGGTCGGGAGGCGAAAGATCGCGCAACAGGTCGGCCGGAACTTCGCTGAGAAAGCGGGAGGGCACGGTGGGCTCGTAGCCCTGGCCGCCAAAGCGGCGGCGGCGGGCGGCGTGACTCAAGGCCAGGTGGCGGCGGGCGCGGGTCATGCCCACGTAGCAGAGGCGGCGCTCTTCTTCCAATTCGGCGGGGCTGTTGGCGGCGCGGCTGTGGGGAAACAACCCCTCCTCGAGGCCGGCCAGGAAGACGACATCAAACTCCAGGCCCTTGGCGGCGTGCAGGCTCATCAACTGCACCGTGGCCTGGGGGTCGTAGTCGTCCTGATCGCTGACCAGGGCGGCATGGTCGAGGAAGGCCTCGCTGGTCTCCCCGCGGGCGGCGGCGTCGGCGGCGGCGTTGAGCAACTCGCCCAGATTCTCCAGCCGGGCCTCGGACTCGGGGGTGGCCTCGGCCTCGAGCATTTTGGCGTAGCCGGTGCGTTCGAGGATGAGCCGCAGCATGGCATCCACCGGCTGGGGTTCGAGAGCGGCCTGGCGCAGCCCGGCCATCAATTTGTAGAACTCGGCGAGCGGCGGCAGGGCGCGGGGCGCGAGGCCGGCCGCGCCTTCCAGGGCGGCTTCGATGGCCTGCAGGCAGGCGAGGTTGCGCTCCAGCATCACCCGTTCGAGCGCCTCGACGGTGACCTTGCCGATGCCGCGCGCCGGGGTGTTGAGGATGCGCAGGAAGGCGATGGAATCGGCGGGGTTGAGGGCGGCGCGGAGGTAGGCAAGCAGGTCGCGCACCTCGGCACGCTCGTAGAAGCTGAAGCCGCCCAGCACGCGGTAGGCGAGGTTGGAGCGGCGCAGCGCCTCCTCGAACAGGCGCGACTGGGCGTTGGTGCGGTAGAGGAGGGCACTGGTCGGCGGCTGGGGCTGGCCCAGGCGGGTGCGGATGGCCTCGGCCACCCACAACGCCTCCTGCTCGGCGTCCGGCGCCAGACAGTAGCTGATCGCCTCGCCCGCCTCGGAGGCCGTCCACAGCACCTTGCCCTTGCGTTCGCGGTTGTTGGCCACCACGCTGCCGGCGGCGGCGAGTATGTTCCTGGTCGAGCGATAGTTCTGCTCCAGGCGGATGACGCGGGCCCCGGGATAGTCGCGCTCGAAGTCGAGGATGTTGCGGATGTCGGCGCCGCGCCAGGAGTAGATGCTCTGGTCCTCGTCCCCGACCACGCACAGGTTCTGGGTCTGCTGGGTCAGCAGGCGCAGCAGCTCGTACTGCGGCCGGTTGGTGTCCTGGTACTCGTCAATCAGCAGGTAGCGGTAGCGCTGGTTGTAGCGCGCGGCCAGCTCCGGACTCTGGCGCAGCAGGCGCTCGGTCTCCAGCAGCAGGTCGTCGAAGTCGAGGGCGTTGGCCTGGCGCAGGCCCGCCTGGTAACGCTCGTAGACCACCGCCAGCCGCTCCGACTTGGGATCGCCGGCGCGCTGCTGAAATTCCTGCGGCGACCAGCCGCGGTTCTTGGCCGCCGAGATGCGGCTCAGCACCATGCGCGGAGCAAAGGTCTTGTCGTCGAGGCCCAGCGCCTTGACCACGGACTTGACCAGCCGCATCTGCTCGTCGTCGGCGTAGATGACGAAGTCGCTTTTGCCGCCGATGGCCGGGTAGTCGCGCCGCAGGCTGCGCACGCAGAAGGAGTGGAAAGTGGAGACCTGGGGCAGCGCGCCGGGCTGGTAGGTGAGCAGCGAGGCCACCCGCTGCTGCATCTCCTGGGCGGCCTTGTTGGTGAAGGTCATGGCCAGGATGGCGTGCGGCGGGGTACGATAATGAGCCAGCAGATGGGCGATACGGTGGGTGATGACGCGGGTCTTGCCGCTGCCCGCGCCCGCCAGAATCAGCAGCGGTCCGTCCACGTGCTCGACCGCCGCCCGTTGTTCCGGGTTGAGTTGGGCGAGACGGGGCTGGGGCGTGGAGGACACACTCTATTTTAACAAGCGCGATGTATTGGCTTTACTCCATCCTGCTGGGCGCGGGCCTGGTGGGGTTGACGCCGCTCTTGCTGCTGCGCAACTCGCCCGATGGCCGCTACACGCGTTTCCTGGGCGAGCGCTTCGGCAGAGTGCCGGAGCCGGCGCGGGGGGCCATTTGGCTGCATGCCGTGTCGGTGGGCGAGGCGCTGGCGGTGGAGCGGCTGATCGAGCAGCTTAAGCAGCGCTTCCCCACCCGCCCCGTGGTACTTTCGGTCACCACGGCAGCCGGGCGCAGCGTGGCGGCGCGGCGCATCGCCGCCGATCAGATTTTTTATTTCCCTTTGGATTTCCGCTTTGCCGCGCGGCGGACGCTGCGCACCATCCGGCCCGACCTGGTGATCATCGCCGAGACGGAAATTTGGCCCAACTTTTTGCGGGAAGCGGCGGCGGCGAACGTGCCGGTAATGTTTTTGAACGGGCGCATTTCCGGACGCAGCTACGCCCGCTACCGGCTCATCCGGCGGCTGCTGCGGCCGACCCTGGCGCAGGTGACCGGGTTTTTGATGCAGACCGCCACCGACGCCGAGCGCATCCGCGACCTGGGCGCGCCGGCGGAACGGGTGCAGGTGGCGGGAAATCTCAAATTCGACCTCATCCCGCCGGCACAGCCGGCGTTCATCGAGCGCATGCGGCCGGAGCTGCAATTGGCGGGCATCGAGCAGGTGATCGTGGCGGGCAGCACCATGGAGGGCGAAGAAGAGGTGGTGCTGGACGCCTACCGCAGCCTGCGCGGGCCGCAGCGGCTGCTTATCCTGGCGCCGCGGCATCCGCAGCGGTTTGACCGGATGGCGGAGTTGCTGGCGGCCAGCGGGCTGCCGTGGCGGCGGCGCTCGCAGTTGGGCGAGCCGGGGGTGGCCTTGCCGGCGGGCGGCGTGCTGCTGCTCGATTCCCTGGGCGAACTGGCCAGCGCCTATCAGCTGGCCACCCTGGCGTTTGTGGGCGGAAGCCTGGCGCCGCATGGCGGCCACAACCTGCTCGAGCCTGCGTACTGGGGCGTGCCGGTGGTGTTTGGGCCGCACATGGAGAACTTTGCCGCCATCGCCGAGCAGTTCCTGAGCGCCGGGGCGGCGCGGCGCGCCGCCAGCCCGCGCGAGCTGCAGCATGTGTGGCGGGAGCTGCTCGAGCAGCCGGCGGAGCGGGAACGGGTGGGGGCGGCGGCGCGGTTGTTGCTGGAATCGCAGCGCGGGGCGACGGGGCGGGCGCTGGAAGTGATTGGTACACTCTTGATGTGCCCTGCGAACCTTTCGAAATAGCCGTATTATCCGATGCCACCTGGCCCATCCCGGCGACCGCCGGGGCGGGCGTGGCCCGGCTTTTGACCACCGCCTGGACGCGCGCCGGGGTGGAGATGGAAACGATGGCGGTCGCCGGACGGTTGTGGATCGCCGGCGGCTGGCGGGCGGAGCTGAGCGTGAACGGCGCCGCGCGGACGGAGGAGGCGGACTTTGAGCGCGGCCACCACCTGCTGTGCCGCATGGCGGAATTTGGCGCGCAACAGGCGGGCAGAGAGCTGGGCGAGCCGGTGCTGCGCAGCTTTGACGACCTCGCCACCCACTCGCCGGCGGCGCTGCTGCATTGTCTGTCCGGCCTGGGGCAGGAAGGCGAGGCGGCGGGGCGGGAGTGGCGGCGGGCGTTTGAGCTGGATCCGCGGATGGCGGCGCCGCGCAGCGGGCTGGCGGCGATGCTGCTGCAGCAGGGGCAGGCGGAAGCGGCGGCGGGGCTGCTGGCCGGCGTCGGGCTGAGCGACGGGTTTGCGGCGGCGGAGCTGGGGCTGGGGCTGTGGGCGGCGGGCGAGGTGGCACTGTCGTTTGAGCTGTTGCAGGCGGCGGTGAAGGCCAACCCGCAGAACGGGCTGGCGCTGGCGGCGCTGGCGGCGCAACTGGCGCGGCGCGCCGGCGGAGGCGAGCCCGACGAACAGCACGAGGCGCTGGACGAGGCCCAACTGCTGGCCACCCAGGCGACGCAGCTGGCGGGCGACGACTACCGCACCTGGGCGGCGCTGGCGGATGTGCACCGGGCGCGGGGAGACTTTTCGCAGGCAGGATTTTTCTACGGCTTCGCGCTGCGGCTGGCGCCGGAGGCGCCGGCGCTGCTCAAGGACGCCGGCGCCAACTGGCTGCAGGCGCGGCAGGCGAAGCAGGCGCTGCCATTGATCAAGCAGGCGATCGCGGCCGCGCCCCAAGACGCCGAGAACCTCGGCAACCTGGCCTTCGCCCATATCCTGCTGGGCGACCCGCAGGCGGCGCTCGAGGCGGCGCGGCGGGCGGCGAAGCTGGGACCCCACCACGCCCGGCTGCGCATCCTGCACGGCGACCTGGCGCTGCGCGCCGGCAAGAAGGAGGAGGCGCTGGAGGCCTGGGCGCGGGCGGCCGAGCTGGAACCCGGCATCACCATCAACCCCGAAGGGGGCAATCTGGGACTGGAGGCGGAATGAGCAACGACAACTTGCCGATTGAAATTACCGTGGCGGAGGTGGCGGCGCGCCGCCAGGCGGGCGAGAAGCTGATTTTGCTGGACGTGCGCGAGCCGGCCGAGTTCGAGGCGGCTCACATTGACGGCAGCGAGCACATCCCGCTGGGCCAGATCCCGATGCACATCGAAGCCATGCTGGCCGAGCGGCCAGAGGCCGAGATCATCTGCTACTGCCACCACGGGCGCCGCAGCCTCACCGCCGCCGACTTCCTGCGCCGCGCCGGCTGCACCCGGGCGCGCTCGCTGGCGGGCGGCATTGATGCCTGGAGCTGCGAGGTGGACCCGGCGATTCCGCGCTACTGAGCGTTCAGGCAGGCGCCGCGCTGTCGGCGAACTCCACCCGGCGGGCGTTGGTGACCCGGCGCGAGGCGTCGAGAATCTCCAGACTCACGAGGTCGCCGTCGGCATCGTAGTCGAGAATGATGCCTGGCTTGTCCTCATCGCTTTCCTGGACCCGGGCATCTTCCTTGAGCAGCATGGTGAGCGTATCGGTTGCGGCGTCGTAAGCCACCTTCATGGGTCGCGTCTCCAGTACTTCTCCAGTTTACCCGTCCGATAGACGGTCACGATCTCAGCCGGCCGGCGGTCCACGTCCACGATGACACGGACGAGATAGGTGCGCCCGCTGTGGGCGGTGCGCGCCTGCAAGACATCGCGACCCGGGCGCAGGGCGAAGCGCTGTTCCGGCGCGGCCAGAACCCTCCGCACGACCGCCTCTGCAATGGCGCGCCTGCCCATCTCCGCCAGCGCGTGCGAGCTGAAGCGGAATTCGCGAATGGGCTCGGCGGCCATCCGGGCTAGTGCAGGCCGAGGCGGCCGAGGATAACGGTCAGCACGATCACCGCCAGCACGATGCCGGTCACCAGGGTGAACTTGGCGTCGCGGTCGCGGGCGAAGGCCACGAAGGCGATGGCCACGCGGGCCACGGGGGTGAGGATGAGCAGCACCGTGGCGGCGATCATCAGGGCGGTGGGGTCGAGGTGGGCGAGGCCGCGCCAGGTCCGGGTCCAGCCCCAGTCGGGGGCGGGGCCGAGGGAGATCGTGGTGTGCAGCATCAGGGCCCGCGCCACGCCCAGGGCGAAGAGCGCGGTGCTCGCCACCATGCCCCAGAAAAGCGCGGCGTAGACCGCCTGGTAGACGTTGGCGGGGGCTTCGTGCAGCGGCGGCGGGTTGGGCGGGGGCGTGGGCATGGCGGTCAGCTCCCCAGCGAGGGCAGCACGATGTGGAACCGCAGCGCCAGGGCCTTGACCAGCATGCCGTAGGCGAGGTAGAGCATGAGCACGGCGAAGATGCGCTTCAGCACCACCGAGCGCAGCCGGTTCATCACCAGCGTCCCCACCGTGGCGCCGGCCGTGGTGCCCAGTGCCACCGGGGCGACGATAAAGAAGTGGATGAGGCCGGCGAGGTAGAACAGGATGCTGCCCACGGCGGCGGTGACGCCGATCATCATCTTGCTGGTGCCCACGGCGGCCTTCATGGGCACGTTCATATAGCGGTTCATGGCCGAGACCTTGAGCACCCCTCCTCCCACGCCCAGCAGGCCCGAAGCCACGCCGGCGAGGTAGGAGACCGCAACGCCGATGCCCGAGCCGTTGACCACGTACTCCACCGGGCGATCGAGCGCCTGGTCGTGGTAGCGGCCGCTGAGCTGCAGACGGCGCGACCAGCCATCGGGCCGGGCGCTGCCGTAGCCGCCGGAGGCGATGCGCTGGTCGTCGCGGTGGCGGGTGACATAGGCCGTCCAGGACATGTAGAGCAGCAGGGCGGCGAAGAGCAGCAGCATCACCCACTCGCGCAGATAGAGCGCCAGCACGCTGCCGCTGAGCGCACCGATGGTGGTGAAGACTTCCAGGAACATGCCCAGCCGCAGGTTGGTGATGTGCTGCTCGACGTAGCTCGAGCCGCCGGCGTTGCTGGTGGCGATCACCGACACCAGGCTGGCGGCGACGGCGATCTTCACCGGAAGCTGAAACATCAGCACCAGCGCGGGCACGATGAAGATGCCGCCGCCCACGCCCAGCAGCGCGCCGAAGAAGCCGGCCAGCACGGCGGCGGCGAAGAGCACGGCGACGAAGTGAGGGGTGTAGGGCAAGGAACAGGATACAGGGAAGAGGGATGGAACAGGGAACGGTTCCTTGCACAGGATTTGCGGTGTGGAAGGTGTGGAGGCTGCGGAAAAATAATTCGAGTGGCACCGCGGAGTCGGGCGGCGTAAGATGCTGACTCACGGCGATGGCGCTTTCCGACCAACTCGTGGACAAGGGGCTGCCGGCGAACCTGCTGGCGGAGCGCACCGTGCTGGGCGCCATCCTGCTGGACAGCTTCCACTATTTCTCGGTCGCCGACCTGCTGCAGCCGGACGATTTTCACCTCGACGCCCACCGCAAGATTTTTCGCGCCATGCGGGAGCTGGCGCAGTCCTCGACGGCGATTGACTTCATCACCCTGGGCGAAGTGCTGGAGCGCAGCCACGATCTGGAATCGGTGGGCAGCCACGTCTACCTGACCACGCTGACCGAGGGGCTGCCGCGCGGGCTGAACGTCGAGCACTACGCCCACATCATCAAGGACCGCGCCATGGAGCGCGACCTGCTCAGCGTGGGCCAGGGGATGGTGCAGGCGGTGCTCTCGGGCCAAATGGGCAGCGAGGTGCTGGACGAGGCGCAGCGGCGCATCTTCGAGATCTCCAGCGCCCGGGTGCAGGGCGGGCTGACCAGCGTGGCCGAGCTGACCGGCGGCATCCTCGACACCCTGGACGCGCTGCATGGGCAGGAGATCAGCGGCCTGCGCACCGGCTTCGATGACCTGGACGAACTGACCACCGGATTGCAGAAATCCGACCTGATCATCGTCGCCGGGCGGCCGGCGATGGGCAAGACCAGTTTTGTGATGAACATCGTCGAGAACGCCGCGCTGCAGTACGGCAAGACGGCGGCGGTGTTTTCGCTGGAGATGTCGAACGTGCAACTGGTGTTGCGCATGCTCTGCTCGCAGGCGCGGGTGGACGGCCGCATGCTGCGCAAGGGTCACCTGGGCCGGCACGAGATCGCCGCCCTCACCGAGGCCGCGGGCCGGCTGGCGCAGTCGGGCATCTACATTGACGACAGCTCGGGCATTGACCTGACCACGGTGCGGGCCAAGTGCCGGCGGCTGCAGGCCGAGCTGGCCGCCCAGCACCCGCCGCGCACCCTCGACCTGGTGGCGGTGGATTACCTGCAGTTAATGGGTTCCAGCGGACGGGCGGAGAACCGCAACCTGGAAGTTTCGGCCATCTCGCGCGGCATGAAGCTGCTGGCCAAGGAGCTGAGCTGCCCGGTGATCGTGCTCTCGCAGTTGAGCCGCGCGCCGGAACAGCGCACCGGCAACCACGAGCCCATCCTCAGCGACCTGCGCGAGTCGGGCTCGATCGAGCAGGATGCCGACGTGGTGGCGTTCATCTACCGCGACGAGGTGTACCACAAGGACAGCCAGGACAAGGGCACGGCCAAGATCATCGTCGCCAAGCAGCGCAACGGGCCGATCGGCGACATCCGGCTGGCGTTCCTGAAGGACTTCACCAAGTTCGTCAACCTGGCGAAGGAAGACACGTATGAACCCTGAGGCGCGCGGCCCGGCTGCGGCCGTCGGCGCGCGCCACGCGCTCAGCGCCGCCTTTCTGGGCTGGATGCTGGACGCCTTCGATTTTTTCGTGGTCGTGTTTCTGGTGGGCACGCTGGCCGAGCAGTTCGCCGTGCCCAAGGCGGCGATTTTGTGGTCCATCACCGCCACGCTGGCCATGCGGCCGGTGGGGGCGCTGCTGTTCGGGCTGCTGGCCGACCGCTACGGGCGGCGGCTGCCGCTGATGGCCAACGTCATCTACTTCGCAACGGTGGAGGTGGCCTGCGGGTTTGCGCCCAACTTCACCGTGTTTTTGATCCTGCGGGCGCTGTTCGGCATCGGCATGGGCGGGGAGTGGGGCGTGGGGGCGGCGCTGGCCATGGAGGCGGCGCCGCGGAAGCAGCGCGGGGTGTTGTCGGGCCTGCTGCAGAGCGGTTATCCGGTGGGTTACCTGGTGGCGGCGCTGGCGGCGCGGTTTATCCTGCCGGTGTGGGGCTGGCGGGCGATGTTCTGGATCGGCGGCCTGCCGGCGCTGCTGGCGCTCTATGTGCGCGCCAAGGTGCCGGAGTCGGAAGCCTGGCAGCGGCACAAGGCGACCTCGCTGGGCGATTTGTTCCGCACCCTGGCGGCCAACGGCAAGCAGGTGTTCTACCTGATCGTGCTGATGGCGCTGATGAACTTCCTCTCGCACGGCACTCAGGATCTGTACCCGGATTTTCTCTCGACCGTGCACCATCTGAGCGGCTCGACCGTGGCCTGGATGGCGGTGCTGTACAACCTCGGGGCGGTGGTGGGGGCGGTGATCTTCGGCTGGCTGTCGGGGCCGTGGGGACGGCGGCGGAGCATGCTGGCGGCGTTCGCGCTCTCGGTCTGCGTGATTCCCTTCTGGGCCTTCGGCGCCGGGGTGTGGCTGCTGGCCGTGGCCGCGTTCCTGATGCAGGCGGGGGTGCAGGGGGCGTGGGGCATCATCCCGGTGCACCTGAACGAGCTGGCGCCGGAGAAGGCGCGCGGGCTGGTGCCCGGCTTCAGCTACCAGATCGGCATTCTGATCGCCGCGCCCACCAGCAACATCGAGTACGCGCTGCGCGACCACTTTGGCTACGGGCGGGCGATGGGGGGATTCGAGCTGCTGATTCTGGTGGCGGTGGGGCTGGCGGTGTGGTGGGGGCCGGAGCGCACCGGGCGCGACTTCCTGGGCGCGGAAGCTAGCCGGAAAGACGCTGTCCGGTCGTCGCCATAAGGTAGAACGAGAAGGCCAGCACGGCAACCGTGGCCCACTGCACCGCCGTCCACAGCCGCACCTGGGCTTCGGTCAGCGGCGGATCATCGCCCACCACCATGCCCAGCACGAAGCCCGCGGCCAGGCCGCCGATGTGGGCGGCGTTGTCCACGCCGGGGATGACGAAGGCCAGAATCAGGGCGTAGATGGCCCAGCGCATGGCCACGCTGCGCAATTGCTGGCCGGCGGAGGTATGGCTGCGCTTGACCCCGTAGGCGATCATGATCCCCAGCAGGCCGAAGATGGCGCCGGAGGCGCCCAGGCTGACGTAGCCGAACCAACTGGAGACCATGTAGCCGAAGACGCCGGTGGCCATGTACAGGAACAGGTACTTGGCGCCGCCGTAGAACGACTCCACCAGCGGGCCGATGTCGTAGAGGGCCCACATATTGAAGCCGATGTGCAGCAGCCCGCCGTGCAGGAAGCAGGCGGTCACCCAGCGCCAGTACTGGTGGGAGAAAACAATCAGCGGCAGCGGCAGGCTGGAGCCCAGGCGGATGATGGCGTGCTGGCTGGGGCTGGCCATCAGGTTGGTCATGGGCGAGGTGCCGCTGGCGGCGTACTCGAGCACAAACAGGATCAGGTTGCCGAGGATCAGCAGCCCGGTCATGGGCACGGTCGAGGGCACGGCGCGCTGCACCAGCTTGCCGGTGGGGCCGGTGCCGAAGACCTTGAGCCGCTGATCGCAGTAAGGGCAAGTGGCCTTGCCGCGGGGCACGAAGGCGCGGCAGGAGGGGCACATCTTCAGCTCCGCGCCCAGCGACTGCTCGGTCTGGCGCGCGCCCGCCTTCCACTGCTCCCAGCGGTTGCGGAGCCGGTTCAGCTTGAATTGCAATTTGGGCGACAGCGGCATCGGGCGCGGGCGGACTCCTAGCTCACGCGCTCAATGCGCACCGAGTTCATGACCACGGAGGTTTTGGGCCGGTCGCGGCTGTCGCGCGGGGTGAGCGAAATCTTTTCGACCACGTCGTAGCCCTCGATCACCTGGCCGAAGACGCTGTGCTTGCGATCCAGCCACGGGGTGGCGGCGACGGTGACGAAGAACTGCGAGCCGTTGGTGCCGGGGCCGGCGTTGGCCATGGAGAGCATGCCCGGTTCGGCGTGGTTGAGCGAGGGATGGAACTCGTCGGCGAAACGGTAGCCGGGGCCACCGGTGCCCGTGCCCAGCGGATCGCCGCCCTGGATCATGAAGTCGGGGATGACGCGGTGGAAGACCAGCCCGTCAAAAAACGGCCGCTTCGCCTTGGCGCCCGAGTTGGGGTCGGTGAACTCCTTGGTGCCTTCGGCCAGGCCGACGAAGTTGGCCACCGTGTTCGGCGCCTCGTTCTCGAACAGGCGGACCAGGAAATCGCCCATCGAGGTGGAGAAATGGGCGTACAGACCGGGCTGGGAAGGCGTGGGCATGACGGCGGAATGGTCCTTTCGGAGCAGCGGATGTTAGTCTAACCATTCGAGCACACTATGGCGAGCACGCGCAATGTGGTGATTCTGGGTTCGGGCTGCGCCGGGCTGACGGCAGCCATTTACTGCGCCCGCGCCGGCCTGCAGCCGCTGGTGGTGGAAGGCCACGAAGCCGGCGGACAGTTGAGCCTGACCACGCTGGTGGAGAACTTCCCCGGTTTTCCCGAAGGCATCCAGGGGCCGCAGTTGATTGAGAACATGCGCGCCCAGGCGGCGGCCTTCGGCGCCGAGTTCACCACCGGCGATGTCTCCGCGGCGCGGCTGAGCGAGCGGCCGATGGAACTCGACCTCGAGGATGCGCCCGCACCGCTGCGCACCCGGGCGCTGATCATCGCCACCGGCGCGCGGGCACGCTGGCTGGGGTTGCCGAGCGAGAGGGCGCTGATCGGCCATGGGGTGTCGAGCTGCGCCACCTGCGATGGGTTCTTTTTCCGCGGCAAGGAGATGATCGTGGTGGGCGGAGGGGACTCGGCGATGGAGGAAGCCATGTTCCTCACCCGCTTCGCCTCCAGCGTGCACATCGTGCACCGCAGCGAGAACTTCCGCGCCTCGAAGATCATGCTCGCCCGGGCGCGGGAGAACCCGAAGATTCGCTGGATCACCAGCGCCCGCATCACCGAAATCCTGGACGTGGCGAAACAGGAAGTCACCGGCGTGCGGCTGGAGTCCACCCACGGCAACGGCCGGCAATGGGAGATGCCGATCGCCGCGGTGTTCCTGGGCATTGGCCATGTGCCCAATACCGGGCCGTTTGTCGGCCAGCTTTCGACCGACCCCGACGGCTACCTGGTGACCCATGAGAACGTGCTGACCAACGTGGCGGGGGTGTACGCCGCCGGCGACGTGCAGGACCGCCGCTACAAACAAGCCATTACCGCCGCCGGCAGCGGCTGCATGGCCGCGCTCGAGGTGGAGAAGTACCTGGCCCATCATTCCGATTGAGCGGGGCTAGAATCTAGCCATGGAACGCCAGCCGTTCGTCAGCCGGGTGCAGATCGAGAACTTCCGTAGCATTGCGAGCTGCGATGTCGAGCTCGGGCCTTTGATGTTCATAGTGGGGCGCAATGGCAGCGGCAAGAGCAATTTCCTGGACGCGTTCCGCTTTGTAAGTGAAGCTTTGCGGCAAGGATTGCAAGGCGCACTCGAGGATCGGAGCGGCTTGCGCGAGCTGAGCCGACGATCCAAGTCCAGGCCATTCGATCTGAGGATTAGCTTCAACCTTAATCTGAGCGATGGATCGGCCGGCTGGTATAGCCTGACACTCGGATCGGCCAAGTCGTCAAAGCTAGGCTACAAGGTCAAGGCGGAATCGTGCAGGGTTGGAGGATTGTTTGGCCCTACGGGCGAAAGCTCCGAGTTCAGTCGAAGCGACACAAGAATCGAGGGACTGGTGGACCCGCCTGCGGTCATCCCGGAGGCACTGTACCTCACGAATGTGTCTGGCCGTCCGGCTTTTGGCTTGATCTACGAAGAGCTTCGAAAAATGTCGTTTTACAACCTGGTTCCGAGCCAAATGAGGAGCCTTGCTCCCAGGTCGGAATCGAACGGTCTACTCCGGGATGGGCGGAACCTTGCCAGCAGCATCGGGAGGATGGAGTCAGAAGCAGGCGCGAGACTCAAGCGGTTGGAAGAGTACATGTCTAAGATTCTGCCGGGGTTAAAGGGGATTAGACGAAAGGTCGTCGATCGTTTCGAAACGCTCGAGTTTGAGCAGGACGACTGGAAATTCAACGCGGGGCAGATGTCGGACGGCACGCTGCGCGCCACTGGCGTACTGGCGGCTGTACTCGGTCAACATGGTGCCCCGTTGATCGGCTTGGAGGAACCGGAAATTGCGCTTCATCCGGCGGCGTTTGGTTTACTCCGTGACGCTCTGAAGGAGGGTGCCGAGGAATCCCAAATTCTAGTCACCAGCCAAAGCCCAGAGCTCCTTGATGATCCAGACCTGAAAGCCGAGCAAATTTTGTCAACTAAATGGGAGCAGGGCCAAACCCGGATTGGTCCGATTAACGAAGCAGAGGCGGGAATGCTGCGCGATGACTTGGTCACAGCAGGCGAGCTCCTCCGCCAGAGCCGCCTCGAGCCCGAAAACTAGGCAATGCCGACAATGCTCTGCGTGGTCGAGGGCGAGGGCGAACAGGACGCGTTGCCCGTCCTCCTACGGCGCTTAGTGCCACGCCTGATTCCCGGTGGCTACGCCGATTTTGTCAGACCTTGGAGAGTGCACGCTGGCAGCCTGTTCCAAGGTAATTGGGGCAAGGTCGAAAGCGCGGTGGCTGAAGCCCGCGCCAAGGGATACTGTGCGGTGCTGCTGGTTTTAGATACGGATTGTGAGGGAGAGCGCTGTCCCCTCGTGATCGCAGGTCCACTGCTCAGCCGTCTACAAAATCTCGCGCTGGACCTGCACGTGGGGCTGGTATTGGCGGAATGCGAATTTGAGACCTGGTTCATCGAGGCTGCGGAATCACTGCGGGGCCAAAGAGGGCTACCGCAGGATTTAGAGCGACCCGCGAATCCTCTCATCCGCGATGCGAAGGGATGGATCGGCGAAAGAATGCCGAAAAAATACAGGGAAACGCTCGATCAGGCCGCCCTCGCCGCGGTGATGGACATCGAAGTCGCACGCCAGAACAGCCGGTCATTCCGCAAGCTTTGCGACGAAATTTTGCGGCTTTACCGGGCTTGCTGAGCGTGGGCGAGCAGCAGATGCCCCCACTTGTGGCTGAGGGCGGGGTGGCGGGAGGCGTGGTGGTCGCAGGCGCGGCCGAGGGGGCCGAGCAGCGGGAACAGGCGATAGGTGCGGGGCAAAAGGTTGATGATGCCGCAGAGTTCGCGGACGGCGAAGCCGGAGAGTTCGTCGGCCAGTTCGGCGGCACTGTAGGCGTGGTAGAAGATGCCGCTGGGATGGATGCCCTGTTTGGGTTCGCCTCGGCGGCGCCAGGACTCGCTGTAGTTGTAGACGGTGAGCAGCAGGCGGCCGCCGGGGCGAAGCAGGGTGCGCAAGGCGGCGAGCAGGGATTGACGGGCTTGCAGCGTAGGCAGGTGTTCGAGCACCTGGGTGCAGACGATGGCGTCGAAGGCGGCTGCCGGGGCCAGGGGCAGGTGGGTCAAGTCGGCTTGGGCCAGCACCAGCGCGCCGGGCGGGGCGGGCGGGGCATGCAGGCGGAGATGGCGCAAGCGGGCGTGGGCGAAGTCGAGGGCGACGACACAGGCGCCGGCGCGGAGGATCTGGGAGGTGAGGCGGCCGATGCCGCAGCCGGCATCGAGGATGCGTTCGCCGGGGCGGGGCTGCAGGCGGCGCAGCACGGCTTCATCCTCGACCCGCCACTCGTAGCGCAAGCGGCGGTCGGCCCGGCAGGTGAGAACGCGCTCGCGGCGTTGACGCTCGCGCTGCTGCAGCTCGTCCATGAGGCGGGTTGGATGCCGTGCGCTACGATAGCGAAGGCATGAACTACTCGCAACGGCAGGCGCGGCTGCGGCAGCACATGGAGCGCGCAGGGGTGGAAGCGGTGGTCGCGGCCCACCTGCCCAACCTGCGCTACCTGTGCGGCTTCAGCGGGTCGAACGGGCTGTTGCTGGTGGAGGCCGGGCGGGCGACCCTCTACACCGACGGGCGCTACCGCGAGCAGGCGCACAGCGAGGTGGAGCAGGCGCGGGTGGAGGTGCCGGCGCGCGGCGACCTGTGGAAGGCGGCGGCCCAGCGGGCACGGCGGCTGCGGCGGGTGGGGATGGAGTACGAACACCTGACGCTGACCCAGCGGGCGCACTGGCTGAGCCACTGGCCGGGCGGCGCCCGGGGATTGAAGAACAGCAGCGGCTGGGTGGAGGCGCAGCGGGCGATCAAGGAGCCGGAGGAGGTCGCGGCCATCCGGCGGGCGGTGGAGCTGGCCTCGTCGGTGTTCGCCCCCACGGCAAGAAAAATTCGCGCCGGGATGACGGAGACGGAGCTGGCCGGGCAGCTCGAGTTCGGATTGCGGCGGGCGGGGGGCGAGGGGCTGGCGTTTGATTCGATCATCGCCGGCGGGCCGCATGGCGCCTGGGTGCATGCCCGCCCCGACGCGCGACGGCTGCCGCGGCGCGGCTTCGTGGTGATGGACTACGGCGTGGTGCTCGCCGGCTACCACAGCGACATGACGCGCACCGTGCACCTGGGCGCGGCGGGGCGGCGGGCGCGCGCAGTGTATCGCGCCGTGCTCGATGCCCAGCAGGCGGCGATCGCGGCGGTGCGGCCGGGGGCGCCCTGCGCGGCGGTGGACCGGGCGGCGCGGCGCCGGCTGGAGCGGGCGGGGTTGGGGAAGTACTTTCCCCATTCCACCGGACATGGCGTAGGCTTAGAAATACACGAAGCGCCGCGACTGGGCGCGACCGCGCGGGAGACGCTGGCCGCCGGGCAGGTGATCACCATCGAGCCCGGGGTGTACATTCGCGGGTGGGGTGGAGTGCGAATTGAAGATGTGGTGCTGGTGACCCCGGCCGGCTCGGAGGTACTGACGCCGACGCCCAAGGACTTGCTCTATGGACTTTGACGCCATCCGCAGACTGATTGACACGCTGATCGAGAAACAAATTGACGAGTTCGAGCTGGAGGAAGAAGGGCGGCGCATCCGCATCCGGCGCAATGCGCCCGCCCCCACCGTGGTGGCGGCCGCCGCGCCGGCGATCGTAACCGCGCCCGCGGTAGGCGCGGTTCCCGCCCCTCCCGCCGACGAAGAAGCCGGGCTGGTGACCGTGAACTCGCCGATTGTCGGCACCTACTACGAATCGCCGGCGCCGGGAGCGCCGGAGTTCGTGAAAGCCGGCGATGTGGTCGAGCCGGGGCAGGTGCTGTGCATCATCGAGGCCATGAAGCTGATGAACGAGATCGAGGCGGAGGTGGCGGGCACGCTGGTGCGCAAGCTGGTGACCAACGGCCAGCCGGTGGAGTTTGGCCAGCCGCTGCTGCTGGTGAGGCCGCGGAGCTAGCGTGTTCCGGAAGATTCTGATTGCCAATCGCGGCGAGATCGCGCTGCGGGTGATTTGCGCCTGCAAGGAGATGGGCATCGGCACGGTGGCCATCTTCTCCGAAGCCGACCGCCATGCCCTGCACGTGCGTTTTGCCGATGAGGCCATCTGCGTGGGGCCGCCGCGGCCCGGCGACAGTTACCTGAACGTGCCGGCGGTGGTGAGCGCGGCCGAGATTACCAACGTGGACGCCATCCACCCCGGCTACGGCTTTTTGTCGGAGAACGCCAACTTCGCCGAGGTGTGCGAGGCCAGCGGGCTGAAGTTCATCGGGCCCAAGGCCTCGGTGATCCGCCTGATGGGGGAGAAGGAGCGGGCGCGGGAGGCGGCCAAGGCGGCGGGCCTGCCGGTGCTGCCGGGCTCCGACGGGGTGCTCAAGGACGAGGCCGAGGCGGTGGCGGTGGGCCGGAAGGTCGGCTACCCGGTGATGGTCAAGGCCTCGGCCGGCGGCGGCGGGCGCGGCATGCGCGTGGTGCGCTCGGCGGAGGAGATGCCGGGATTGTTCTCGGCGGCGCAGACCGAGGCCGCCAACGCCTTCGGGTGCGGCGACCTGTACCTGGAAAAGCTGGTGGTCGAGCCGCGGCACATCGAGTTTCAGGTGCTGGGCGACGAGCATGGCCGCGTCATCCACCTGAGCGAGCGCGAGTGCAGCGTGCAGCGGCGGCACCAGAAGCTGATCGAGGAGTCGCCGGCCACGCCGGTATCGTTGGAGCTGCGGCGCCGGATGGGCAAGGTGATCACCGAGGCCATGCAGCGCATCGGCTACACCAACGCCGGCACCATCGAGTTCCTGATGGACCGCAGCGGCGAGCTGTACTTCATCGAAATGAACACCCGCCTGCAGGTCGAGCATCCGGTGACCGAGATCGTCACCGGCGTGGATTTGGTGAAGGCGCAGATCCGGATTGCGGCGGGCGAGCCGCTGGACGCCATCTGTCAGGTGGCGCCGGGCGAGACCGGGCTGCTGCCGCGCGGGCATGCCATCGAGTGCCGCATCAATGCCGAAAATCCCGAGACCTTCACCCCCTCGGCCGGCAAGGTCACCGGCCTCAACCTGCCGGGCAGCATCGGGGTGCGGGTGGATGCGGCGGTGTACGCCGAGGGCGTGGTGCCGCCCTACTATGATTCGCTGGTGGCCAAGCTGATCACCAGCGGCAATGACCGCGACGAGGCGATCGCGCGCATGTTGCGGGCGCTGGACATGTTCGTGGTGCAGGGCATCGAGACCTCGATTCCGCTGCACAAGAAGATCCTGGCCGAGGAGGATTTTCGCGCCGGGCGGCTGTCGACCGCGTTCATGGAACGCTTCATGCCGCAGAAGGCGCCCCGCCGCCAGGGCACGGCCTCCTGACCGGCGTGGTGCAGGCGCTCTACCCGATTCTCGATGCGGAGATGGCCGCCGCCCATGGCCATGACCTGGTGGCCTGCGCGCGGGAGTTTGCCGGGATGGGGCTGGCGCGGCAGCAGTTGCGGGCCAAGACGCTGGCGGGGCGTGATTTTCTGGCGCTGGCGGAGCGGCTGGTGGAGGTGGTGCCGCAACTCCTCGTCAACGACCGGGCGGATATCGCCCGCCTCGCCGGGGCGGCCGGGGTGCATGTGGGCCAGGACGACCTGCCGCTGGACATGGTGCGGCGCCTGGGGCCGGCGGGCTGGACGGTAGGGGTTTCGACCCACAACCTGGAACAGGCCGCAGCGGCGCTGCTGACGGCGCCCGACTACCTGGCGGTGGGCCCGATTTATGCGACCCGGAGCAAGCTGCACCCGGACCCGGTGGTGGGCACCGAATTGGTGCGGGAGGTGCGCCGGCGGACGCGGTTGCCCCTGGTGGCGATCGGCGGCATCGGGCTCGACAACTGCGCGGCGGTGTGGGCGGCGGGCGCGGATGCGGTGGCGGTCATTGGAGCGCTGTGGCAGAGCGACGATCCCACCCGGGTGGCGCGGGAATTCGCGCTTGCCTTTGAACGCTTTTCCTGCCATAGTCCCGAGAAATAGAGCGAGCAGGGTTCCCGCCGCAGGGAGCCACGAACCCGCATGGCAACCGACAGCGCCTCTCCCCAAACCGCCGCCGAGACCGGTTCCGGCACCCTGAAAGCCCTGGGCCTGACCAGCGCCACCACCATCGTGATGGGGGTGATGATCGGCTCGGGCATCTTCGTGGTGTCGCCGCAGATCGCCCGCCAGGTGGGATCGCCGGCGCTGCTGATGCTGGTGTGGGTGATCACCGGCATCATGACCTTGTGCGGCGCCCTCTGCTACGGCGAATTGGCGGCCGCCATGCCGCAGGCCGGCGGGCAGTATGTGTACCTGCGCGAGGCGCTGGGACCGCTGTTCGGCTTTCTCTACGGCTGGACGTCGTTCGTGGTCATTCAGACCGGAACCATCGCCGCCGTCTGCATGGCCTTTGCCAAGTATTTGGGCGTGCTCTATCCCGGCTGGGTGTCGGAGACCCGGTGGCTGTTCCACTGGGGCCACATCGGGCCGGTGCAGATCGTCCTGAACACGGAAGAGCTGGTGGCCATTGCCGTCATTGTCTTCCTGACCTGGCTCAACGGCCGGGGAGTGAAGGCGGGCGCGCTGGTGCAAAACGTGTTCACCTTCGCCAAGATTCTGGCGCTGGCGGGGCTGATCGTGCTGGGCCTGTTCGTGGCCCGCAACCCGGAGGTGGTGGCGGCCAACTTCGCCCACTTCTGGCACGACTTTTTTGGCGGCATCTTCAGTTGGGGCAGTTACAACCTGAGCGGGGCGGCCAACGGCGGCATGGTTTCGACCGCCACCATCGCGGTGGTGTTCGCGGCGCTGGTGGGCTCGCTGTTCTCCTCCGACGCCTGGAACAATGTCACCTTCACCGCCGGCGAGATCCGGAATCCGCGCCGCAACCTGCCGCTGTCGCTGGCCATCGGCACGCTGTCGGTGACGGCGCTGTACCTGCTGGCCAACCTGGCCTACCTGTGCGTGCTGCACTTCCAGGACATCGCGCACGCGCCCGAGGATCGCGTGGCTTCGGCCATGCTGGGCACCATGTACGGGCCGGCGGGGGCGGCGCTGATCGCCATCGCCATCCTGATCTCGACCTTCGGATGCACCAACGGGCTGATCCTGGCGGGGGCGCGCGTCTACTACGCCATGGCCAAGGACGGGCTGTTCTTCAAGCGGGTGGCCCATTTGAACAAGCAGCAGGTGCCGGGGCGCGGGCTCTGGTACCAGGGTCTGTGGGCAGGGCTGTTGTGCCTGTCGGGCACCTACAACGACCTGCTGAACTACGTCATGTTCGCGGTGTTCCTGTTCTACATCCTGACCATCGCGGGCCTGTTCATTCTGCGCATCAAGCGCCCGCACCTGGAGCGGCCCTACAAGGTGCTGGCGTATCCGGTGCTGCCCGCTTTCTATATTCTGATGGCGGTGTTTTTTGACGCCGTGGTGCTGTGGGTGTTTCCCAACTACGCCGGCAGCGGACTGCTGCTGGTGCTGATCGGGGTGCCGGTGTATTACATCTGGCGGCGGCTGGTGGGCGGCAAAGCTTCTCCGGCGGCGAGCTGAAGACTAGGAATCGCATATGAGCCTGAACCTACTTGCGCGCAAGAACGTTTACTCGATGTTGGCGGAGACCGAGGGGGAGAAGAGCGGCCTGAAGCGCTCGCTGGGGCCCATGAGTCTGGTGGCGCTGGGCATTGGCGCCATCATCGGCACCGGCATCTTCGTGCTGGTGGGCCCGGCGGCGGCGCTGAAGGCCGGTCCGGCGGTGGTGTTGAGCTTTGTGGTCGCGGCCATCGCCAGCGCCTTTGCCGGCATTTGCTATGCCGAGTTCTCGGCCGCCATCCCCATCGCCGGCAGCGCCTACAGCTACGGCTACACCGCGCTGGGCGAGATCGTGGCCTGGATCATCGGCTGGGCGCTGATTCTGGAGTACGCCTTCGGCGCGGCCACGGTGGCGGTGGGATGGTCGGGCTACATCAACAGCCTGCTGCACAACCTCGGCCTGGGGCTGCCACCCTCGCTGGCGGCGGCGCGCGGCATTGACCTGGTCTACTACCAGGGCTACTGGCAGCCCGCCACCTCGATCAAAGGCGCGGCCATGGCGTTGGTCCCGACCATGCCGCATGCCACCGGCGCCTTCAACCTGCTCGCCTTCCTGGGCATCCTGATGGTCACCACCATCCTGATCATCGGCATCTCCGAGTCGGCCAAGGTCAACAATGCCATCGTGGTGATCAAGGTCTCGGTGCTGCTGGTGTTTGTGGGCATCGCCATTATTTTCATGAACGGCCAGGGCTGGAGCCACGCCACCGCCAACTGGCATCCGTTCATGCCTTTTGGCTGGTCGGGGGTATTCAAGGGAGCGGCCTTCATCTTCTTCGCCTACATCGGCTTCGACGCGGTTTCGACCGCCGCCCAGGAAGCCAGCCAACCGCAGCGCGACATGCCCATCGGCATTCTCGGCTCGCTGGTCATCTGCACCATCCTCTACATTCTGGTCGGGGCGCTGCTGACCGGCATCGTGCCCTGGAACACGCTCAACGTGCCCGATCCGGTGGCCCTGGGCGTGGATGCCACCGGGGTGGTGTGGGGCAGCGTGCTGGTCAAAGTCGGCGCCATCTGCGGCCTGTCCTCCACCATGCTGGTGATGCTGCTGGGGCAGTCGCGCATCTTCTACACCATGTCCAACGACGGCCTGCTGTTCAAGTGGGCCAGCAAGGTCCACCCCAAGTTCAAGACGCCGTATGTTTCCACCCTGTTGGTGGGCATCGCGGTGGCGTTTGTGGCCTCCATCTTCCAGGTAAGCATTTTGGCGGAGCTGACCAACATCGGCACCCTGACCGCGTTCGCGATCGTCTGCGCCAGCGTTTGGGCGATGCGCAAGAGCGAGCCTGACCTCAAGCGGCCTTTCCGCACCCCGCTCGTTCCCCTGGTCCCCATCCTCGGCATTCTGATCTCCCTGGGGCTGATCTGGGAGCTGGGGCCGCTGACCAAGGAAGTGTTCCTGGTGTGGCTGGTCATCGGGCTGGTGATCTACTTCACCTACGGGCGGAAAAACAGCGCCGTGCAGCATGCGCTGGCCAAGGCGACCAACGTCCGGGGAGCGGTGCGCTAAAGGCTCGGGAGGCGCGGCGGCGAGCGGCCGCAAGTTGACGCGAAGCAGGCGAGTGGGCAAACTACGGACAGGACCGTAGCCGAGAGCCACGCCATGTTTTGTGACCCTGTCGTACGCGATGCCTCCAAGACCGGCCGCCGCGCCGAGGCGCAGGCGGCGCCGGCCGCTCCGCTGATGGCCCATGCCTTTGACCGGCGTTCGCTGCTGGACGAACTGCGGGCCAAAGGGATTCGGTTGACGGCGCAGCGGCGGGCGGTGGTGGAAGTGATCCAGGAAGCCAGCGAGCATCTGGATGCGGCGGAGCTGTTGGAGCGGGCCCGCGCCAAGGGCGCCAAGGTGGACCGGGCCACCGTGTACCGGACGGTGGAGATGCTGAAGCGCCACCGGCTGATTGATGAGTTGAACCTGATGCAGCCGGGCGAGAAGCATTTTTATGAGGCCCGCACCCGCGGTGATCACGCCCACCTGACCTGCCTGCAGTGCGGCTGTGTACTGGAGTGCGCCACCCCGCTGCTGGACTGGCTGAAGCTGGAGTTGGCGACGCGCACCGGGTTCGAGCTGCGCATGACCAGGCTGGAGGTGGGTGGGCTGTGCGCGCAGTGCCAGAAAGCGGCGCTGCGCCAGGAAACCGGCGCCGCACCGGCGCGGTAATCACCCTTAGGGCCTTTCCCGCGCCGCGCTATGGACAGAAGCGGGCGCGTAGCCTAGGCTGGTTGCTAGGCGGCCGTGCCCAGCGATTCCATGACGACAGAAAACCCCACCGCGCCGCCGCTCGCCACCGCCGCGCACGCCCGGGCGCGGAGTGCGCGCCTGCTGGCGCAACTGCGGCAGTCGTGGCTGTTCAAGGCCACCGCCAGCCTGGGGATTCTGGCCTTGATCACCGCCCTGCCGACGCTGTTCGGCCATGCGGCGCTGAGCTGGTTCGGGTTTTTCCGGGCGGCGTTCACCGTTGCCGTGTTCCTGCTGCTGGTGCGCGTGGTGTACTTGCTGGCCGTGGAGACCTTATGGCTGCTGCGCAACCGGCTGATTCTGGCCTATGTCTTCATGGGCGTGGTGCCGGTGCTGCTGATCGCCGGCATGCTGGCGATCGGGGCGTATATGTTCTATGGCCAGTACGCCTCCTACCTGCTGTTGAGCGAGCTCAACGACCACACGCGCAATGTGGGGGCGGTGAACCAGCTTACGGTGCGGGAACTGAGCCGGCGCCCGGACCGCTCGGCGGACGGGGACGAACTGAGCCGCTACTACGCCAGCTATTACTTTCCCCGCGGCTTTGGCGGGGTGCGCTCGCTTTTTTACCACGAGGGGGCGGCTGACAACGCCAGCACCGGGCAGTTTGGCCCACTGCCGGAGTGGGCCAAGCCCGGTTTCGTGGGCCTCATCAACCGTCACGGCGAGTACGCGATTGCCAGCCTGGGGGCCAGCACCGGGGCCCAGCCGGAGCAGGTGCTGACCCTGTATGCACTCTCGCGCGCCAACCTCGACACCCTGGCCAAGCCGCTGGGGCAGATCTCGCTGGGGTTGACCGGATTTGCCGACATCGGGGGCAGCGGCGCGGGGCGGCCCAACGGGCCGGCGCCGCTGCTCGCCAGCCAGCAGGAGCTGCGGCCCGCCAGCAGCTTTCTGGACATCCGCATCACCAGCTTTGCGTTCATTCCGGTGACCAACTGGGAAACCGGCAAAACGGAGTCGGTGATCGCGACCATCAACTCGCGGCCTTCGCTGCTCAACGACCAGCTCTTCGCCAGCCTGCAGGGAAGCAGCATCGGCCCCAACAGCGGGGCGCGCTGGCCGCTGGTGCTGCTGGCGGTGGTGGGGGTGGGATTCCTCATCATCGAATTCTTCTCGCTGATGGCCGGCATCCGGCTGACCCGCACCATCACCGGCGCGGTGCACGATTTGTATGAAGGCACGGTGCACATCAACCGGGGCGAGTTTGACCACCGCATTCCGGTGCGCACCCGCGATCAGCTGGCGGCGCTGGCGTTGAGCTTCAACGCCATGACCAGCTCCATCCAGCGCCTGCTGGCGGAGCAGCGGCTGAAGCAGAACCTGGAAAACGAGCTGACCATCGCCCACGAGGTGCAGGCGCAGCTTTTCCCGCGGCTGCGGCCCGACATGGCGGGACTGGAAGTGACCGGCCGCTGTCTGGCGGCGCGGGTGGTGAGCGGCGACTACTTCGACTTCCAGCAAATCAGCCCGACGCTGACCAGCATTGCGCTGGGCGACATCTCCGGCAAAGGCATCTCGGCGGCGCTGCTGATGGCCACCATCGTCAGCGCCATGCGCGCCTACCAGCCCAGCCTGGCGGACCGCGCCGTGGGGGTGGCGGTGGGCGCCGGCGGCGAGAGCGCGCCCGCGCGGGGGGAGCTGGCGGCGGTGCCGGTGCGGCTGCTGGAGCGGCTGAACCGGCAGCTGTTCCACTCCACGCCGCCGGAGAAGTACGTCACGCTGTTCTATGCTCTCTACGACGCCGAATCGCGGCAGCTGCATTACACCTGCGCCGGCCACCTGCCTCCGGCGGTGGTGGGAGCGCGCGGCGGGGTGCGGCGGCTGGAGCGGGGCGGGATGGTGGCGGGCCTGTTCGAGGAAGTCAGCTACGAGGCCGGGGTCACCCAGCTCGAAGCCGGCGACCTGATCGCCGCCTGGAGCGACGGCATCACCGAACCGGAGAACGAATATGGCGTCGAGTTCGGCGAGACGCGGCTGCTGCAGATGCTGGAGACGCACCGCACGCGGCCGCTGCCGGAAATTCTGGACACGGTGCTGAGCGCGGTCAAGGACTGGAGCGGCGCCGCCGAGCAGGCCGACGACATCACCCTCGTTCTGGCGCGGGTGCTGGAGTAGCCCGGACCGGGCGCGGTGCGCATGCGTAGCCATTTCGGCTACAATGAGGCATGCGTCAGATTTCCCTGCGCGAGTTTCGGGTGCGCGGCGCGGCGGCGCTCAAGGCGGCGGCGCCGGGGGAGCCGGTGGTGCTGGCGGGGCGAGGCGGTCCGACGTACATTCTCATTCCGGTGGAGGGCGATTTTGCCGACCAGGAGCGGGAGTTGTTGCGCGCCCAGGCCCTGGCCAGCCTCAAGGCGGGGTGGCTGCGGGCACGACGCACCGGTCTATCGCAACTGAGCGCGGCAGAAATCGACCGGGAGGTCACGGCTGCCCGGCGTGAGGCCCGCAGGCGCGATGCGGCTCATCGTCGCTGACACCAATTTTCTAGTCTCGGCGGCCATCCACCCCGGTGGTGCGCCCGCCGTGATCGTCTCGGAGTGGATTCTGAGGGGCCTGGTGCAGACGGTCGTGTGCCCCGCCGTTGCCGCTGAATATGGAACGGTATTCCGCCGCCCGCGCTTCCGTCGCTACGGGTTCCCACCACCCTGGCTCGAGTTCCTGGTCCGCGAGAGCCTGCATCTGCCGGACCCGCCGCCCTGGCCGCAGCCCGGACCGGATGCCAGTGACACAGTCTTCCTTGCCCTGGCGGCGCTCAGTGGTGCTCGTTTGATCACCGGCAACCTGCGCCACTTCCCTTCCCGGATTCGTTCCGGAGTGGCAGTGCTCGATCCGGCCGCGTACCTGCGGTCGTTGCAAGCCACCGGCTGAATTTCAGAAATGCCGGTCGGCGCCGGGGCGGCTGTTGAGGAAGGCCGGCGGGCGATCCCAGGGACTGCGCTGCCAGTTGTCGAGGTTGTGGGCGTCACCGAGCCAGCGCGGGGCTTCCAGGCGCAGATGGTCGGCCATGGCGCAGAGATGGGGCTCGTAGAGCTGGCGCAGGGCATTGAGGCGCTGCACGTAGGCGTCATCCCAGTTCCAGGCCAGGCCGGCCTGCTGCAAGCCGCGCAGCAGACGGTCGCGATCCTCCGGCGGCAGGCGGTTGGGGATGGAGGCGGGCAGGCGGCGCAGATAGAGCTGGGCAACATCCACGATGGTGTGGCGGGCGATGGCGAAGGTCAGCCGCGCCTGGCGCATGCAGCCGTCTTCGGCGCCGGCCACCAGCACGGCGCAGGCATCGAGCACCGCGCCCAGCGCCGAAAGCCAGGACTGGTTGGCGTGCTGGGAGCGAAAGTAGCCGAGCACCGGGTAGGAGACGTGACTCTCGAGCAGCTCGGCGGCCCAGCGTTCCCATTCGCCGAGGTAGATCTCCAGCCGGTTCAGATCGGCGGCGTGGCGGCGGAGCAGCTCCGAAGCCGAAGGCGGGGAGCCGGCGCGGGCATCGAGCATGGCGATGTTGGCCTCGCGGCGCGAAAAGCCGCTGTAGAGCACCGGCAGATAGCTGATGATGACGGCCACAAAGCCCAGGCCGAGGCCGCCTTCCAACACCACCAGCACCCGCGCCAGATTGGTGGCGGGCACGGCGCCGCCGATGCCCAGGGTGAGCAGCGTCACCCCGCTGAGGTAGACATCCTTGGCAAAGCCGCGCAGCGGCTCGCTGGTCTGCAGCGGCGAGCCCAGGCCCCAGAACAGGCAGCCGAAACCGAGCATCAGGACCACCGCCCACAGCACGAACAGCAGCAGCATGGAGAACGGACCGAACAGGGCCAGGGCGCTTTCGCGGCGTCCGCGGGAGCGCAGGCGTCCCGCCCCGCCCGCCCACAGCGGCCAGCCGCCGCGGCAGGAGAGGCGGGTGAGGCGCAGCCGGCCGTGCAGCCGGCGGGGCAGGATCATGGTCTCGAAGGCGTCGCGCAGCACCAGCAGGAGCAGCGCCACGCCGGCGGCGCCGACCAGGATCTGGACGTCAAGCTGCATGCGACATGATAGCGTGCGCGGGTGGCGCGCGTGCCGGGGGCTGCCCGCTGCGCGGGCAGGGGGTTTGCTGCGCAAAAGGGCGCGGGGACCGGGTCAACTCCGGAGGGTGGAGCGCCAGGAATTCAGCGCGGGCGGGGTGCGGGCCAGGCCGCCGAGGCGGCGCATGCGCTCGAGTGACAGCTCCACAAAACGCAGCGGCAAGGCGGTGCCGGCGCGGTGGATGAGGATCGCGGATTCGCCTTCAAACGGCAGGGCGACGGCTTTCCATCCGCTGTGCGGCGGCAGACAGGCGGCGGCGAGCGCCGCCCATTGCCGGGGGCGGAGATAGAGACGGGTGAGGCGGTCGCGGCGGCCCCATTCGCTCTGACGCTGGGCGGCGGCGATGTTGGAGACGAAGACGGCCGTGCGCGCCACCCGCGCCATGCCGGCCAGGGCGGCGCGGGCGGGTTCGGCCTCGAGGTACTGCAGCACGCCGTTGCACCAGACGAGATCGAAGGCCTGGGCGGCGAAAGGCAGGCGGGCGCAGTCGCAGCGCACGGTGCGTTCGCCGCCATGGGCATGGCGCGCGCAGAGCACGGCGTAACCGCTGGCATCGGCGCCGGTGACCGCCAGGTCAAGATCGCGGCGGGCGTAGGCGGCCAGGGCGCCCTTGCCGCAGCCGAGGTCGAGCAGCGAGCGGGCGCCGGTGAGCTCGGCCAGGGTGGCAAGCTGCGCCTCGACGATGGGGAAATAATCGGGGTAATAGCCGTAGCCGCGCACCTCGTCGCCGCCCTTGAGGCCGGGCGGGAAGTTGGGGTCCTCGAAATACTGCTCCTCGAACACCGCGCGGCTCATGCTTTTATTCGGCGTCGCGCAGCTCATCCGCCAGCGTGGGCTTGTGCTTCGCCGGCTTGCGGCGCTGGTCGGGGACGGCGGTTTCGGGCGGTACCGCGCCGATGTGGGCGCGCGCCATGGTCTTGACCAGCTTGACCGCCGAAGGGGCGCGCGGCTTTTTCTTCCTGCCTTTCATGGTTCATTTCATCATACTGCGCAACTACTAGTCGCCTCGTGGAGGCAATCCACGTACTGTAACAGCATGCGGAAACACTGGTGGCAGGTGGTTCTCGCCGCGCTGGGCGTGGCGGCGGCGGCGATGGGACAGGCGGCGAGCGGCACGATCTCGGGCACGGTGCTCGATCCCCAGCACAAGGCGGTGGCGGGGGCAACAGTGGTGGTGATCAACAACGCGCTGGGGAGCGCGCGCGCCCTGACCACCGACACCACCGGCCATTTCACCGCGGCGCAGCTCTCCGCCGGCGGCTACAGCCTGAAAGCCACCGCGCCCGGGCTGCGCCAGGCGCGTCCGCAGGCGGTCACGCTGGGAGTGGGCGGCAGCGTGACTCTGGACCTGGTGATGAGCGTGGCGCAGGCCGGCCAGGAAGTGACGGTCACCGGCGAGCGGACCGAAGTCGAGGGGCAGACGGTGGCGCCGGCGGTGGACAAGGACAGTCCGCAGGTGGCCAACACGGTGGCCGGGCTGACGGTGACCTACCTGCCCAGCCGCGCCCGGGATTTCCGCGAGGATGGGATGCTGGCGGCGGGGACCGAGGCCACGCCGCAAGGATTGGCGGTGAGCGGCCAGCGGCCGGATGCGACCGCCTTCCAGATTGACGGCGCCAGCTTCAATGATCCGCTGCAGGGCGGCGCGCGCGGCAGCCAGGACGGCGGCTTCTTTTTCCCCCAGACGGCGGTGCAGGAGATGGCGGTGGTGCATGCCGGCGCCGATGCCGAGGTGGACAGCAGCAACGGCGGGCTGTTCAATCTGGCCACCAAGCAGGGCAGCGACCGCATCCACGGCGAGAGGTTCGACATCATCCGGCCGCGGCAGTGGGGCGGGCGCGACGCCTTCGGCCACCCGCTGGCCGACACGCGG
>JBQCEU010000312.1:0-8989 GCA_051959955.1 Terriglobales bacterium | reverse complement strand
GTCTTTCGGCCGGAAGAACAGGCCACCGATTTTGTTCTCGTGGTCGAAGACGACCAGCGTCTCCCATACCGCCTCGCCGAAGCGGCACTCCACCACGGCCACGTGGCGCCCCGCCTCCTGCGCCACCTGGATGCCGGCGATGCCGCGGTAGGGTCCCTCGTGTTCGGTGATCTGCTGCCAGATGCCGGTCAGCCGCTCCGGCGGCAGCGCCTTGGTCATCTGGGTGTCGAAATCGGCGGCCACCGGCGCGGTGTTGCCGGCAGCGATGTTCTCCACCACGGCCCGCCCCCGCGCCGCGTAATCCGGCGCCGGACCTTGCGCGGCAAGCGTTGCCCCGAGGATGCCGAGCGCCAGCCAGCAAAACCATCGCATGGAGGAATTATCGCTTAGGGCAGCAAATCGAGGTGGAATTGCGGGTGTTGCCGGGTGCCGCTGATGGAGATGGGAATGACGGCGCCATGCGACGGCGACTTGAAGAAGGGATCGAGGGCATGGAGGAGGAGGGACTTGATCCCGGAGGTCATCTGCGAGACCTTCGCCTGGGTGGTAACGGTGCCGTGGAAGCTCAAGTTGTCGCTCGCCAGGTCATAGCTGCCGTCAAGGTGCACGGTGGCGCCGGGAACAGCAAAAGCCAGCTTGGCGATGTGCGCTACGCCGCGCGCCAGAGTGAAGTCGCCGCGCATGTTGAAGCGCACCGGGGGTGGATCGGCGGCGGCGATTGTGGGATGGCCTTGGCCGCGCTGGCTGAGGCCGGCGATGCGCTGCTGCGTGTCAGGATCGAGAAAACGGGCCTGGTTGAGTTGGAACGCGCCGGAGATATGCAAACGCTGCAGGGAATTGGACGTGCCGGCTTTCAGGATCAAGCCAACCCGTGCGAACAGCTCGCCCGCGAGCGGCGCTCCGGCGGGAGAAGCCACGCCCATGAAGTCGGCGAGCTGCGCCGGCTGACCGGCGTGCCCGGCCGCCACACGCAGGGTCAGCGGTTGTCCCGATGACATGGCTCCTTCGGCAGTCACCGGCGAGCGGCCCAGCGTGGCGGTGATCTTGTCCAGCGTCAGGCTGCCGCTGGTGGCATCGAACCGGGCCTGCAAGTCGGTGTGCAACGGGGTGCCGTTCGCGCCGGGGTCGAGCGCGAAGCGCGGCGCCTCGGCTTGGGCCTGAATCCGAATGCCGTCCAGCCGGCCGGCGAAACGCCCCTGCGAGCGCAGCGTGCCTGCAAGGCCAAGGCTGGCTAAATCCACGTTGGAAAAATCATAGCTGCCGGTCAGGGGGGTGGCGGCAGGATCGTTGCTGTTCCACGGACCCAGGGTGCCTTGGCTGCGAATCGTGCCGGCCGGTTTGGGGATTGCCAACTTTGCTTGAAATGCCATGCCGGCGCTGGCGGACAGGGCGCGGAGGCTGACCTCAGCGACGGCAAAGCGCTGGGGCGGGCCGCCGTGGACCGGGTAAATGTTGAACGCGGCCTGGGTGATCTTCATGGACTCGAGCACCAGCACCGTCGGCGGCGGAGCCGGGCGCTTGCTTGTCGCCACCGGGCTTGCGCCCGCTCCCAATGGAGCGGCTGGGCCGCTCTGGCTGGCGGGGGCGACGTTGACCACCAGGCCACGCAAGGCAATATTGCCGAGGTGACGCGATCCGAACAGCAGGTGACGCCAATCGGCGCTGGCGTGGAACTCGGCTACCGTGGCCAAGGGAGCGCTGCTGCCGCGCGACTGCAGTACCAGCCCGGTGCCGCGGATGGCAGGACGCGGGAACAGGCTGGAGTGGAAGGTCTGTATCCGTACCTGGCCGTGATAGCTCTGCGCCAGTGCGTGCTCAAGCCAAGAGCGGCTGAGCGGCGAGTCCCAGTGCAGGTAGGCCGCGCCGCAGGCCAACGCCGCCACCACGCCGGCGATCGCGATCCAAAGGCGGCGATGAACCACGCGCGGCACGCCGCTTTTACGGATGCCGGAGGGCCGCCCCTAGCTGCCTGTACTCCGGATCACCCACCCAGCGACCGCTGCGGCCACGGCGGGATCGCACTCGGTGCTGACCTGGAAGGATTCCATGGCCGTCAGTCCGGGCGGCACGCGCTTGTAGAAGTGCTGCAGCTCGGGAAAGCGCACCACTTCGGCTCGCGGCTGGGCGGCGTGCAGCAGCGCGGCGTTGGGTTCATGCACCGACTCGTCGCGCCCGCCCTGGACGATCAGCACCGGCTGGCGGACCGCAGCCAGCTCGGCCGCTGGATCCACCTGCTCGACACCGCGCAGGTAGCGCACCGCCTGCGGGCTCTGGAAAAAGGTGAACATCTGTCCGAAGCGGTTGGCGGACCGGTCCTCCGGCACCGGCCGCCCGGCGGCATAGTCGCGTGACCAGGCGAGGGCCTGCTCGTATTCGGCGGTACGCGCCGCATCCGGGCCTTCGGTGCGCTGCTGGGTTTCGTACTGCTGCCAGATCATCAGCGCCAGCAGCGGCTTGGCCGGCCCCGACAGCAGAATAATGCCCTGCAGGTCCTCCCGCCGCCGCGCCAACTGCGTCACCACCACCGCGCCTTCGCTGTGCCCGGCGGTGACCACGGGCAGCCCCGGCGCGCGCCGCTGCAGTTCGTCGAGAAACTGCACCGCCACCGAAACCCGATGAGGAAACTCGCCGTAGTGCGCCTTGACCCGCGCCTCATCGCGGGTGATGCAGCCAGTCCCCGGTCCCGTCTTCGAGAAGCGCAGCACGGCGAGCCCGCGCGCCGTCAACTGCTCCGCCAGTTGCTTGTACACCCAGGTGTTGACCTGTACCTGGCCGGGGAACATGGGCGCGAAGTTGCCTTCCACGTCCACGTTCATCGAGCCGGGCACGAGCAGCAGCGCCGCCCGCGGCTGGGCCGGGGTGGTCAGCACTGCCGGGACATCCATCCCATCCACATCCACGCTGAACCGCGCCGCTTGCATGCGGCTTAGTATGCGGGATTAACTGGTTATATGGAAACCGCGGTTGTCATCGGCGGCGGCGCGGCGGGTTTGGCGGCCTTCCAGAAGCTGCGGTCAGCAGGCTGCGATGCCTTGCTGGTCGAGGCCCGCGGCCGCCTGGGCGGCCGTATCCACACGCTCCATCCGGAAGGCTGGCCGCTTCCGGTTGAGCTGGGAGCGGAGTTCATCCACGGCGCCGGCGACGGCCTCGGGATCGAAGTGGCTCCTGCTTCGCCCGGCCGCGACTGGGCCAACCGCGGCGGCGATCTGCGCGCGGCGGGAGAATTCGCCGGCGGCGCCGATGCGGTGTTTGAGCGCATGGCGGGCTGGGAGGGTCCCGACCTTTCCTTCGCCGCGTTCCTCGACACCTGCCGCGACCTCGATCCCGCCGCCCGCGCCGGCGCCGCGGCCTTCATCGAAGGCTACGAGGCCGCCGACCCGGCGCGCATCAGCGTCGCCGCGCTCAACCGCGAGTTCGCGGCCGAAGGCGGCGACAACGGCCCCTGGCCGCGCCGGCCGCTGGGCGGCTACGACCGCCTGCTGACGAAGCTGCACGCTGACGGGCGCACGCGCCTGAGCTGGCCCGTCACGGCTGTGGCTTGGCGCGAGGGCGAGGTGCGCCTTACCGGCCCTGGCGGCGAAGCCATCGCGGCGCGGCGCGCCATCCTCACGCTGCCGCTCAGCTTGTTGCAGCGCGAGACGGTCCGCTTCGATCCGCCGCTCGATGCCAAGCGTCCGGCGCTCGACCGCCTCGCCATGGGGGGCGCCCTGCGCATCACCCTGCGCCTACGCCACGCCTTCTGGCGGGATCTGCGCGACAGCGACGGCCAGCGGCTGGATGGCCTGCGTTTCCTCTTCGGCGACAGTCCCGAATCCGGCCACCTCCCCACCTGGTGGACGCACACCGGTCCGGAGGCGCAGATTGTTGGCTGGGCGGGCGGTCGCCACGCCTGGGCCCTGGCGGGCCGCCCCGCCGCCGCGTTGTCGGAGCTGGCCTGCGCCGACCTGGCTTCCCGCTTGGGCCTGAAACCCGCGGCGGTGGCGGGCGAGGTGCTTTCGACCCACGTTCACGACTGGCAAACGGATGTCTGGTCGCTGGGCGCCTACAGCTACGCCACCGCCGGCGGCGCCGGGGCCTTCGCCGAACTGGCACAGCCGCTGCGCGACACCCTCTTCTTCGCGGGTGAGGCCACCGATGCCACCGGGCACCACGCCACGGTGCAAGGCGCCGTCGCCAGCGGCCGCCGGGCAGCCGGGGAAGCCCTCGCCGGCCTCTAAACAAAAGCAATGGCCAAACCGGATGGCAATCGCTATTGGTCGGGGCGGGTGACGCGTGAGAGCAACGCCCTGGACCTGGAAGCGGGCGTGTTTACCCTGCGCTCACCCCGCGCCATCGCGCGCTCGCTGCAGCGTTCCGCGCTGGCCAGCGGCCGCCGCAAGGGCACACCCTTGCAGTCGGCCATGTCCATGCTCAACTTCTACATCAACCGCGCCGGCCGCAATCTACCCGCCCAGCGCCTGCGCGTGCTGCAGGCCGCCAAGCCGGAACTGCGCAAGCTGTTCGGCAAGGCCGCCTGATCAGCTCTCCCATGTCCAGTCGCTGATCTCGGGCGCGTCCACGAAGTGTTCGTGGGCGTAGGCGGTGGCCTGGGCAATGGCGTCCTGGCAGGCGTTCACCAGTTGCTGCTTGCGCGCGCCGTCGGGCAGCGCGCGCCGCGCCGCTTCGGCGGCCAGGTGGAAGCGGCTCATGCCGTTGAGCACCACCATCTCGAAGGGCGTCGTCGTGGTGCCCTGTTCGTTGAAGCCCCGCACGTGGAAGCGGTCGGTGTTGGGACGGCCATGGATCACCGAATGGACCGCCCGCTGGTAGCCGTGGAAGGCGAAGACCACATGCTTGTCGGCGGTGAACAGCCGCACGAACTCCTCTTCTTTCAGCCCGTGGGGATGCACCTCGGGCACGAACAGGCACATCAGGTCGCAGACGTTTACCATCCGCACCCGCAGCTCCGGCGCCTCGCGCCGCAGCCACCAGGCCGCCGCCACCGTCTCCAGCGTGGGAATGTCGCCGCAGGCCGCCAGCACCACGTCCGTATCCTGCCCGGCTTCATTCGCGCCCGGCGTGCCCGCCCAGGCCCACGCCCCCGCGCCGGCGCGGCAGTGGGCCGCGGCGGCTTCGGCATCCAGCCACTGCAGTTGCGGCTGCTTGTCGATCACCATCAAGTTGACGGTGTCGCGCGCTTCGAAGCAGTGCTCGGCGATGGCCAGCAGACAGTTTGCGTCGGGGGGGAAATAGATCCGCGCCACCGAGCCGCGCTTGGTCAGCACCACGTCGATCAGCCCCGGCCCCTGATGGCTGAAACCGTTGTGGTCGTTGCGCCAGCAGGTGGAGGTGAGCAGCAGGTTGAGCGAGGCCACGGGCGCTCGCCAGGGCAGCGCCGCCGCCGCTTCCAGCCACTTGGTGTGTTGCACCACCATCGAGGCGGCGATCATGGCGAAGGCCTCGTAGGTGGCGAACAGGCCGTGGCGGCCGGTGAGCACGTAGCCCTCCAGCCAGCCCTCGCACAGGTGCTCGCTCAGCACCTCGATCACGCGGCCGTCGGGGGCGAGGTGATCGTCAATCGGCAGGATGGGCAGCCCGAAGCGGCGGCGGGTCACCTCCAGCACCGCCTGCAGGCGGTTGGAGGCCAGCTCGTCAGGGCAGAACAGGCGGAAGTTGCGGCTGGTTTGCGTGGCGGTGAACAGGTCGCGCAGCCATGTCCCCAATACTCGCGTGGATTCATGCCGCTCGACCGCCGGTTTGGCGACCGGGAGCGCGTAGTTGCGCCAGGCGGGCAGCGGCAGCGGCTGCAACTGGCGTCCGCCGTTGGCGTGCGGGCTGGCGCCCATGCGGCGGCCGCCGGCCGGCGCCCAGCCGCTGATGTCCTCCGCCGGCGCGCCGTTGGCCGCAAACAGCTCTTCGGGCTTGTAGGAGTGCATCCATTGCTCCAGCAGCCGCAACTGTTCGGGATCGCTGCGCACCGCCGCCAGCGGCACCTGGTGGGCGCGGAACGTGCCTTCGATGGGCAGCCCCTTCCACTCCTTCGGCCCAGTCCAGCCCTTGGGGGTGCGCAGCAGGATCATCGGCCACGGCCGCGCCGCGCCGGCGCGCAACTCCTGCCAGCGATGCCAGCACCAGTCGAGCGCCGCCGCCAGGCGTTGATGGATGAGTGCCGGATCATCGCCGGCCACCAGCACCGGCTCGTAGCCCAGGCCGGTGAAGCATTGAAACAACCGTCCGTTCGAGGTGCGGGCGTCCACGGTCGGGTTGGCGATCTTGTAGCCGTTCAGGTGCAGAATGGGCAGCACTGCGCCGTCCTGGCGCGGATCGAGAAACTCGACGCTTTTCCACGAGCCCGCCAGCGGGCCGGTCTCCGCCTCGCCGTCGCCCACCACGGCGATGGCCAGCAGCCGGGGATTGTCCATCACCGCGCCGAAGGCGTGGGTCAGCACATAGCCCAGCTCACCGCCTTCGTGAATCGAGCCCGGCGTGGGCACGCTGACGTGGCTGGGGATGCCGCCCGGGGTGGAGAATTGCCGGAACAGACGCAGCATGCCCGGCTCGTCGCGGGTGATCTCGGCATAGACCTCGGTGTAGGCGCCCTCCAACCAGACGTTGGCCACCACCGCCGGCCCGCCATGGCCGGGGCCGGCGAGGAAGATGGCGTCGGCGTCGTGGCGGCGGATCAGCCAGTCGGCGTGGGCGTAGATCAGGTTGAGTCCGGGCGAGGTGCCCCAGTGACCCAAGAGCCGCGGTTTGATATGTTCGGGCCGCAGCGGCTGGCGCAGCAGGGGATTGGCCTGCAGATAGATTTGGCCCACGGTGAGGTAGTTGGCCGCCCGCCAGTACCGGTCCACCGCCGCCAGTTCGGCGGCGCTCAGCGGTCCTGGTTCCACCGCGCTCGACACCTGCTCATCGAAGACAAACATCTTCTCCTCCTTGCATGGCGCGCAGCGCATGCCGCGCCATCACGCCTTCTTCGTCGCTGGCCACCACCCGCACCGCCGCGCCCAGCCACTCCAGTCCCTGACAGATACGCTCACGGATGCCGGCCGCGTGCTCGCCGATGCCGCCGGTGAAGACGATCAGGTCCACGCCGCCCAGCACCGCCGCCAAGGCGCCCAGGTGTTTGCGCACGCTGTAGACGAACAGCTCCACCGCCGCCGCCGCCTCCGGCCGCGGATCCGCCAGCAGCGTTTTCATGTCGCCGGAGATGCCGCTCACCCCCAGCAGCCCCGACTGGTGGTTGAGCATGCGGCTCAGCTCACCGGGCGTGACGCCGCGTTCGCGCAGCAGATAGAGCAGCACGCCGGGGTCGAGATCGCCGCTGCGCGTGGCCATCACCACCCCGCCCAGCGGCGTGAAGCCCATGGTGGTTTCGCAGCTCCGGCCGCCGCGCACCGCTGTGAGGCTGCAGCCGCTGCCCAGATGGGCGATGACGATCCGCCCTTGCGCCGAGCGCGGATCCTCGCGCTCCAGCACCGCCAGTGCCGACTCGCACGAAAGGCCGTGATAGCCGAAGCGGCGGATGCCGCGGCTCTCCCACTCCCGGGGTATTCCCAGCCGCCGCGCCACATCCGGCAGGGTGCGGTGAAACCCCGAATCGCTGCACGCCCATTGCGAGGCGCCGGGCAGAAGCCGTAAAGCCGTCTGGATCGCCGCCAGCGCCTGCGGCAGATGATCGGGCGCCAGCGGAATCAGCCCCCGCAGCTCCGCCTCCAGCCCCGCATCCCAGCGCCGCGCTCCCGCCCAATCCGCTCCCGCCGCCACGATGCGATGACAGACGGCCTCGGGCGCCTCCGGCAGCGCGTGCAGCGCCGCCGTCAACGCCTGCTCGAACCCGGCCTGGTCGCGCAGTCCTGCCGCCGCGCCGTCCCGCAGGCGCCGTTCCCCATCGAACAGCGCCCACTTCAGACTCGACGACCCCGTGTTGACGGCCAGGACTGCCATGACGAAGTGCCCGCACTTCCATCATGGCACGCGCTGGCCATGGGCCAGTGGCCAACCCCTTATTCCTGCCCCTCAGCTACTGATGGCAAAGAACTGATTGAAGGGATGCTCGATCGGCAGTTTGGCGAACTTCTTCAGCCCCGCCGCTGCCGCCACCTTTTTCACATTGCCGCCGCCCATGCCTGCGCCGTAGCCGGCGCCACCGGACGCCAGCGAACAACTCATGCACTGCAGCATGCTCACCGAATAGAACATCTTGCCGATGGGGTTGATGTTGTCTTCCAGGGCGTCGGCCATGTTGGGCTCGATCACGAACCAGGTGCCATCGGGCTTGAGCGCTCCGGCGATGGAGCGGGCCGCCGCTTCCGGCGAATGCATGTCGTGCAGGCTGTCGCAGGTCATCACCAGGTCAATCTCGTGCGTCTGCGGCAGCTCGTCGGACTTGCGCGCCTCGAATTTCACGCTTTCGCCCAGCCCGCCTGCCCGAGCCTGCTGATTGGCGTACTCGACGCCGGGGGCGTAGCTGTCGTAGCCGACAAAGCTGCTTTGGGGATACGCCTGGGCCAGCACCATCAGCGCCCGCCCGCGGCCGCAGCCCACATCCGCCACTTTGGCGCCGGCCTGCAGCTTGCGGTGCACCTCGGGCATGGCCGGAATCCACTCCTGGGCCATGAAGTTTTCGTAACCGGGGCCGAACAGGCGTTCGGTGCCCTCGAAGGTGTCGGAGCTGAAGTCACTGTAGGGGACGCCGCCGCCCTGGTGCAGGCACTGGCGCAGCCGCGGCAGAAGCTGGTAGTGATCGGGGATCATCTGTGCCATGCCGCCGACGAACGCCGGGCTGTTCTCATTCGCCAGCACCATGGCACGTTCCGGCGGCAGCGAAATCTTTCCGCTGGCGGGATCGTAGGCCAGGTACTCGGCGGCCACCATGGCCGAACTCCATTCCCGCAGATAACGCTGCTGCAGGCCGGTGCGGTCGGCCAGTGCGGCCACGGTCATGGGGCCGTGCTCGGCAATGACTCTGAACAGGCCTTCGCGATCGCCGAGGTAGAGCAACGGCCCG
>JBQCEU010000311.1:0-5383 GCA_051959955.1 Terriglobales bacterium | reverse complement strand
GCCGCCGGTCACCACCGCCACCAATTCTTCGCTCAAAAAGCGATTCACCTGGAAGAAGGCGCCCGGGCTGACACGGTAGCGCCACCGTGCCACGGCAAATTCCAGCGGCGCGTCTTCCTCCAAACCCCGGTCCTGATTGTCCACCGCCAGCTCGACCTCTTCGCGGCGATGGGCGCCTTCGGCCGCCAGTTGTCCCAGTCCCTGGTTGAGCGCGGGCGAGGCGATTGGACAGTGGGTGATGGGCAGCATGCGGCGCTGGTTGGCCATGTAGTAGCCCACACCGACGCCGGGAATCGCCTGCACGCGGATGCGGTTGCGGTATCCCCAGGCTTCCGCCGCATGCACCTGCACCGGCCCTTCCCAGGCGATGCCACCGGTGCGCTGCAAGGTCTCCAGCAGGATGCCGCGTTTCAGCGCGAGTTGGTGTTCGGCCGTGGTGTGCTGCAGTTGGCACCCGCCGCAGCGGCCGAAGTACTCGCAGCCCGGCGCGATGCGCTCCGGCGCCGGCTCCAGCACTTCCACCAGCCGCGCCGTCCTCCGTCCCCGCCGCCGCGGCTCCAGTTCCACCCGCACCCGTTCCCCAGGCAGCGTGAAGGGCACAAACACCGCCTCGCGCCTGCCGGAGGCCTCCGGCGGCAGCCGCGCCAGCCCCTCGCCGCCATGCACCAGTTTCTCGATCTTCAGCTCGACTGTTTCCGTCATTAGAGATCCACCCGCACGCCCGCTGTCCGCGCCGCTTCCTGCAGTTGCCGATCGAGCGTGGCCAGCGGCAACCGCCGCCGCCGCGCCAGTTCCAGATAGGCGGCGTCGTAGGCGGTGAGGCGATAGCGTTCCGCCAGGAGCACGGTGTTCGCCAACGCAAGCTCCGACCGCGGCTCGGTCTCGACCAGCAGCGACCAGCGCTCGGCTTCGCGCCAGACTTCCGCCAGCGGCAAGGGAATGCCCTGGCGTCGAACGCCGATCACCACGGCATTGGCGAGTTCCCAGTGCCAAAGCGCGGGGACGACCGGCCCCCAGCCCTCATCCATCAGCAACGAGCGCACCCTCCTGGCCAGAGGTGGAACGTCGCTGGCGGGCATCCAGCGCATGATCACGGATGTATCGAGAACGAGTGCGCTCACTCACGGCCCTCGTTGATCCACTCCTTGATCTCCGCGTCGCTCACCGGCCGCCCCTTCAGGTTCTTGCGGTATTCGTCCAAATCCGCGAAGACCGCCTTCCAGCTGTCCTTCTTCACTTCCGCCGGCACGATCTTCGCCACCAGCTTGCCGTGGCGGGTGATGCCAATTTCCTCGCCCTTGCGGGCCCGCTCGACCAGCTCGGAGAGCTTCTGCTTGGCCTCGAAAAGTCCCATGGTTGCCATTGGCACCGCCTCAATCAATCTAGATTATACATCTAGATAGAACAGGCTGAGGCGGGGTAGGCGGGCGGCTTCGAGGAGGCGGCGATGCAGGAATTGCCGCTCGATCATGTTCAACTGCTCGGTGCGCAGGCCGCGGCGGTAGGGCGCGAGGTCCTGTTCCATGGCGGCGCGCATGCGCACCATCTCGTCCACCGGGGTGGCGGCGGTGAGGGCGTTGAGCAATTTGTCGTCGAGGACGGTGAGATGGCGCTCGATGGCCTCGAGCGACCCGGCGGCGTCGAGGCTGTCGGCGAAGCGGCGCAGGGCGGCGGCCAGCTCGTCGCGTTCGGGGCGGGAGGCGAGCCGGGAACTGGCGGCGACGGCGTCGGCGGCGGCCAGCAGATGGGTGCGGATGCGGCCGGTGCTGAAGGCGTCGTCGGCGGGTTGGGGCGGCGCCGGGGTGGAGGGCGCGCCCTGGGCGGCGGCCTGCAGGGCGGCGGCAGCGTCGAGCACGGCGGCGGCGCAATACATGAGCGAGCGGCGGCGCTGGGTGTCGCGGCGGCGGCCGGAGTCGAATTTTTCGAACGCCTGATCAATGCCCGCCAGCACGGCCGCCAGTGGGATGCCGGCCGCCCGCCAGGACTCGATCAGCGCCCAGTCCACGGGCGAGAGCAGGATTTGGGCGCCGCGCTTGCGCTGAAAGTGCTCTTCGATTTCGGTGAAGTAGTTGAAATAGTTCATGGCTCCAGCGGGCTTTCCAGCCGGAACCAATAGTAGCCGTGAGGGCCGAGGCTGAGCTGGTAGGGCGCGGTGGCGATGGGCGGAAACACGGTTTCGCCGAACATCTCCGTCGGCGTCCAGCCGGCGAAGCTGGAGAGATCGAGCTCGATGGCCTGGGAATGGCGCGACAGGTTGGCGACGACCAGCACGGTGCGCGCCCCCGGCAGCTCCATCGCCGTCTCGCTGGCGCTCTTGGACAGCCGCCGCAGGTAGACCAGCACGCGCTCGTTGGCGGGGGTGAGGAAGGTGATGCCGCCCCAGCCGAAGATGGGGTTTTTGTGGCGGAGCTGGATCAGCGTCTTCATCCAGTTGAGCAGCGAGTTGGAGTCCTGGAACTGGCGCTCGACGTTCACCGCCTGGTAGCTGTAGATGGGGTTCTGGATGAGGGGGGCGTAGAGCCGCTCCGGCGGCGCCTTGGAGAAGCCGCCGTTGCGGTCCACGTTCCACTGCATGGGGGTGCGGACGCCGTTGCGGTCGGAGAGGTAGATGTTGTCGCCCATGCCGATCTCGTCGCCGTAGTAGACGATGGGCGTGCCCGGCATGGAGAACAGCACCACGTTCATCAGCTCGATCTCGCGGCGGCTGTTCTCGACGATGGGCGCCAGGCGGCGGCGGATGCCGATGTTGAGCTTCATCCGCGGGTCGCGCGCGTACTCGTAGTACATGTAGTCGCGCTCCTCGTCGCTGCACATCTCCAGCGTCAACTCGTCATGGTTGCGCAGGAACAGCCCCCACTGGCAATTTTCCGGAATGGCCGGCGTCTGCGCCAGAATGTCCACGATCGGCCGGCGCGCCTCCTGCCGCACCGCCATGAACAGACGGGGCATGAGGGGGAAGTGGAAGGCCATGTGGAACTCGGGCGCGTCGCCGGGTTCCATCTGCCCGAAATAGCGGACCACGTCGCTGGGCCACTGGTTGGCTTCGGCCAGCAGGATGCGGTCGCCGCCGTAGCGTTCGTCCACCCGGCGGCGCAACTCCTGAAGGAAGGCGTGAGTTTCGGGCAGGTTCTCGCAGATGGTCTGGTCGCGCTCGAACAGGTAGGGGACGGCGTCGCAGCGGAAGCCGTCCAGGCCCAGATCCAGCCAGTGAAACACCACCTGCAGCATGGCCTCGCGCACCTGGGGATGGTCGAAGTTGAGATCGGGCTGATGGCTGTAGAAGCGGTGCCAGAAGTAGGCGTTGGCCACCGGGTCCCAGGTCCAGTTGCTCATCTCGGTGTCGGTGAAGATGATGCGCGCCTCGCGGTAGCGGTGGGGATCGGGACTCCAGACGTACCAGTTGCGGTAGGGGGAATCGGGCGCGCTGCGCGCCTGCTGGAACCAGGGATGCTGGTCGGAGGTGTGGTTGAGCACCAGATCGGCGAGCACGCGCTTGCCGCGGCTGTGGGCTTCCTCGAGCAGCTCGCGGAAGTCCTCCAGAGTGCCGTAGTCGGGATCCACGCCGTGAAAATCGGAGATGTCGTAGCCGTCGTCGCGCAGGGGCGAGGGATAGTAGGGCAGCAGCCAGAGGCAATCCACGCCCAGCCACTGCAAGTAGTCGAGCCTGTCAATCAGGCCGCGGAAGTCGCCGATGCCGTCGCCGTTCCAGTCGGAAAAGGCGCGCACCGGCGCTTCGTAAATGATGGCGTTCTTGAACCAGAGGGTATCGGGCATGGTTAGTGTTCCGGGACGCTGGCGCCGGCGGCGGGCGCCTCCACCGCCAGCGGCAACGGCTGCCGCGGCAGGATGACGCGGAAGGTGGTGCCCTGGCCGGGCAGGCTGGCCACCTCGATGCGCCCGTGGTGCAGCTCCACCACGGAGCGGGCAAAATACAGACCCAGGCCGCTGCCGAACTCACGGCCGCTGAGCGGGTTCTGGATGCGGTTGAATTTCTGAAACAGGCTGGCCAGCTTGTCGGCGGGTATGCCCACGCCGTTGTCGCTCACCTCCACCGAGACCTGTTCCGGGCCGGCGACCCAGGCCAGCCGGATGCCGCCGGCTTCGGGCGTGTACTTGATGGCGTTGTCGATGAGGTTGGCAAATACCTCGCGCAAGCGCATGGCATCGCCCTGCACGTGGGCATTGGCGGAGGCGTCGGGGGGCGGCTGCAGCAACAGATCCTGGTGGTAGCGCGCCGCCCGCGGCTGAAACTCGGCGGTGAGGGTGCGCAGCAGCGCGGCGAGGTCCACATCCTCGGTGCGCAGCAGCAGGCTGCCTTGTTCCAGCCGGCTGACGTTGAGCAGGTCGTTGACCAGCGCGATCAGGCGTTCGTTGGAGTCGTAGGCGCGCCGCAGATATTTCTGCTGGTCGGCGTTGAGCGGCCCCAGCACCTCCTCCAGCAGCAGCGCCAGCACCCCCTTGACGCCGCTCATGGGGGTGCGCAACTGATGGCTGGCGATGCTGATGAACTCGTTCTTCATGCGGTCCACTTCCCGCTCCTGGCTGGCGTCGCTGAACACCACCACGCAGCCGCGCACCCCACCCTCCTCGTCGTGCACGGGCGCGGCGCTGAAACTGATGGGCAGGCGCGAGCCGTCGCGCCGCACCAGCGTCAGATCGCGGAGAAAGCGGAAAGTCCGTCCCTGGGCCATGGCCCGGCGCACCGGGTCGGGGCGCACCGCCGGCTGGCCGGGGTGCTCCTCGCTCAGCTCGATCACCTCGTTGTAGGGCCGGTGCAGCACGCCGGCGGCGGTCTCGCCGGTGAGCGCGGCGGCGGCGCGGTTGAACTCGATGATCCGCCCTTCGTGATCGACGGCAAAGACGCCGTCGCCGATGCTGCCCAGCAGGGCCTCGGTCTTGGCCCGTCCGCTCTCCACCTCGCGGTTGTAGCGCTGGTAGTAGCGGAAGGCGGAGCGCAGCAGCAGCCCGGTAGCCACCGCCAGCAGGAAGATGATCACCGCGATGAAGGCCAGCTTGTCGTAAAAGACGCGGTAGATGTAGAAGCCGAAGCGCACCGGGCGCACCACCAGCAGGGCCATGTGCTCCTCCGGCAGGGGCGCGTAGGTGATGGCGTGGCTTTCGAGCTGGATGGCGGTGACGTACTCGCCGCTGCCGGCGCGCCCGGCGAGCGCCGCCACCGCGGCCGGCAGTTGGCCGGCGGCGGCCGACGGAAACGGGCCGCCGGCCGGGCCCGCCACCACCTGGCGCTGGGCGTCAATGACATACAGGAAGCGGTCGGGGCCGGAGTTGATGTGGCCCACCCAATCGTCCACCGCCCGGGTCGGCAGCCAGCCCACCAGCACGCCGGTGGAGGCGGCGCCCGGCGGCGCCGCGCGCGGCGGGG
>JBQCEU010000310.1:0-7856 GCA_051959955.1 Terriglobales bacterium | reverse complement strand
CTTCGACGTCTTCGATGAGCGCGGCCTCGAACTGGTCTACGACGACAAGCCCGGAAGCCGCTTTCACAAGTTGGTCTACCCGGAAGCCGCGGCCGCCAGGAAGCCCGCCCGCCGCGCCGCCCCAATCACCCCCATTCAATCGGCCCGCGGACGCAGCCGCACGGCGGGCAGCCGCGGCGCCGCGGCGGCCCGGGGCGCGGCGACGAAAGCCCGCGGCAGCCGCCCCACGGCTTCCAGCACGCGGCCCAAATCCACCCGCACCGCCAAAGCCGGCAAGGCCAAGCGCTCTGCTCCCCGCGCCCCCCGCAAGGCGGCTTAGGCCAACGAGGACAAGCCGCCTAGGTCAGCGCTGCCGTCAGCGCGGCGGTCTTCTCTTCCCATTCGCTGTACAGCCGTCCACGCTCGGCCACCCGCTGCTCGTAGGCCGCCACCGCCGCCTGCGCCCGTTCACCATCCTTGAATGCCGCCCCGGAGCCCATTTCGGACTCCATCGCCCTGACTTCCTGCTCCACCGCCGCAATGGCCTTCTCCAACTCCGCAATCGAGTTCCGCAGGGCCTGCTGCCGCTGCGGGTTGACGCGCTTTCCCTTCCCCTTGCCGGCGCCGTTGCCGCTGACACTGGCCGCAGGTGCCGGCGCCACGCTCGCCCCCGGCGCCTGCGCCTGGGCGACGTGGTAAAGGTACTCTTCGTAGTTGCCCGGGTACACCTCCACCCCGCCGCCCTGCTGCTCGAAGGGGGTGACGTGGAAGATCTTCGTTGCCAGGCCGTCAATGAAAGCGCGGTCGTGGGAGACGAAGATCACCGTCCCGCTGTACTGCCGCAGGGCTTCGAGCAGCACTTCCTTGGCTTGCAGGTCGAGGTGGTTGGTGGGCTCGTCGAGCAGCAGACAGTTGGAGGGCTGCAGCAGCATGCGCGCCAGTGCGTAGCGGTTGCGCTCGCCGCCGCTGAGCACCCCAATGCGCTTGAAGACATCATCGCCGTGGAAAAGGAAACTGCCCAGCAGCGTGCGCAACTGCGGCACCATGAGGGCCGGGCTGACCTCGGTGAGGTCGTCGAGGATGCGCCGGCCGGCGTCGAGCACCTTGTACTGATCCTGGGCGAAGTAGTCCACCGTCACCTGATGGCCGATGACACGCTCGCCGCTGTCCAGGGCTTCGGCGCCCGCCAAAATGCGCAACAGCGTGCTCTTGCCGGCTCCGTTCTGCCCAATGAGCCCGACGCGGTCGCCGCGCTCCAGCACCAGGTCCAGGTCCCGGAACACCCGTACGGCGCCATAAGCCTTGGCCGCGTGCCGCAGCTCCAGCACCCTCCGCCCGCTGGGCCGCGGCTGCGGGAAGGAAAAGTGAATGCTCTCCTCGGCGGGAGGGATCTCGATCGCCTCCATGCGCTCCAGTTCCTTGATGCGGCTCTGCACCTGGGCCGCCTTGGTGGCGGTGTAGCGGAACTTGTTGATGCAGGCCTCGAGCTGCTCCCTCCGGTCCTGCTGGTTCTTCCAGGCGGCGCGGAGCTGCACCATCCGGTCTTCCTTCTGCTTCAGAAAGCTGGTGTAGTTGCCGGTGTAAACGGTGATCTTCGACTGCGCCAGGTCCACGATGCGGTCCACCACGGCATCCAGAAAATAGCGGTCGTGGGAGACCAGCAGGCAGGTGTTGGGATACTTGTTGAGGTAATCCTCCAGCCAGTTGCGCGTCTCCAGATCGAGGTGGTTGGTGGGCTCGTCCAGCAGCAGCACGCCCGGCTCCATGAGCAGCAACTTGGCCAGGGCGATGCGCATCTGCCAGCCGCCGCTGAACTCCTCGCAGCGCCGGTTCATGTCGGCGGGCGTGAAGGCCAGGCCGGTGAGGATGGTGCCGATGCGGGCCTCGAGCGACGGACCGCCGCCCACCTGAAACTGATGCTGCAGGTCGGCGTAGCGCTCGAACAGCGAGAGGTCGTCGGTGTGCTCGAGTTGGGCCTCGATGGCCAGCAGCTCGCGCTCGACCTCCATCAGGCGCGCGAACACCGAGCGGCACTCTTCGACCAGCGTCCGTCCGGCGGCGTGCAGGCCGTCCTGCGGCAGGTAGCCGACCGTCTGGTCCTTGTTCTGGACCACCTTGCCGGCGTCGAGCGGCTCCAGCCCCGCCAGGATGCGCATGAGCGTGGTTTTGCCGCTGCCGTTCGCCCCCACCACGCCCACGCGGGCGCGGTCGGGAATCAGCAGGTCGGTATTCTCGAACAGGGTTCGTCCGCCAAAATGCTTGGCGGCGCCGGAAAGCTGGATCATTGCTCAGGAAGGGCGCGGGGCGCCTCTTCCAGTATACGAAACCGCCCGCTGTCGCCGTGCCACTCCTGGCGCGCCAATTCCACGAAGGCGCGCGCGGCGTGGCTGAGCGTGCCGCGCCGCGGCGCCACCAGCCGCAGCGGACGCTCGGCGCGGAACTGGCGCAACCCCACCTCGCACAGCGCCCCGGCCGCCAACTCGCGCGCCGCCGAGATGCGCGGCACGAAGGCCACCCCCAGGCGCCGGATCACCAGATGCTTGATGCTCTCAATCGTCGGCATCTCGACCGTGATGTTGAGCGGCACGCCCAGGCGGCGGAAGGTGCTGATGGTGAAGTCGCGGTAGGGGGACTCGACGTTGTGGGCGATGAAGCGCTCCCCCCCCAGCCGCCGCAGATCCACCGGCCGCCGCGCCGCCGCCAGCGGATGGCCGGGATAGACGATGAACGCCAGCCGGTCGCGGTAGACGATGCGCGCCTCCAGCTCGTGCTGCTCGGGATCGTAGGCCACCACCCCCAGATCGAGGTCGCCCGCCAGGATTTCGGCCGGGATGTTCCGCGACAGGCTGCGCCGCACCTCCAGCTTCACCTGCGGCCAGCGGGCGTGGTAGGCCTCCACCAGCGGCAGGAGGAAGAACGCCGTGCTCTCGTTGGCCCCCACCGCCACCTTGCCGCGCTGCAGCCCGCGCAGCTCCAGCAGTTCGTGCTCCAGGTTGCCGCGCTGGCGCAGCATCTGCTCCGCCCGCCGCGCCACCAGCGTGCCCGCCGGGGTCAGCCGCGGCTGTTTGCCGGCGCGGTCGAGCAGCAGCTCGCCGCAGGATTCTTCCAGCCGCCGCACCGCCAGCGACACCGCCGGCTGGGTGCGGTGCAGCTTCTCGGCGGCGCGTGAAAAGCTGCGCTCGCGCGCCACCGTGAGCAGGGTTTCGAGGTCGGCCAGGTTCACCCGTCCATAATAATCACTTCTCTACCGCAAAGTGAAAGCAGTTTTGGTTATGCCCGCATGACCATTACTCATTGGACGCCGGCGGCGAACGGCGGCCACACTGGCTGCCATGGCCATTGTTTGCGCGATCCCCGCCGCCTCCGCCGTCCCGCCCCGGCCCACGCCCGCGCCCGGCAGCGGCGCCCGCCTGCTGTGCGCGGCGCTGGCGGAGGCGGGTGTCGCGGTGATCTTCGGCTATCCCGGCGGCGCCGTGCTGCCGGTCTACGACGAGCTCCGCCGCCCGGAGCACGGGCTGCGGCATGTCCTGGCGCGGCACGAGCAGGGGGCGGTGCACATGGCCGAGGGCTGGGCCCGCGCCTCCGGCCGCACCGGCGTGGCGCTGGTCACCTCCGGGCCGGGGATCACCAACGCCGTCACCGGACTCGCCAACGCCATGATGGATTCCACCCCGCTGCTGGTGATCGCCGGCCAGGTGCCGCGCGCCCTGCTGGGCAGCGACGCCTTCCAGGAAACCGATGTCGCCGGCCTCACCCGCGGCTGCACCAAGGAGAGCTTTGCGGTGCGCGCCGCCGCCGACATCCCCGCCGTGGTGCGCGAGGCGCTGCGGCTGGCCGCCGGCGGCCGCCCCGGTCCGGTGGTGAGCGAGCTGCCCAGGGATGTCGCCCAGGAGCAGGCCGTCCCGGTTCCTGCCGCCGCGCCGCCCCGGCGCCTCTCCGCCCCCTCCTGTCCGCGGCACGCGGTGGAGGAGGCGGTCGGGCGGCTGCGCGCCGCGCGCCGCCCGGTGGTGTACTTCGGCGGCGGCGTGGTCCTGGCCGAGGCCGCCGCCGAACTGCGCGCCCTGGTCGAACGCGGCGCGCTGCCCGCCACCCCCACTTTGATGGGTCTGGGCGCGCTGCCGGCCGACCATCCCTGCCAGCTCGGCATGCTGGGCATGCACGGCAGCTATGCCGCCAACCAGGCGGTGGCCGCCAGCGACGTGCTGCTGGCGGTGGGCGCGCGCTTCGACGACCGCGTCACCGGGCAGGTGGCCAGCTTTGCCCCGCGCGCGGAGATCATCCACCTCGACGTGGACGCTTCTTCGTTCCACAAGATCCTGCCCGCCTCGCTCACCCTGCACGGCGACGCCCGCCAACTGCTGCGCCGTCTGCTGGCGGCCTGGCCCGCCGAACCCGCCGCCGCCGCCACGCGTCTCACCGGCTGGTGGCGCCAGATCGCCGCCTGGCAGCGCCAGGCCGCCGCCGCCGAAGCCCACGCCGCCCCGGCGGATGCCGGCGCCATCGCTCCCCGGCAGCTCTGCCGCGAGCTGCACCGCCTCACCGGCGGCCGCGCGCTGGTGGTCACCGACGTGGGCCAGCATCAGATGTGGATGGCCCAACTCTACGGCCTGCGCCGTCCGCGCCAGTTCCTTACCTCCGGCGGCCTGGGCGCCATGGGCTACGGCCTGCCCGCCGCCATCGGCGCCCAGCTCGCCTGCCCGCGGGAGCTGGTGGTGGCGGTGGTCGGCGATGGCGGCTTCGAAATGTCCGCCCACGAGCTGGCCACCGCCGTCTCCGCCGGCGCGCCGGTCAAGGTGGTGATCATGAACAACCGCGCCCTGGGCATGGTGCGGCAATGGCAGAAGCTGTTCTACGACCGCCGCTACATGGCGGTGGACATGGCCGGCCAGCCGGATTTCGTCCGGTTGGCCGCCGCCTACGGCGCCACCGGCCTGCGCGCCGGCCGTCCCGATGAATTGCCCGGGGTGCTGGCCCGCGGCCTGGCCACGCCGGGGGTGGTGGTGATGGATGTGCAGGTTGACCCGGAAGCCTGCGTCTTTCCCTTCGTGCCGCCGGGGGCGGCCAATACGGAGATGGTGCTGGCATGAAATTTTTATTGAGCGTCAGTTTTGAGCAGCGGCCGGGCGCGGCCGCGCGCATTCTTGCGGTGCTGCACGCCGCCGGCTGCGAACTCGAACGGCTGCGCTGCCATCCCCCCTCGCACGGCGGGTGGGCGCGCCTGCGCCTGGTGGGCGAGGCCGAACCGGCGGCCTGGGAACGGGCGGTGCGCAAGCTCAGTGGCCAGGTGCGCGTGCGCCAGGTCCGCCAACGTTGTCTGCCCGGCGGCGCCGGCCGCCTGTTTGCCAGGGAGAAAAACCATGAACGTGCTCTATGAACGTGACGCCGATCTGGCGCGGCTGCGGCGGCGAAGGATCGCCATCATCGGGTTTGGCTCGCAGGGCGGCGCCCCGGCGCAGAACCGGCGCGACTCGGGCTGCGAAGTGATCGTCGGCGCCCGCCCCCGGGGCGCGGGCGCGCAGCGGGCGCGCGCGGCGGGTTTCACCGTGCGCAGCGCGGCCGAGGCGGCGGCCGCGGCCGAGGAGGTGATGCTGCTGGTGCCCGACGAGCAGGCGCCGGAGATCTACACCCGTGAAATCGCGCCCCATCTTCGCCCCGGCGCCTACCTCGGCTTCTCCCATGGCTTCGGCATCCACTTCGAAGCCATCCGCCCCGCCCCGGCGGTGAACGTATTTCTGGTGGCGCCCAAAGGCCCGGGTGCGTGGGTACGGGGTGAATTCCAGCGTGGCGGCGGCGTGCCCTGTCTGCTGGCGGTGGCCGCCGACCCGGCCGGCGACACCCGCGCGTTGGCGCTGGCCTATGCCGCCGCCATCGGCGGCGGACGCGCGGGCGTGCTGGAAACCACCTTCGCGGAGGAAACCGAGACCGATCTCTTCGGCGAGCAGGCGGTGCTCTGCGGCGGCACGGCGGCGCTGGTGACCGCCGGCTTCGAGACCCTGGTGGCCGCCGGCTATGCGCCCGAGATGGCCTTCTTCGAATGCCTGCACGAGCTCAAGCTGATCGTGGACCTGCTCTATCGCGGCGGTCTGACGGCGATGTGGAGCGAGGTCTCCAACACCGCCCGCTACGGCGGCCTCACCCGCGGCGCCCAGGTGGTCACGCCGGAAGTGCGCGCCGCCATGGCGGAAATGCTGGCCGGCATCCGTTCCGGCGCCTTCGCCCGCGAATGGCTGGCGGAGCACCGCGGCGGCGGCGCGCGCCTCGAGGCCCTCACCCGCGCCGCCGCCCGGCATCCGCTGGAGCAGGTGGGCGCGCGGCTGCGCGCCATGATGCCCTGGCTGGCGGCCGGAACTGCCGCCGCCGCGAAGACCGTTCCCGAGCCCGGGCCCGAGCCGGTGGAAGTGGCATGAGCGCGGAGGAGGCGGGGGCGGAGCCCCCGGCAAAAGCAGGCGACCGCCTGCGCCACCGCAGCCGCCATCTGCTCGACGGTCTCTCCCGCGCCCCCGCCCGCTCCTACTTCCGCGCCCTGGGCTACGGCGATGCCGAGCTGCAGCGCCCGCTGATCGGCATCGCCAATACCTTCACCGACGCCATGCCCTGCAATGCCCACCTGCGCGAGCTGGCGCAGGCGGTGCGCGAAGGGATTCTGGCCGCCGGCGGCCTGCCGCTGGAGTTCAACACCATCGCCATCAGCGATGGCATCACCATGGGCACTGCCGGCATGCGTGCCTCGCTGGTCAGCCGCGAGCTGATCGCCGACTCGGTGGAGCTGGCAGGCGGCGCCTGCCACTTCGACGCCCTGGTGGCGCTGGCGGGCTGCGACAAGACGCTGCCCGGGCTGGCCATGGGCCTGATCCGCTGCGACGTGCCGGCGCTGCTGCTCTATGGCGGCTCCATCCAGCCCGGCCGCCATCGCGGCCGCGACGTCACCGTCCAGGATGTCTTCGAGGCGGTGGGCGCGGTCGCCGCCGGCGCCCTGCCGCAGGCGGAGCTGGACGCGCTGGAGCGCGCCGCCTGCCCCGGCGTGGGCGCCTGCGGCGGCCAGTACACCGCCAACACCATGGCGCTGGCGCTGGAGTTCTGCGGCCTCTCGCCCATGGGGGCGGGCGGCATCCCCGCAGCCGATGCCGCCAAGCCGGCTGCCGCCCGCGACTGCGGCCGGCGGGTGATGGAGCTGCTCGCCGCCGGCATCCGCCCCCGCGACCTTCTCAGCCGCGCCGCGCTGGAGAATGCCGTCGCTGCGGTGGCGGCCAGCGGCGGCTCGACCAACGCCGTGCTGCATCTGCTGGCCATCGCGCGCGAGGCGGCGGTGCCGCTCACCCTCGAGGATTTTCACGCCCTCAGCCTGCGCACGCCGCTGCTGTGCGACCTCAAGCCCGCCGGCCGTTACACCGCCGTGGACTTCACCGCCGCCGGCGGCAGCCGCCTGCTGGCCCGGCATCTGCTGGCCGCCGGCTGCCTGCATCCGGATGCGCCCACCGTCAGCGGCCGCACCCTGGGCGAGGAGGCCGCCGCCGCCGCGGAAACCGCCGGCCAGATGGTCATCCGGCCGCCCCGGCAGCCGCTGCGGCCGCGCGGCGGGCTGGAAGTCTTGCGCGGCAACCTGGCGCCGCTCGGCTGCGTCATCAAGACCCATGGCCACGAACCCCGCCGCCATCGCGGCCCGGCGCGGGTGTTTGACGGCGAAGAAGCGGCCATGGCCGCCGCCACCGGCGGCCGCCTGCGGCCCGGCGACGTGGTGGTCATCCGCCACGAAGGCCCGCGCGGCGGTCCCGGCATGCGCGAGATGCTGGGCGTGACCGCCGCGGTGGCCGGCGCCGGGTTGGGCGAGCAGGTGGCGCTGATCACCGATGGCCGCTACAGCGGCGCCACCCGCGGCC
>JBQCEU010000309.1:0-2525 GCA_051959955.1 Terriglobales bacterium | reverse complement strand
GTGCCAGCGCCTCTTCCTCTACGACGCGCCCCTGTTCCTGCCCGATCTCTCGCTGGTCAAGAATACTCAACTGACCGAACGTATCGGCTCCCAGATTCAGGTGCAGTTCCTGAACGCCTTCAACAACGCCAACTTCTTCTGGACCGGCTCGTCGGGCACCTTCGGCACTGCCGGCGGCACTGTATCACGGCGCAACTTCGGCCGCATCACCCGCGCCTTCCAGGCCGTCGACTCCGACAGCGACCACGGCGGCCGCACCATTCAGATCGTGGCCAAGATCACCTTCTGATTTCTGTCAGCCAGTCAGGGCGGCGGGCGCCAGCCAGCCGCCCTGCAGTTTTTCCGCGATTTTCTCCCGCAGCCAGACAGCGATGTGGTCGTGCAGGCGCGGGGCATCAAGTTCTTCAAAGCTGCGCTGCTCCGCCCAAGCCACCGACCCATTCGGCCGCACCAGTTCCGCCGTCACCAGCACCTGGGCTCCGTGGGCCTGCACACACCCCTCCAGCGTCCAATCGCGGCCGCATTGTGGCGCCGCCCCGGCCGGCCGCAGTTGCAGTCCCGCCAACTGGGCCAGCCCCACCACCGCGGCCACGCTCACATCCTCGGCCAGTCCCTTCCCTCCGGCCCCCAGGCAGCGGAAAGGCAGGCAGGTCAGCCACAGGACTTCCGCGCCGTCCGCGGCCGGGCCCAGCTCTGTCACCACGGGCGCAGTGAACTGGTAACCGCGACCGGGCACGGTGACGATGTAGTCATCCGGCGCCAGCGCCCGTCTTACCAGGCACAGGTTTACGGTGAGGTTGGAATCCTGCACTACGGTTTCGCCCCACACCGCCTGCCGCAGCTCTTCACGCGTCATCACCCGGCCCGCGGAGCGAACCAAAGCGGCGAGGATATCCAGCGCGCGCGGTGTCAGCGCCACTTCCTTCTGGCCGCGCCACAAGCTGCGGCGCACCAGGCAGAGGCGAAAGCGGCCGAAGCGGAACTGCGCCGCAGGCGCGGGAAGCACGTGGGTGGCTTGCGATGCCAAGTGCGACATGGCTGACCTCAATTACTGGGGGGAGGCAGCTACAGTTTCCTGACTATTTTATCCAATCCGCGATTTTTCGTCAGGTTTTCTTGTCAGGCTTGGCACTTCGCGGTGGCGTCCTGCCTTCGCTGGCCCGCCGGGCTTGGTAAAATTGTTGGGTGCTTTCCGTCAGCCAGCTCAGCATGCGCTTCGGCGCCCAGATCCTCTTTGAGGATGTCAGCATCAGCTTCCTCGCCGGCCGGCGCTACGGCCTGACCGGCCCCAACGGCGCCGGCAAGACCACCTTCCTGCGCCTGCTTGCGGGCGAGTCCGAGCCCACCACCGGTACCGTCACCCGCCCGCGGCGGCTGGGCGTGCTGCGCCAGGATCAGTACGCCTTCGACGCCTGCCGCGTGGTGGATACCGTCATCATGGGCAACCAGCGGCTGTGGGCGGCGATGGAGGAGCGCGAAAAAATCTACTCGCTGCCCGAGATGAGCGACGCCGACGGCATGCGCCTGGGCGAACTCGAAGGCATCGTGGGCGAAGAGGACGGCTACGCCGCCGAAAGCGAGGCCGCGGTGCTGCTGGAAGGCCTCGACATCCCCGGCGAGCTGCACCAGCGCCGCATGGGCGAGCTGCAGGGCGGGCAAAAGGTCCGTGTGTTGCTGGCCCAGGCGCTGTTCGGGCATTCCGAGGCCATGCTGCTGGACGAGCCCACCAACCATCTCGACATGGACTCCATCGAGTGGCTGCAGCAGTTTCTGCTGCGCTACGACGGCGCGCTGATCGTCATCTCCCACGACCGGCACTTTCTCAACCGCGTCTGCACCCACATCGCCGACATTGACTACCAGACGGTGATTACCTACACCGGCGGCTACGACGACATGGTGCTGGCCAAGACCCAGGTCCGCGCCCGGGTGGAGGCCGAGAACGCGCAGCGCGAAAAGAAAATCGCCCAACTGCAGGACTTCATCGCCCGTTTCTCCGCCGGCACGCGCAGTTCGCAAGTGCAGTCACGGCGCAAGGAAGTCGAGCGTCTGGCGCTCACCGATCTGGCGCGCTCCAACATTGCCCGGCCGTACATCAAGTTTGATCTCCTCCGGCCCTCGGGCAAGCAGGCGCTGGAATGCGACGGCATCGCCAAGAGCTACGACGGCGGCGCGCCGGTCATCGCCGGCTTCGGCGTCCAGCTCCCGCGCGGCGAAAAAGTCGCCATCCTGGGCCGCAACGGCAGCGGCAAGACCACCCTGCTGCGCTCGCTGCTCGAGGACGACTTCCGCACCGCCGGGGACCTGCGCTGGGGCCACGAGGTGAAGATCGGCTATTTCCCCCAGGATTTCCGCGCTTTCCTCGATGCCCACGCCACCCCTTCCATGACCGCCTGCGAGTGGCTGGCGCAGTGGGATGCGGCTGCCTCCCAGGAGGAACTGCGCGGTTTGCTCGGCCAAATGCTGTTCCGCAAGGATGAGGGCGACAAGCGCACCGCGGTGCTCTCGGGCGGCGAGGCGGCGCG
>JBQCEU010000308.1:0-2031 GCA_051959955.1 Terriglobales bacterium | reverse complement strand
CAGGCAGCCTCGCTTCCCGTGGTCATCGTCAGCCAGAATTTTGCCCGCCGCTTCTGGCCCGGCCGCGATCCTATCGGACAACAATTCCGCCTGGCGGGCGCCCAGCGAACCGTGGTCGGCGTAGCCGGATCGGTCAAGATGCGCGGCCTCGAACGCCACATCGAACCGCAGGTCTATCTGCCTTACACCCAGGCCGGCGAGGTCGCCCCCGTCTACACCCCCAAGGATCTCGCCGTCCGCTCCACCCTCTCGCCGGACGCCTTGGCCAAAGCGCTGCGCGGCATCATTGGCCAGGCCGATCCCAGCCAGCCCATCACCAACCTGGGTCCAATGACGGACATCATCGCCTCCGAACTCGGTCCCCGTCAGCAGCAGTTGGGCATCCTCGGCAGTTTCGGACTGCTGGCTCTCTTGCTCGCCGGCCTCGGCGTCTACGGCGTGCTGGCCTTCAACGTCGCCGCGCGCGCTCCCGAACTGAGCCTGCGCATGGCCCTCGGCGCCCGCCCGGCGGAGTTGTTGCGCCAGGTGCTCCGCGCCTCGCTCGCCCTCGCCGCCGCCGGCATCGCCTGCGGCCTGCTGCTGGCCTGGATCGCCGCCCGCGCCCTCCCCGCCTTGCTCGGCGCCGTCCCCGCCGGCGCCTGGGGCATCTGGACCGTCGCCGCTCTCGTCTGCGCCCTCATGACCCTCGCCGGCGCCCTGCTGCCCGCCTGCCGCGCCGCCCGCACCAACCCCGCCACCCACCTCCGCGCCTGATCCTCAAGTATAACTACGGTATGCTAGCAGTATGAAAACCGCCGTCTCGCTGCCCGACGATCTCTTCCAGCAGGCCGATCGGATGGCCCGCAAGCTCGGTGTGCCCCGCAGCCGCCTCTTCGCCACCGCCCTCCAGGAGTATCTGGCGCGGCATCAGGGCCGCCGCATCACCGAGCAGTTGGATCGTGCCTATGAGCACGAGTCGAGCGCCCTGCCGCCGGACCTCCGTCGTGCCCAATCCCGCAGTCTGCGCCGTGAATCGTGGTAGTGGCGCGTGGCCAGGTCTGGTGGGCTGATCTCGGCGAGCCCGAGGGCTCCGAGCCTGCCTGCCGTCGCCCGGTCGTCATCGTACAGGCGGACGCCTTCAACCGCAGCCGCCTTCGCACCGTTGTCGCGGTCGTGCTGACCTCCAACCTGCGCCTGCTCGATGCCCCCGGAAACGTGCTCATCCCGGCCGGCGAGGCCGGCCTGCCCCGCGACTCGGTGGCAAACGTCACCCAGATCATCACCCTCGACCGCGACTTTCTCACAGATCCCGCCGGCTCCCTCGCCCCCGCAACCCTCCGCTCCCTCGAACGTGGTCTCCGCCTCGCCCTCGCACTCTAATCGGTGCCCCACGCCCGCGCAGCGGGCGTCCCCAAGCGCCCCTAGGGCGCGCCCCCCGGACCCCTATTCCTCGCGCAGCGAGGAATAGGGGTCCGCCGCCGCCGCCCGCCGTGCCGGCAGCCACGCCGCCGTCACCGCCGCCGCCGCCAGCACCAGCACCGCCGCCGCCAGCGTCATCCAATCGGTCGCCTGCAGTCCGTACAGCAGCCCGCCCAGCGCCGCCTGCGCGCTCCGTGCTCCCAGCCAGGCCAGCAGCGCGCCGGCGGCGATGCCGATCCCCAGCACCGCCGTCAGCTCGCCCAGCGCCAGCCGCACCACCGCCCGCCGCGAGGCACCCAGCGCCATGCGAATACCGAACTCCTGACGCCGCCGCTCCGCCTGATAGGCCATGATCCCGTACAAACCGATCGCCGTCAGCAGCAGGGCCAGGCCGCCGAACAGCCCCGACAGCCAGGCCAGCATCCGCTCCGGCCGCAGCGTCGCCGCGATCAGGTCGTCGAAGCTCTCGACATGGTAGGCGCCCGCTCCCGCCGCTGTCATCGCCTGCCGCACCGGCCCGGCCAGCGCCGCCGCTGACAGCGGCGAGCGAATCTCGTAGGCGATGATCTCGAACGGCTGCGCGAGCTGCGCTTGCGGAAAGTACCCGGTGGCCGGCGCCGCTTCGCGCACCGA
>JBQCEU010000307.1:0-16965 GCA_051959955.1 Terriglobales bacterium | reverse complement strand
CCAAGCACGACCGCTGCTTGGCCGCTGGGCGAGGGCAGGCTGCTGTTGACTACCCGCGGGCGTGTGGAGTCGGGGATCGTACGCATGACCTAAAAAGCATCAAGGGCGCGGGGAGGTCGGTCCGCGCCCTTGGAACTTTCTGCCCGAATGTAAGAGAATTCTAATCACTTTGTATACAATCTTCAAGATTTTTTTCCACCATGCCAATGGCGGAGAGCATACGCCCCTGATCCCCTCGGCGATGGGAGTACCAGAGTTGCCGGTGGCAGGCGGTGCAGGAGTTGATAATCTCTACTGCGGCGTCGGAAATTCCCGCTTCGGTGAGCTGATCGCGCAGGGCCGCCTGCAAGTCCAGGCGATAGCCGGGAGCGTGATTCCAGCGGGGATCGTAGGGGTGGCCGGGAGGCGCGCCGGTCATGAAGAGCATGGGGTAGCGGCTGCGCACCGGATCGGGTTCGGCGGTGAAGAACCAGCGATCTGCGTTGCGAAAACGGGCAGCGAAGGCCGCGCGCACATCGTCGCCGACCTCGTAACAACAGGCGCCGATGCAGGGGCCGATGGCGGCGCGCAGATCCCGCGGGCGCGAGCCAAATTGCGACTGCATCTCACCCACGGCCACGGCCGCGATACGCGCCACCGTGCCACGCCAGCCGGCGTGCACCGCGGCCACCACCCGCTGGCGGGTATCCACCAGTAGCACCGGGCAGCAGTCGGCGGTGCGGATGGTGAGCAACACGCCCGGCCGGCGGGTAATCATCCCATCGCCCGCCTGCCCCGGCTGCGGGTCCACCCATACCAGGCCGGTATGGACTTGACGCAACATCAGCAGTTTCGGGTGCCGCGGCGGTTCCGGCCGGGGATGGCTTATCCCGCTCGCCCGCGTGCCGAAACCATGGCGCAGCCAGGGGATGGCGCCAAGATTACGCGCGTGCAAGAGTCCGGGAATTGGGTCCATATGTGCCATTGCCCAGAACCAGCCGGGGGCGGTCAGACCGGCGGGAAAATCAGCGGGATCCTTTCGCGCCCGTAACGGCGGTAGATGGCAAAGTCGTCACGGTCGGTGGTGATGACCGGGCACGCCGGATTGATCTCGCTCATTCGAATCAGGCACAAGTCAGCCAGGTCGGGTCGGCGATCCGCGTACTGGATCGCCAGTTCGCCCACTCGCTTCCACTCTGCTCCCAGATCGAACTTCGGGCAGACGACGTCATTGGATAGCAGACTGAGAACGTAAGCAGCCGACCGCAAATGAAAAGCGGCCTCGGCCAGCACCGCCTCGCATGTTATTGGCGGTTCAGTCAGCTCACCTGCGACCTCCCGGGCCCAAGTGTGATACTGATCGGAGGCGCGTGCAAGGGCCACGAAAAAGCCGGTATCGGCAATTGCTTTCACTTGCGTGCAAAGCCCTTGCGCGTGGACACGTCGCGAGGACCATCCGAAAACACGCCGGCGTGGCGCAGCAGCCGCTCGCTGAAGCGGGCGTTTCTGGCCCTTTCCAGCTCAACCCGTACAAGCTGCCCCACGGGAAGGCCGTCACGCCGAGCCTGCTGCTTGAGCCAAGCCGCCAAGTCCGCAGGCAGGCGTACCGAAAGCGTATGACGCATATGCCGAGATTGTAACACGCGGCGACCAGCCGCGCGGCGGCACGGGCGAGCCGCTTCCGTCTAGCGCCGGGCGGCGGTGGCGCTGGCCCGGGGCTGGGGAGCGGGCGCTTCTTCCCGGGCGCCGGCCGCCGGTTCTCCGCTGGGCAGGCCCAGCGCCTTGCGCATCTCGATTTCCAGCTTCTTGAAGATGTCGGGATGCTCGGTGAGGAACTGCTTGGCGTTCTCGCGCCCCTGGCCGATGCGTTCGCCCTTGTAGGAGTACCAGGAGCCGGACTTTTCGATGATGTTCTTCTCGGTGCCGATGTCAATCAGGTCGCCGGAGAGCGAAATGCCTTCGCCGTACATGATGTCGAACTCGGCTTCGCGGAACGGCGCCGCCACCTTGTTCTTCACCACCTTGGCGCGGGTGCGGTTGCCGATCACCGCGTCGCCGTCCTTGATGGCGGCGATGCGGCGGATGTCAATGCGCACCGAGGAGTAGAACTTGAGGGCGCGGCCGCCGGTGGTGGTTTCCGGGCTGCCGAACATGACGCCGATCTTCTCGCGGATCTGGTTGATGAAGATCAGCGCGGTGCGCGACTTCGAGACCAGGCCGGTGAGCTTGCGCAGCGCCTGCGACATCAGCCGCGCCTGCAGGCCCACGTGGCTGTCGCCCATCTCGCCATCCAGTTCGGCCTTGGGCACCAGCGCCGCCACCGAGTCCACCACCAGCACGTCCACCGCGCCCGAGCGCACCAGCGCCTCGGCAATCTCCAGCGCCTGCTCGCCGAAGTCGGGCTGCGACACCAGCAGGTTGTCAATATCCACCCCCAGCTTGCGGGCGTAGATGGGGTCGAGGGCGTGCTCGGCATCCACGAAGGCCGCCATGCCGCCGGCCTTCTGCGCCTGGGCGATGACCTGCAGAGCCAGCGTGGTCTTGCCCGACGACTCCGGCCCGAAGATCTCGATCACCCGGCCGCGCGGCACCCCGCCCACGCCCAGGGCGGCGTCGAGCGAAAGCGCGCCGGTGGGGATGATCGAGATGGGCACAATGGCGTCCTTGGCGCCCAGGCGCATGATGGAGCCTTTGCCGAATTGCTTTTCAATTTGCGAGAGGGCGGCGTCAATGGCGCGGCTGCGTTCGTCCGACATGGGGGGATCATAGCACGCTCCCGAGGCGAAGAAAAGGCGAAAACCACCCCTTTGGGGTGAACCGCCTCGGCGGTCAGAAGCTCTGAAAGCGCACGCGCCAGAGCAGGGCGCCGTTGCGCCGCGCCAGAGCGATGAGCGAGCCGCCGTCTTCCCAGAACACGATGCTGCTCTGGGCGATGGCGGCCAGGGCGCCTTCGTGGGCTTCCACCCGCCAGCGTTCGGCGCCGCTGGCGGCGTCCAGCAGCCTGACCTCGCGTTCGGCCTGCAGCACCAGCACGCCGCCGCCGGCTTCCAGCACCGCATAGCCGCCGGGCAGGGTTTCGCGAAATACCTGGGTGCCGCTGTCGAGCTGCCAGCCCTGGAGCTGGCTGGAGGCGCCGTCGGGCTCCAGCATCACCGCGGTGCGGTTGCTGATGGCCAGCTTGGGTTCCTCGGCGGCGCGCGGCGCCTGCCACAGCGCGCCCGCGTAGTTGCCGCCGCGCACCACCGGCGCCGAACCTTGCCAGTCGGTGAAGATGAAGCCCTGGCGGGTCAGGCTGGCGCGCGGGAAACCCGCCGCCGCGGCGCTCTCCTCCCCGCCCTGATCGTGTCTTCCAAACAATAGGTGGAAGGGCGCGGCCAGAAAAAATTCGCGCCTTGGCTTGGCATAGAGCAGCAGCCCGTGGTCTTCGCTGCGGAAGGGATAGAGCGCCGCGGGCACGTTCTCCGGTTCCAGCGCGGCCGCGCCCGGCTGATAGCGCAGCGCCGTCTTCACCTGGCCATGCGCGCGCTCCAGCAGCAGCAGGCCGCGGCTGGGCAGCGGCAGCATGGTGAGGGCGTCGTCATCGCGCAGGCTGAAGCCCTGATCGTGCCGGCCGTCGCGGGTGGTCAGCACCTCCAGCCGGCCGGGGCTGTGGACGTAGAGGCGCTCGCCGGAGGCATCCACCACCCATTCGTGCACCGCCGATTCCTCGCTGCACCACAGCTTCTTTCCGTCGCGCGTACGCAGACGGCAGATGCTGGTGGTGCGGTGGCCGATCTTGGGCGTGATCCCCGACACCCAGCTCAGCAGCAGCAGCCCGTGGCCGTCGGTATAGGTCTGGCCCTGGTAGCGCGGGAACCGCCAGGCCACGTGGCCGTTGCGGGCGTTCAGCGCCACCCCGTCGAGCGGCAGAAACAAGGTGTTGGCATCCACCCGGTACACCGGCTGCACCGCCGCCGCCCAGGCGGAAAACGCCATTAGAAAAACGAGGATACGGCCACAAGCGCCCATGTACAGCACCGCCGATCGAGCAGTTCCGGTCAGCTTACGCGCTTGCTCGAAACGATACAAGCCCGGCGAAAGACCCTAGAGAGGGCGCGGCTGGAGCCGCGCCCTCTGGGGGACGCGCTGGCGCGCGCGCCGGGGACGCCGCTGGGGCGGCGGCGGGTCATCGCGGGTGTAGCAGCAGGGGGCCTAGCGGTCGTACTTATAGAAGCCGCGGCCGGTTTTCCGGCCCAGCCAGCCGGCGGCCACCATGTTGCGCAGCAGCGGGCAGGGGCGGTACTTGCTGTCCCCCAGACCATCGTGCAGCACTTCCATGATGTGCAGGCAGACGTCGAGGCCGATGAAGTCGGCCAGCGTCAGCGGGCCCATGGGATGGGCCATGCCCAGCTTCATGATCTCGTCAATCGCCTCCGGCGTCGCCACGCCTTCCATGACGCAGTAGATGGCCTCGTTGATCATGGGCAGCAGCACGCGGTTGGAGATGAAGCCGGGGTAGTCGCGCACCTCGACCGGCGTTTTTTCCAGCCGCAACGCCAGCTCGCGCACCGCCGCCGTGGTGGCGTCGGAGGTCTGCAGGCCGCGGATCACCTCCACCAGCGTCATCATCGGCACCGGGTTCATGAAGTGCATGCCGATGAAACGGTCGGGCCGCGAGGTGGCCGCCGCCAGCTCGGTGATCGAGATGGAGGAGGTGTTCGATGCCAGGATGGCTTCCTCGCCCAGCACCACGTCCAACTGCCGCAGCAGCGGCAGCTTGATTTCGCGCTGCTCGGGCACGGCTTCAATCGCCAACTGCGCCCCGGCGGCCGCCTTTACGTCCACCGAGGGGGTAATGCGCTCCAGCGCCACGCGGGCGGAGCCCTCGTCGAGCTTGCCCTTCGACACCTCGCGCCCCAGGTTCTTTTCGATGGCGGCCCGCGCCTTCGCCAGCGCCTGCGGGTTGGCCTCGATCAGCGCCACCTGCACCCCGAACTTGGCCAGCACATGGGCAATGCCGTTGCCCATGGTGCCGCCGCCGACGACCGCAACCTTTTCAATTTTCATGCTTGTCCTTCGGACTGCCTAAATCCGTTCAATCGCCATGCCGACGCCGTTGCCGCCGCCCAGGCACAAGGCGGCGATGCCGCGCTTGGCCCCGCGCCGCTCCAGCTCGAACATCAGCGTCACCAGGATGCGGCAGCCGCTGGCGCCGATGGGATGGCCCAGCGCCACCGCGCCGCCGTTGGCGTTGACGCGGTCCGCCTTCAGCCCCAGCTCGCGGATCAGCGCCACGCCCTGCACCGAAAACGCCTCGTTCAGCTCGTACAGGTCCACGTCGTCGGCCTGCCAGCCGGTCTTGGCCCACAGCTTGCGCACCGTCTCCACCGGGGTCATCATCACCCACTTCGGTTCCAGTCCGCTCACCGCCTGGGCGACGATGCGGAACTTGGGCTGAATCTTGAGTGCGCGCGCCTTGTCGGCGGTCATCACCACCACCGCCGCCGCGCCGTCATTGACGCTCGAGGCGTTGGCCGCGGTCACGGTGCCGTCTTTCTTGAAGGCCGGTTTCAGCTTGCGCAGCGCCTCGATGGTGGTATCGGCGCGCGGACCTTCATCCTTGCTGACCACCACCGGGTCGCCCTTCTTCTGCGGGACCTCGACCGGCACGATCTCGCGATCAAAGTAACCCGCCTGCTGCGCCGCCACCGCCTTGCGATGGCTGCCGAGGGCGAACTCGTCCTGTTCCTCGCGCGTGATCTTGTACTTCTCGGAAACCAGCTCGCCCGTCTGGCCCATGTGGAAGTTTTCGTACACGTCCCAGAGGCCGTCGTGAATCATGGAATCCACCACGGTTTGGTCGCCCATGCGGAAGCCCGTGCGGGCGTTGAGCAGCAGGTAGGGACAGTTGGACATGGACTCCATGCCGCCCGCCACCACAATGTCGGAGTCGCCCAACTGCACCGCCTGCGCCGCCAGCCCGACCGACTTGAGGCCCGAGCCGCAGACCTTGTTCACCGTCAGCGCGGCCACCTTGGGCGGCAGGCCCGCGCCCAGCGCCGCCTGGCGCGCCGGGTTCTGGCCGAGCCCGGCCTGCACCACGTTGCCCATGATGCACTCATCAATTTGGTCGGGTTGCAAGCCGGCGCGCTTCACCGCCTCGCGCACCGCGATCGCGCCCAATTGCGGCGCCGACAGCGCCGCCAACCCGCCCTGAAAACGCCCCACCGGCGTGCGCACGCCGGAAACAATGACTGGTTCACTCATTCCTTGAGTATAAAGCCGCGGGAGCAGGCGGGGTTGAGGGGTGAGGAACACAAAAAAAACGGGGGCGCTTGTGCGCCCCCAGGGGAATGAACTGTTCACTGGCAATGGCTTACGGTTGGCTGCCGGCGGCCAGGCTGTTTTTCAGCACCTTGATCTCCACCGTGCCCCCGGCCGTGGACCTGGCGCCGGGCGTGCTCGATATCTGCGCCGCGGCCGGGGCAGCATTGCCCATGCCGGCGGTGTAGATGCGATAGAGCGGCACGTTGTGCTGCAACACCAGATAGCGGACCACGGTGTCGGCCAACTGCTGGCTGGCGGTGACGCCGGCCGCGCCCTTGCGGCTGGAATAGGCCGTGACCTCAACCACGTAACCCTTCTCGGTGTTCAGGTTCTGCAGGAAGCTGTCGAGCTGCTGTTGGGTGTCGGTGGTCAGCGTCGCCGGGCCGGGCTTGAAGTGCAATTCGGCCTGCTGCGCCACCTGGTACTGATCCACGCCCTGCAGTTTGGTGTTCACGCCGCTGACCTGCTGATCCAACTGAGTGGCGTGGTCGCTGGCTTGCTGCACCTGCTGCTGGGCGGCATCGGCGGTGTCGTTGGCCTGTTGCGCCTTCTGCTGCGCGGCGCTGATGCCCGCCTTGGAACGCGCATCAAGGTCGGCGATGGATTTGGCGTTGTCGGCCGTCAGGCCGTCCACCTCATTGACCCGGTCGCGGATGGGCGAAAGCTGACCCTGGACGTACTTCTTGCGCGCGAATGGGTTCAGGTGTCCCCAGAAACCCTGGCGAATTTGCGGCTCGAGCGGCGCCTTCTTGGTCGCCATCTCCGGCGCCGGCGTGGCCGGAGCCTGAGCCTGAGTTTGAGACTGGGTTGCCGTCTGGGGCGCGGCCGTGGTGTCGCCCGACTGCGCCGCGGCGGGCAGACTGCCCAGACCCGCCATCATCCCCACCGCCACCATCGCGACCGTCAACCCGTGCAAGTGAAGCCTGCGCATTTTTTGTCCTCCCGCTGATCCAAATTCCAGGATCAGCCTCCAACCTGCTTACTACACGTTGGATGCCAAACAGGAAATGCTGAAAACAAAGCTGCATCCCGCACAGTGTGAGTGGGCCAACGGGCATTAATGGGTTGGCATCGAGTAAAAAGCGCGCTATGCTTTTGTCCGTAGTAGAGGAAAATGCCATGCTGATTCTGCTGTTCGTGCTGGGTGCGGTGGCCATGCGGTTCTTGCCGCATGCATGGAATTTCACGCCGGTGATTGCCATGCTGCTGCTGGCGGCCTGCTACATGAAGCCCAAGCACCTGTGGGTACCCGTGGTGGCGCTGGTGGGCAGCGACTTCGCCCTCAACGCCTTTGTGTACCACACCCCTGGACGGCCGGATCAGTACTTCACCTGGGCAAGCTACTTCGTGGTCCTGGGCCTGGCGATGTGGGCGCTTAAGGGCCGGGTTCGGGTGGCATCGCTGATCGGCACCTCGCTGGCCAGTTCCACCGCCTTTTTCCTGATCAGCAATTTTGGCGTGTGGCTCACGGGTGAGATGTACCCGCATACGTTCTCCGGCCTCGCCACCTGCTACGCCATGGGCGTGCCCTTCTTCCGCAATGCCGCGGCAGGCGACCTGCTTTACGCCGGCGCCTTCTTCGCCCTCTACGCCTGGCTCGATCAGCGCCACCAGCAAGCCATCCGCGCCGCCGCCTAAGTGGCAGCGGTGCCGCGGGCGCGGGTCGTTTTTAACCCCATTGCCGGCCGCCATCCGGCGCGCCGCCGCCGCCAACTGGACCAACTTTGCCGCGCGCTGGAGCGCCGCGGTTGGGCCTTCACTGACGAAAACGCCGACGTTCTTCTGGTTTGCGGCGGCGATGGCACGCTGCACGGCGTATTGCAGGAGCACCTGTGCCTCGATCCTGGCGCACGGCCGGTGCTCGCCTTGGCGCCGCCGCTGGGCACGGCCAACGTGCTGGCGCGAGCGCTGGGCGTGCCTCGCCGTCCGGAACCTGCCGCCGCCTGGCTGCAGCGCGCCTGGTCAGCAGGCCCGCGCCAGCTTCCGGTTGGGGTAGCCCAATTCCCCACCGCCACACGTTACTTTCTCACCATGGCCGGCGTAGGCTATGACGCCTTTGTCGTAGAGACGACCACCGAGGCAGCCAAGCGCCTCTGGGGCAAATGGGCCTTTGCCGCCCGCGCCGCCGTCGCCTGGCATGCCTATTTCCCCGCGCCTCTTGAACTCGACCAGCATCCTCACCACGCCGACAGCCTGCTGTACAGCCTCACCCCTTACTACGGCGGCGGCATGACGCTGGGCCGCATGCCCTCTTCCGCCCCTCTCGTGCTCGCCCTCCGCGGCGCCCCCGGCCTTTTGCCTTGGCAAGCCCTTTCGCTCCTCACCATCGGCCTCGACCGCGCTCCCGGCGTACTGCGCCTACCGACCGACGAAGTCACCGTGGCGACTGCCGGCCGCCCCGTCCAACTCGACGGCGAACCTATTGGTGACACGCCCGTCCGGTTGTCTCTGCACCCGGAGTCCATCCCCTTCCTCGCGCCCTCGCTGACCCCTAACCCCTAAATCCTGACCCCTCTGCTTCAGGTATCCTTCAGGGGGATGCAGCCGACCTCGGGCACCGCCCTCGACTCCAACCCCCACGGCCTGGTCCGGGCCATGGGGTTGTGGGACGTCATTCTCTTCAATATCGCCGCCGTGCTCGGCCCGCGCTGGGTGGCCACCGCCGCCCATACCGGCCCCAGCTCGATCAGCCTGTGGATCAGCGCCGCGGCGTTGTTCTTTCTGCCGACCGCGCTGGTGATCACCGAGCTGGCGACACGCTATCCCCATGTCGGCGGCATCTACGCCTGGACCCACGAAGCGTACGGGCCCTTCCATGGCTTCGTCTCCGGCTGGACGTACTGGACCTACAGCATCGTCTACTTCCCGGCGCTGCTCAACGCCAGCGTGGCCATGTCGGCCTACATGGGCGGCCCGACGTTCGCTGTACTGGCCACCAATAAAACCTTCGTGATGCTGGGCTCGCTGGCCATTTTGGCGCTGGCCATCTGGATGAACATCGTGGGCGTGCGCATCGGCAAGTGGCTGGAGAATGCCGGCGCCATCGGAACCTACGTGCCGCTGGCGCTGCTGGTGCTCTTCGGCGCCTGGTACGCGGTGCGCTTCGGCTCGGTCACGCATCTGACGGTCAGCTCGATGGGGCTGAAGGTGAATTGGAGCACGATCAACTACTGGTCATCCATTGCCTTCGCCTTTGCCGGCCTGGAGGTGGTGTGCTTCATGAGCGAAGAGGTGAAGAACCCGCAGAAGACGCTCAAGCGCGGCATCTTCATCGCCGCCGCGGCGATTGTCGCCATGTACGTATTGGGCACCATGGGAACGCTGGCCATTCTGCACCCCGGGCAGGTGGACCTGCGCGCCGGCGCAATTCAGGCCTTGACCACCGCCGCCGGCCAGTTCGGGCTGGCGTGGGTGGCGATCATTGTGGCCATGCTGCTGGCCGTCGGCAACGTGGGCGGGGTGGGGACGACGGTGGCGGGGGTGGCGCGGGTGCCGTTCGCCGCCGGCATTGACCGCTACCTGCCGCGGGCCTTCGGCAAGATTCATCCGCGGTGGAAGACGCCCTGGGTGGCGATGCTGGTGCAGGGCGGGGCGGCGGCGATCCTGCTGATCGTCAGTCAGATTGGCGGCGCCGACGCCACCAGCGCCTACCAACTGCTGGTGGACGCCACCAACGTGATGTACTTCATCGCCTTCGTTTACATGTTCTTGTCGGTGATCAAGCTGCGCCGCCGTCCCGATCGCGGCACCCAGCCCGGCCACGCGCTCATACCGCTGGGCCGGTTCGGCGTCTGGTCCTGCGGACTGCTCGGTCTGGCGATCACTGTGCTGGCCATCGGTATCTCGTTCATTCCCCCCAGCGACCTCGAAGGCTCGCCGGTGGTGTTCGAGATCAAGCTGGTGGTCATCTGCGCCGTGCTCATCTGTAGCGGCTTGGTGCTCTATTGGCGCAAGAACAAACGGATGGCAGAGGCGGCCTGAAGCCGGCCGCCCGTTTCAACCCGCGAGCACGTGCCAGGCGACGCGCAGAGAGCTGGGCAGGGCGTAGAGATCGGCGGCGATGATGAGCGCCGCGCAGGCCCAGCCGAGCGTGCTCATCGCCCAGCCGCTCTTCCACGGGCCGAGGTGGCGGCGCGAGGTGGTGAAGTGCAAGAGCGGCACCATGGCGAAGGGCAATTGCAGCGCCAGCACCACCTGGCTCAGCGTCAGCAGGTCGGTCACGCTGGCCTCACCCCGCAACCCAATGAACAGCACGGCGGGGATGATGGCGGCCAGGCGCGTGATCAACCGCCGCAGCCAGGGGGCGATGTGCCAGTGCAAAAAGCCTTCCATGACCACCTGTCCGGCCAGCGTGCCGGTGATGGTGCTGCTCTGGCCGCTGGCCAGCAGGGCGATGGCAAAAAGAATGCCGGCCGCGCCCGCCCCCAGCAGCGGCGCCAGGGTGAAGAAGGCGACGCGAATCCAGTCGGTGTCGGGCGCGTAGCCGGGGTGGCCGTAAAACACCATGGCCGCCAGCACCAGGATGGCGGCGTTGATCAGGAAGGCCAGGGTCAGCGCCACGGCGGAGTCGAGCACGTTGTATCGCAGGGCCTGGCGCAGGCCGGCTTCGGTGCGCTCGACCTTGCGGCTCTGCACCAGCGCTGAGTGCAAATAGAGGTTGTGGGGCATCACCGTGGCTCCGATAATGCCGATGGCCAGGTAGGCCATGCCCGCCCCGGCCAGGCTGGGGTGGGCCAGCGCATGGCCCATGGCCCCGAAGGCGGGGCGGGTGGCGGGCAAGACGAAGATCTCGATGAAGTAGCAGGCGCCGATGGTGGCGGCCAGCAGGAATACCACCGCCTCGATGGTGCGCACTCCGAAATGCTGCAGCATGAGCAGCAACAGAACGTCCACTCCGGTGATCAGCACCGCCCACAGCAGCGGAATGTGGAACAACAGGTTCAGCGCCACCGCGCTGCCCAGCACCTCGGCCAGGTCACAGGCGGCGATGGCCAGTTCGCTGAGCAGCCAATTGGGCCAGCGCGTCCAGCGCGGATAGCGGTCGCGGCACATCTGGGCCAGATCCTGGCCAGTGGCCAGACCCAGCCGGGCGGCGGCGATCTGCAGAATGACCGCCATGAAGCTGGCGAGCGCCACCACCCACAGCAGGCCGTACTGGAATTGCGCGCCCGCCTGCAAGTCGGTGCCCCAATTGCCGGGGTCCATGTAACCCACGCTCACCAGCACCGCCGGACCGACAAACGCCCGCCAGTGCCGCCAGAACCCGGCGTCCGAGGGCGGCACCTTGACGGTGCTGTGCATCCCTTCCAGCGAAAGCTGGCCCGTCTCGCTCATTCTGGCTTTATGTTAACCGTGGTTAACAACAATCTGCAAGCCATGGATGATACAATCATGCCGATCCAGGTTATGTGTCTGGTTTGCTGCCGCGGCCGGAAGCGGCCATGATGATCGGAGCCATGGAGCTCACCGTCTCCAAAGAAGACTACCTGAAGGCCATCGCCGAGGCGGAAGCGGAGGAGGGCCGCGTCATCGCCGCCACCCTGGGCCGCTGGCTGAAGGTGAGCGCCCCGGCGGTGGCCCTGGCCCTGCGCCGGCTGAAGCGCGACCGGATGGTGTGGGTGGATGCGCGCGGCCGCATCCTGCTCACTAAGGCCGGCCGCCAGGTGGCCGACAAGCTGCGGCTGCGCCATCACCTGATCAAGCGCATGCTGCACGAGACGCTGGGCCTGGAATGGTACAAGGTTCACGAGGAGGCCGAGCGGCTGGAGCATTCAATCTCCGAGGACGTGGAGCAGAAGCTGATCGAAAAGCTGGGCCCGGCCGGGCTCTGCCCCCACGGCAACCCCATCCAGAAGGGGGCGGCGGAGCGGCGCAAGGCGGGGCTCACGCCCCTGGCGGAGGCGGAAGAGGGCCGGGAGCTGCGGGTCGCCGGCATGCAGGAGCGGGATCAAAAGCTGCTGGAATATTTCGATCAACTCGGCCTGCGCCCGGGCGCGCGGCTGGAGGTCAAGCGCCGCAACTACGACGGCACCCTCAGCCTCGCGGTCGCCGGCCGCACCGTCACCCTCGCCGCCCCCGCCGCCGCCCAAATCTGGGTGGCGGCGCCGGGATGCGAATCTCGCTAAAATAATAGAAATGCCTTTTCTGGCTGCAGCGGGTTGCGACCTGGAGAATTATCTCCGCTATCCCGACCATGCCCTCGATGGCCGCATCGCCGAGTTGCGCAGGCAGTTGGGCGGCCGGGTCATGATTCTCGGCCATCACTACCAGCGCGACGAGGTCATCCGCTTCGCCGATTGCCAGGGCGACTCGTTCAAGCTGGCGCAGCAGTGCACCCAGCATCCGGAAGCCGAATTCATCATCTTTTGCGGCGTCCACTTCATGGCCGAAAGTGCCGAGATTTTGCGCGCCGACCATCAGCAGGTCATCCTGCCCGACCTCAACGCCGGCTGCTCGATGGCCGACATGGCCGAGTACCCGCAGGTGCTCGACTGCTGGGAGCAGCTCGAAGAGATGGGTCTGGGAGACCAGTTCCTGCCGCTCACCTATATGAACTCGACCGCCGCCATCAAGGCGTTTTGCGGCGAACACGGCGGTGCGGTCTGCACCTCCTCGAACGCGCCGGCGGCCTTCCGCTGGGGCTTTGACCAGCGGCCCAAGCTGCTGTTCCTGCCCGATCAGCACCTGGGCCGCAACACCGGCGTCAAAATCGGCCTGCGCCTCGACGAGATGGTCACCTGGGATCCGCGACGCGACGGCGGGGGCTTGACCCGCGAGCAGATAGCCGGCGCGCGCGTGCTGCTGTGGAAGGGCCACTGCTCGGTGCACCAGCGCTTCCTGCCTGAACACGTGGACCGCTGGCGCGCCGCCGAGCCGGGGATCAAGATTCTGGTCCATCCCGAGTGCAGCCATGAGGTGGTGGCCAAGGCCGATCTGGTCGGTTCGACCGAGTTCATCATCCGGCAGGGGAGGGAAGCGGCGCCGGGCGCGCGCTTCGCCATTGGCACCGAGCTGCATCTGGTTCATCGCCTGGCGCAACAATTTCAGAACAAATGGATCTCGCCGCTCGACAACGACGGCTGCCCGGTCTGTTCCACCATGTTCCGCATCTCGCCGCAGCACCTTGCCTGGGTGCTCGACAACCTGACCCAGGGCCAGGTGGTGAACCGCATTCGCGTCAAGGACAGCGTCAAGCAATGGGCGCGGGTGGCGCTCGACCGCATGTTGATGCTGGGGCGGCCCCAGCCGGCCGCCGCCGGAGGGCGGGTATGAGCTTTGAACGCACCTTCACGCTCGGCGAAGCCCAGCAACTGCTGCCTGCCTTGAACGGCCTGCTGCAAACCGCCATGCGCGCCCACCGGCGCGTGGAGGAGATTGACGATGAGTTGCAGACGCTGATCAGCCATATCCTGCTGGCCGGCGGCGTGCAGGTGGATCCGCTGCACACCGCCGCCCTCAAAACCGAGCGGGAACGCTGCGCCCAGCAGCTCGAGGACGCGGTGCGCGAGATCGCCGCCAGCGGCGTGCAACTTAAGGACCTCGACGAGGGCCTGCTCGATTTCCCCTGCCTGCTCAACGGCCGCGTGGTGCTTTTGTGCTGGAAGCAGGGCGAGCGCACCATCGAGCACTGGCACGGCACCCACGAAGGTTTCGCCAACCGCAAGCCTCTGGATCCCACCATGGATCCCAGCGACCCGCAGAACCGGGTGCATTGAGGCGCCGCCGGTGCGTGCCGTCATCCAGCGCGTGAGCCGGGCGCATGTGCGAGTGGAAGGTTCCACCGTGGGCGCCATCGGCGCCGGCTACGTGGTGCTGATCGGGGTCGCGCACGGCGACGGCGGCGACGACCTCGCCTGGATGTGCCGCAAGATTACCGCCCTACGCCTTTGGCCCGACGCCGACGGCAAGATGAACATCCCGCTGTGTGAGCGCGCCGAGCCCGAAGTGCTTGCCATTTCGCAGTTCACCCTCCTGGCCGACTGCACCCGCGGCCTGCGCCCCAGCTTCGACGCTGCCGCCAAGCCGGAGCAAGCCCGGCCGCTGTATGAATCCCTGGTGGAGCAGTTGCGCGCGGCGGGGGTGAAGGTGGCCACCGGCATCTTCCAGGCGGACATGGAGCTGGAGTTGGTCAACCAGGGCCCGGTCACCATTTGGCTCGACTCCCGTGGCAAATAAGCCACATATTAATGGCTGGGTGTTGCGTTTAAGTCACTGCAAGAAAAAGGCTTAGCCGCTGCCTGGGGCTGTGCCAGCATGGTAGAGGATGACTACCGAAACCACCCTGGCCCAGGCGGTGAGCTGTGAAGGCGTGGGGCTGCACAGTGGCGCCCGCGCGCATATGCGGCTGCTGCCGGCGGCGGCGGGCAGCGGCATCCAATTTCGGCGCACCGACCTCGACGGCTTTGTGGTGGAAGCGCGCTCGCTCAACGTGGCCAAGGTGAGCTACGCCACCAGTCTGATGAAGAAGGGCGTCTTCATCTCCACCACCGAGCACCTGCTGTCCGCCCTCATGGGCGCCGGGGTGGACAACGTCGTGGTGGAGCTCGACAACCTCGAAGTGCCGATCCTCGATGGCAGCGCCGCACCTTTCATCGAGATGATCGAGAAGGCGGGGCGGCGGCGGCAGCAGCGGCGGCGGCGGGTGATGGAGATCGTCGAACCGCTGGAGATGCGCGAGGGCGGCAAGTTCATCGGCATCTATCCCTGCCTGGAGTACCGCCTGCACTACGCGATTGATTTCCCCCACCCGGTGATCGGCCGCCAGCATTTTCACTTCACCCTGACCCCGGACAGCTACCGGCGCGAGTTGGCGCCGGCCCGCACCTTCGGCTTCCTCGCCGACTTCGACGCCATGCGCCGCCAGGGGTTGATCCGCGGGGGCAGCCTCGACAACGCCGTGGTGCTCGATCATGAACGGGTGGTCAACGGCGGGCTGCGCTTTGCCGATGAGTTCGTGCGCCACAAGATGCTGGATCTGGTCGGCGATCTGGCCCTGCTGGGGTCGCCGCTGCGCGCCGAAGTGCGCGCCGACCGCGCCGGACACGCCCTGCACACCGCGCTGGTGCAGCGCCTGCTGGCCGCCCCGCGCCACTGGCGCTGGGCCGAGGCAGTACCTGCCACGCCAACGCCGCTGCTGGCTTCCGCGCCCGCGGCGGGAATGCGCGCTTATACTGAATAGGTTGCGTTCTGCTGTAAATTCCCAGGAGAAGAATCCATGAGCGTGGTGACGGAAGAGCTGGCTTTGGACAGCCAGGAAACCAACCCGTGGGCGGCACAGGCCGCCCGTTTTGATGCCGCTTCGCGCAAGCTGAACCTCGACGAAGGAATCGCCAAGATCCTTGCCCATCCGGCGCGCGAGCTGACGGTGCACATCCCGGTGCAGATGGACGACGGCCGCATCGAAGTGTTCACCGGCTACCGCGTGCAGCACAGTGAAGCGCGCGGACCGGGCAAGGGCGGCATCCGCTACGCTCCCGATGTATCGCTCGATGAGGTGCGCGCCCTGGCCAGCTGGATGACCTGGAAGTGCGCGGTGGTGAACAGTCCCTTCGGCGGCGCCAAGGGCGGCATCATCTGCGATCCCCACATCCTGTCGCAAAACGAGCTGGAGCGCATGACCCGCCGCTACACCGCCGAGCTGGTGCCCTTCATCGGCCCCGAGCGCGACGTGCCCGCCCCCGACGTCAACACCAACGAGCAGGTGATGGCCTGGGTCATGGACACCTACTCCATGCACCAGCGCCAGACCATGACCGCCGTGGTCACCGGCAAGCCGCTGGCGCTGGGCGGCAGCGCCGGACGCCGCCAGGCCACCGGCCGGGGCTGCAAGATCGTCTGCGATCGCGCCATCGAGAAGCTGGGAATGGACAAGAAAAAGACGCGGGTGATCGTGCAGGGCTTCGGCAACGTGGGCAGCAACGCGGCCGAGCTGCTGGCCGAGGACGGCTACCTCGTCATCGGCATTGACGAGTACGATGGCGGCATCCTCGACCCCAAGGGCATCAACATCCCCGAATTGATCGCCTACCGCGCCAAGAACCGCACCATCCAGGGCTTCCCCGGCACCCGCAACCTGCCGGCCCGCGAGCTGCTCGGCCACGAGTGCGACATCCTGGTGCCGGCCGCCACCGAGAATCAGATCACCAGCCGCAACGCCGCCAGCATCAAGGCCAAAATCCTCTGCGAGGGCGCCAATGGCCCGACCACGGTGCTGGCCGACGAAATCCTGGAGAAGAAGGGCGTGTTCGTCATCCCCGACATTCTGGCCAACGCCGGCGGCGTGACGGTCAGCTACTTCGAGTGGGTGCAGGACCGCCAGGGCTACTTCTGGAAGGAAGCGGAAGTCAACCAGCGGCTGCAGGAGATCATGGACTCGAGCTTTGCGGCGGTGGTCGAGTACGCCGAAAAACACAAGGTCAACAACCGCATCGCCGCCTACATGGTGGCCATTGACCGCGTGGCCACGGCCATCCGGCTGCGCGGGCTCTACGCCTGACGCGGTTGGAGGCTGCCGGTCCCACAGCGATCCTGAATGACCGCGGCGCCGAGCGGGTGCGCGGCGGTCACCCCTGGATATACACCGGCGAGATACTCGGCTGGGAGCCGGAGCCGCCCACCCCGCAGGTGCTGACCGCGGCGGTGCGCGACCGCCGCGGCGGCGCGCTGGGCTGGGCCGACCAC
>JBQCEU010000306.1:0-8452 GCA_051959955.1 Terriglobales bacterium | reverse complement strand
TGAGCGGCGGCGGCACGCGCGTCGCCAGTTTGGGCGCGGCCTCGCCTCTGTGCATCACACAACTAGAGGCACCGGGGGGCCGTGTATGCCGAAGCGCCGTCAGTACCGTTGGTGGGAGGGACTCCTCTTCTATGCCGCCGTGCAGACGACGGCGTTGGGCATCCGCTCTCTCGTGCGCAGGACCCGCTCCGCGCCCAGGCGGAGCGCCGACCGGGTGCTGTACCGCAGACAGCGGCTGCCTTGGTTTGCTCCGCCGGCCGCGGCATTTCCGATCGCCTGGACCATCAACAGCGTCTGTGCCACCGCCGGCGGCCTTCACGTTCTGAATGGCAGCCCGCATCGGCCAGGCACGAGGGAGTTCCTCCGTTACCAGGCCGCCGCATGGGCCTTGTACGCGGTTTTCACCACGGCCCACTTTGAACTTGACTCGCCACTGAACGGGGCTGCCGTTACCGCCGCGTACACGGTGGCGACGGCCGCCTCCATTCGTGCGGCGTGGCGCATGAAGGATCGCGCGGCGGTTATCTCGCTTCTGCCCACGGCAGCGTGGCTGGCGTTGGCCAACCCGCTCGCTCTCCAGGTCGCGGTTTCCAACCCGGACCGGTTTTGGCACACGCCGGCACTGGCCGATCGAGTGGGAAGAGTTCAGCGGATGAGCGGCGCCGAGCGGGTGATCAGGTAGACACCAAAGACGATGGCGGTGGCTCCCAGCCAGCGCTGCAGCGAAATGTGTTCGTTGAGGAACAGCCGCGAGGCGATCAGCAAAAACACGTAGCTCATGCTGGTGAGCGGGAAGGCATAGCTCAGATCCACCCGCGACAGCACTGCCCACCAGACTGCCGCCTGGGCGCAGTAGATGCCGATTCCCGCCAGGACCTTCCAGTTCTGCAGCGCGTCCCAGGCAAAACTGAGGAGCGCCCAGGAGCGGAAAGGCGAACCGTCAATGCCGTGCATCTGGTTGATGCCGGACTTGTAGAGCAGTTGGCCGGCGACCTCCATGCCGACTGCGATCAGGATCATGAGAAATACAGTCACGGTGGGGTGCCTGGGATCGGCGGCTTCCATGGGGGGAGGGTGGGTCATACCAGCCGGCGCCGGGAACCCTGCCACTGAAAGGCCGTGGGTTGGGGCAGGCCGATGTGTTCGAGCAGGCGCGCGGCGAACTGGTTCACCACGGCATCGAGCGAAGCGGCCTGATCGTAGAAGGCCGGGGTGAGGGGAAAGATGGTGGCGCCGGCCTCATCGGCGGCCAGCAGATTGCGCAGGTGAATGCGGTTGAGCGGGGATTCGCGCACCGCCAGCAGCAGGCGCCGGCGCTCCTTGAGGCAGACGTCGGCGGCGCGCTCGATCAGGGAATCGGCAAGCCCGTGGGCGATGGCGGCGCAGGTGCCCATGCTGCAGGGGGCGATGATCATGCCGTCGCTGGGGTAGGACCCGCTGGCGATGTTAGCGCCGATGTCGCGGTTGTCGTGCGTTTGAATCTTGAGCGAGGGGCGGCCCAGCAAGCCCTGCGCGAGCTGGTCCAGAGGGCCTTCGGGGAGGTCAAGTTCCTCACGGGCGACGCGCAGGCCGTGCGGAGAGGTGACCAGATCCACATGGGCCACACGCGGATCCCTGTCCAGCAGGCTCAACAGGGTGCGGGTCAGCCCCGCGCCGCTGGCGCCGGTCAAGGCAAGGGTCACGGTAAGCGCGGACGGCACGGAAGTAGTTTACAGGGATCGGGGGGGCGGGGAGCAGGCATTGGCGGGGCTGCCGCATACAATGGGAAGCGTGACGGAAGCGGAACTGCGGGCGTTAATGGAGGAAGTGGCGGCGGGCGCGGTGACGCCGCACGCGGCCGCGGCGGCGTGGGCGGCGCGGGAGCGGCGGCAGCCGTTTGAGGATTTGGGCTTCGCACGGGTGGATCACCATCGCCGCCTGCGGCAGGGAACGCCCGAAGTAATCTTGGCGCAAGGCAAAACCGCCGCGCAGGTGGCGGCGATCGCGGCCGCAATCGCGCGCCAGAGCCCCAACCTTTTGATCACCCGCGCCGATGCCGAAGCGGCGGCGGCGGTGCGCCAGGAGCTTCCGGAGATCGAATACCTGCCGGCGGCCCGCGCGCTGACCTTGCGACGCGAGCCGGCGGTCGAGGGGCGGGGCGTGGTGTTGGTGGTGGCGGCGGGGACCAGCGATTTGCCGGTGGCCGAGGAGGCGGCGGTCGCGGCGGAGATGTTCGGCGGCCCGGTGGAGCGGCTCTATGACTGTGGCGTGGCGGGTCTGCACCGGCTGCTGGCCGAAATGGAAACCTTGCAGCGGGCCAAGGTCTTGATTGTGGCGGCGGGGATGGAGGGCGCGCTGCCCAGCGTGGTGGGCGGTCTGGTGGCGGCGCCGGTGATTGCCGTGCCGACCAGCGTGGGCTATGGCGCCAGCTTCGGCGGCCTGGCGGCGTTGCTGGGCATGCTCAATTCCTGTTCTTCCAACGTGGTGACGGTGAATATCGACAACGGTTTCGGCGCCGGCTTTGTGGCCGCCGCCATCAACCGCGGCTAGGGCGTGCGCAGCTGCCGCCGCGCACGCCGGGGCGTTCGCTGCGCGAACGGGGAGCCCGCGCTCCAGTGCACCCGCACGGGAGCGAAGCCGGGCGCCCGCGATCAGAGGAAGGCGAGGCGGCACCGCGCGCGAATTTCCAGCGCACCTCGAGCGGGTGCAGAGCCACCGCGCGGCCGCCGCGGCGGAGCGTGGCAGGCGGCGTGCGAGAGCGGGCGGCGAAGCCGGGCGCCCGCGATCAGAGGAAGGCGAGGCGGCACCGCGCGCGAATTTCCAGCGCACCTGGCGCGGTGCGGAGCCACGGCGCGGCCGCCGTGGCGAAGCGTGGCAGGCGGCGTGCGAGAGCGGGCGGCGAAGCCGGGCGCCCGCGATCAATAAGAAAGCGCGCGTGCCCGAGGCCGGGGCGCGCGCGCTGTGGGTTGGAGAGCGTTCGCGACGCTACTTCTTGCCAGGGGCGATGGCGTCCTTGGCGGCCTTGGCAACGCGGAACTTCACCACCGTCTTGGCCGGGATCTTGATGGTTTCGCCGGTTTGCGGATTGCGCCCCAGGCGCGCCTTGCGCTGCTGCTTCACCAGCTTCCCCAGGCCGGGGATGGTGAACTGGCCGCTGCGCTTGGTCTCTTTGATCGCCAGCGCGGCCAGGGTGTCCAGGTACTGAGCGGACTCTTTCTTGTTCAGGCCAGTAGCTTCGGCCAGGTTGGAAACGATCATTGTTTTGGTCAGAGCTGCCATGCAACCTCCTCAGAAGGGGTACGAAAAACAAGGTGATTGTACACGAGGCGCGCTTAAAAGTGGCACTGGCAAGGGAATATTTTCAGTTGACTCCTAATCGAGTCATGTGATCCGGCAGGCCAGTCCGCCCGGATCGCCGTGCCCTGATAGACGGCCTCGAAACCTTCCTCGGACTGCGACACGGAGTGGCGGGGCCGCACCCGCCAGCCGGTCGCACCCGGCGCCTGCAGTTCGACATGCAGCCGGCGCCATCCGTCACAGAGGGTCAGCACCCCGGCCGGCAATGCGCCCGCCCAGGACAGCGGATAGCGCCGGCCGGCAAAAAGCAGCCCGCGGTCGGGGGCCTCGGCGGCGAGCAGGTTGAAGACCCACTCCATCCCCAACCGGGCCGCCACCGGCGCCTGCCATGCGTACTCGCAGAGCAGGGAATTGCCATCCAGCACATAGGTTTTGACGGTGTCATCACAGCTCAGCTCGCACCGGCCGGGCGCGGCCGAGGTGACTCGGTAGGCGGCCTGGTCCGGCTTTTCGTCCCGATAAAGCCGGGCGCAGGACGGAGCGCAAGCATCATATACAAGCTTGGATTCCAGATCAGCGGCGGGTGCGCTGGCGGCAGGCAGGTTGGCCGGGTTGGCGGGGGCATGCCGCCGCAAGTCGTCGTGGTAAGGCTCGGGGCGCAGGCGGATGGAATTGACCAGATTGGCGTCAGCCGCGAGGGCATCCAGTTCGATCAGCGTACCGCCGTCGGAAGGGTTCAGGAGGAGGCGCAGTGAGGCGGAGCGCAACTCCAGGATTTCGGTTCCATTGCAGAGCAGGTCCCAGCGGCGCAGCGGCGGCGCCGGCGAGGCGGCCGCCAGCAGCCGGTCGGCAGCCAGCAGATGGGTGAAAGCCAGGTTGCGCAGATGGGGCGAATAGAGGCCGCCGAACCAGCCGTGCCAGTAAACATCATTGCACTGGCCGGCGAGCAGGTGGGTGCGTGCGGCCGGAGGAGCGGCGCCGCGGCGGCTCAGGTCCAACTGGGTTTTATGGAGCAGGTTGGCTTCCGGGTACTTGGTGAGAAAGCCGCGCCAGGTGGCGCTGCCCGCCCAGCGCATCATCTCCGGGTAGGAAGCGGTGGGAATATACACCAGGCCTCGCGGCGGGTGGCTGGCAAGGTACTCGGACAGGCGTACGGTCGTGACCTGATCCTGCAAGGCTTCGAGGCGGTCGAAAAAGGACTGGAGCCAGCCGTCCTGGTAAACGTGTTGGGCGGTATGCGGCCAACTGCCAAATTTTTCCAGATCGTCGCCCATGGTCAGCAGGCTTCCGGGAAAGCGAGCGGCGGCGTTGGCCAGGTAATCCATCCCCTCGGCAACGGGTCGGAAGGGCAGCGCCTGACGGAGGAAGTAATTGGAAGGGACGACCGCCAGGGTTTCGCCCTGGGATTCGGTCAGCCAGTAGCCGTGCAGTTGATCGGCGGGGACGCCTGCCAGCTCAAGGTGGCTGTCGTCGAGCATGGTATAGCGCAGACCGGCGCGCGCCAGCACGGCGGCCATTTCCGGCTCCCAAACCCGTTCCGCCAGCCAGGCTCCCCGGGGCGGGGCGCCAAAGTGGCGCACCAGGGTGGCGGAGAGGCGGGCGAGCTGTTCCTGCTGATCGGCGGCGAGGATCGAGCTGAGTATGGGTTCGTAGTAACCGCCGCCCAGCAATTCCAGCCGGCCCTCCGCCTGCAAGGCCCGCAGTTGCTGGAGATATTCCGGATGGTGCTCCGCCAGCCAATCGAGCAGGAAGCCGGAATAATGAAGGTTCAGGCGCAGCCAGGGGCGGCGGGCGGCGGCGGCGAGGAACGGCGCATAGGCGGACTGATACGTATTCTCGATGACGGAATCGAAGTTGCCCACAGGCTGGTGGGCGTGCAAAAGCAGGGCGAAGGCGATCGCCATGTTTCCATGGTAAGGGCCTTCGCCGCGCCCGCGACGGGAACAGGCGCTAGAAGTGGAAGGACCCGCCGATGGAGAAGCGGGCGTGCGAGGCGCCGCCCCCGGACGTGAAGCTGGTGTGGATCAGGTCCAACTGGATCAGGCGGATGTCGGCCCAGCGCGTCAGATTGATCTTGAGGCCGCCGCCGATGTCCCAGGCAAAGCTGTTGAACGAGGCCGAACTGGTGGCCCCGCTGGAGTTGGTGTCCTGGCTGAGGCGCGCCCAGCCCAGCAGGACGTGGGCGTAGGGGTCGAAGACGCGATGCGGGATGTCAAACTCCGGTCCCACCAGCACGGTCCACTCGGTGCTGTTGACGGTGGTGGCGAGCAGCGAGGTCGAGCCGGTGGCGCGGCCGAAGTTGGTGACCAGGGAGAAGCCGGGCGCACGCTGCAACAACGGGCGCCAGCCGGCGCGGGCGGTCCAGCCATTGAGACCGATGTCGCCGGTGATGTGTTCCCAGGCGAAGCCGACATCGTAGGGTTCAGGCGGAGCCGCGCCGGGGCCGATATTGAGCGTCTCGGCAATGCCGGCAGGCTGGCCGGCGGCCGTGGGCGGACGCAGGCGAGGATTGGTGATGGGCGAGTTGTTGAGCTCGCTGACCAGCGTTTGCCCTTCCCTCTCGGGCCGAATCCTGCCCGCCAGGATGTCCTGCCAGTATTGGTGCGGGTACATGGCCCGGTTGCCGCTCTCATCCGGCTGCAGGATGGCGCCGTTGATGTTGACGCCGGCGAAGAGGCCGCGGCTGCGTGCGTAGGCGACCACTTGCGAGCGCATGGCGGCATCGGTGGCGGCTTCCACGCGCCGGCCAATGGGGCCGGCGGCGGCGGCGGCCGAGGCGCCCAGGCGCAGCTTGTTGTTGAGTACGCTCTCCAGTCCCTCACGCGACTGGAACACCATCACCACATCCGCCGACTCGACGCCAATCTGTGGACCCAGGCTGGCTCCGCCCAGCGCGACGAAGATGGGCGCGCTCCAGCCGGTGCCTATGGCGCGCGTACTGGGCAGGGGGGTTCCCGGAGGCGGCGTGGGGACCGGCCCAAGGTTATTGCGACAGGTGGCGATGCCCTTGCCATACGCCCCGCCAATGCCGAAGGCCAGGTTCTTGTAGCCGGGTATGATGACCATGCATTGGCCGGTCTTTAACAGGCTGCGGGGGATGGCATCGCCCGGGCCCTGGAACACGGTGCGAAAAATCTCCGTGGCGCGCTGGACCCGACGCACATCATCGGGATGATCAGATTGCGCGGCGGCGACAACGCGGAACAGACCGCCGATGAGCAGCAAGGATACGAACAGGCGGCAGACGCGGGGCTGGGTCATAAAGACTCCTGCGGAGCATGGCTTCCGGGCCATGGTGATTGCTCTAAGGGAAGCGTGGAATCGGCCTTGCCGTTGCTTGCGTGCGGGCGAGTGTGGAACAGAGTGGAGCAGGACACGCTGATCATGGCACTGTGATTAAATAAAGCGGAGGAGCAGCGCCCATGGCCGACAATCCCTTGAAACTGAAGCGCATTCACCATATTGAGTTCTGGGTGGGGAACGCCAAGCAGGCGGCATTCTATTACCGCCATGCCTTCGGATTTTCGCAAACCGCCTACACCGGGCTCGAAACCGGCAACCGGCGGCGCTCCGGTTATGTGCTGGAGCAGGGCAAGGCGCGGTTCCTGCTCACCACCCCGCTCACCGGAGAAGACGAGGCGGCGGCCCACATCCTCCGGCACGGCGACGGGGTGCGGGATGTGGCCTTCGAGGTGGACGATGCCGATGCCGCGTTTCATGCCGCCGTCGAGCGGGGAGCCCGGCCGGCGGTGGAGCCGCACGACTGGGAAGACGAGTTGGGGGTGGTGCGCCACGCCGCCATTCACACCTACGGCGAGACCCTGCATTCGTTCATCTCCCGCCACGGGTACTCGGGCGCGTTCCTGCCCGGCTATCGCCGGCAGGAAGCGGCGGGCCGCGATCTGGGCATCCTGCGCGTGGACCACATCGTCGGCAATGTCGGCCTGGGGGAGATGGATCAGTGGGCGGAGTGGTACAGCCGGGTGCTGGGTTTCAAGCGCTTCCTCAGCTTCGATGACAAGGACATCTCGACCGAATACAGCGCCTTGATGAGCATCGTGATGTCGGACGATTCCGATTCCATCAAGTTCCCCATCAACGAACCGGCGGCGGGGCGCAAGAAAAGCCAAATTGACGAATACCTTGAGGCCTACAACGGCTCCGGAGTACAGCACATCGCCCTGCAGACGAGCGACGTGGTGGCGACGGTCAGCGGGCTGCAGGCCAACGGGGTGGAGTTTTTGCGCGTTCCGGATGCCTATTACCGGATGCTGCCGGAACGCGTGGGCAAGATTGAAGAATCCATGAAGGAGCTGGAAAAACTGGGCGTGTTGGTGGATCGCGACCAGGACGGCTACCTGCTGCAGATCTTTTCCAAGCCGGTCGAGGATCGGCCGACGCTGTTTTTCGAGATCATCGAGCGCCACGGCAGCCGTGGCTTCGGCAAGGGCAACTTCCGGGCGCTGTTCGAGGCCATCGAGCGGGAGCAGGCCGTGCGCGGCAACCTGTAATTCAACCAGGAGGGACGGCACTCATGCCGGTCTACCATCGTTTGGGCAAATTGCCGCCGAAGCGGCACAGCATTTTCCGGCAGGCGGATGGATCATTGCATCCGGAGGAGCTGGTGGGCAACCACGGTTTCACCGGACCCTCCTCGTTGCTCTACCACCTGCACGCGCCCACGCGGGTGACCGCCATCCGCGCGCTGCGTGAACTGCCGCTGCAGGCCGATCCCGAGCCCACCTTTCGCCATCGCCACTTCAAGACCGGTCAGATCACGGCCGCCGCCAGCCCCACCCTCGACCGCCAGCCGCTGCTGTTCAATGCCGATGTGTGCATGAGCTTCGTGCGGGCCACGCGGCCGGACGGTTTTTACTACCGCAACGCGCAGGCGGATGAGCTCGTGTACCTGAGCGAAGGCGAGGGGACGCTGGAATCGCAGATGGGCTCGATCGCGGTGCGGCGCGGCGATTACGTGCTGATCCCGCGCGGCATTCTGCACCGGTTCGTGTTCCAGGGCGAGTTGCGCTGTTTGGTGATTGAGAGTGCCGGCTACATCCGCACCCCGCGGCGGTACCGCAATGAGTTCGGGCAGTTGATTGAAGACAGCCCCTATTGCGAGCGCGATTTCCGTCCGCCGGCGGAGCTGCCGGTGCACGACGAGCGGGGTGAATTC
>JBQCEU010000305.1:0-13074 GCA_051959955.1 Terriglobales bacterium | reverse complement strand
CCGCGGCGTCATGGTCGCGCAGGGGCCGGTAGCCGGCGGCGGCGAGCCGGCGGAGCAGAGCCTCCGGATCGCCGCCCTCGCGCCGGATCCAGGCGCGGTGCAGTTCGAGCAGCAGGGGAGCGCGCCAGGCGGCCAGAACCGACAGATTGGCGCCGGCCAGCACCGCCGTCTCGTGCCCCTCGATATCGCACTTCACCAGCGTCGGCGTCCAGCCGGCGTGGCGGCCGAGGGTTGCCAGGCTGTACTGCGGCATGCGAACGGCATCCGGCCGGCCCGCGGCGGCGAACATGTACTGTTCCCCGGCCGGGCCGGCGGCGAGCATGGCGAGATCACCGTCGCGGGCGCCCACGGCTCCGGCCAGCACTTGCGCGCGCCCCTCGCCGCCTGCCAGGCGCAGGTTGGCGCGCAGAATGGGCACGGCGGCGGGTGATGGTTCCACCGCCAGCACCCGGGCTTCGGGGCTGCGCGCCAGGGCGACCGCGCCAAAGAAGCCATAGTGGGCGCCGAGATCGAGCAGCCGGACCTGGCGGCCGAGGAGACGGCAGAAGGCATCGTACTCGGCTTCCTGGGTGGGGTCGCGGGCGAAGAGCGCGAAGGTGTGGGCGCTTTCCGGATGGCAGCGCAGGCGCAGGCCATCGGGAAGCTCGGCCTCGACCGTGCGGCCGCGGCGAAAATCCCACTGCGAATGCAGCCAGCCAAGGCTGGCGCGCGGATTGCGCAGCCAGTTGCGCAGCCCGCGCGGGGTGCAGCGGCGGAGCAGGCGGATGAAGGGCGCGGGGGCCTCAGCCGGCATAGGCCTCCAGGCAGCGGGCGGCGACCGCATCCCAGGTCAGGCCCGCCTCGATGCGCCGCCGCGCGGCCTGGCCCATGGCGGCGGCCTCGGCGGCATGCTCGCGCATCCAGCGTATCTTCTCCGCCAGCGCGGCGCGGTCGCGGAAATGCACCAGCCAACCCTCAACGCCATCGGTGATGGCCTCGGGCAGGCCGCTTTCCCAACAGCCGATCACCGGCGTGCCGCAGGCCATGGCTTCCAGCGCGGTGAGGCCAAAGGTCTCGACGCCGGGCAGCACCACGCACCGCGCGCGCTGGTAGGCGGCTGCCAGCCCGGCGCCGTCGCCGGGCGGTAAGAAACGCACCTGCTTGCCTTGGGCCAACTGCTCCAGACGGATCTTGTAAGCGGGATCGTAGGCGGGCCCGAGGATGGTCAGCGGCGTGGCGGCATCCACGGCGGCGATCAGTTCGTGCACCGCCTTGACCTCGAGCAGGCGGCCGACATAGAGCACTTCCCCGCTCCGTTGGGGGTCCGCCGGCGGGCAAAACCGCTGCGCGTCCACCCCCGCCAGAATGATGCGGTCGCCGGGCAGCGGCGGGTGCGCGCCGCGGCTGAAGGCCGACACCCACAGCCGGCCGGTGAACCAGGACTGCAGATCAAACCAGGACTGCAGGCTGAGGCCGCCGCCGGCGTGATCGGTGACGAAGACCGGTTTGCGGCAGCACCGGCCAAACAGCAGCGCCGCGCTGGTGGACATGGTGTAGATCTGGTGGCAGTGGATGACCTCCGCCCAGCGCAGGTGGGGCACCAGGGCGAGGCTGGCGGGACTGGTGGCGAACCGGCGGCGCGGCAGTTGACTGCGCAGGGTGAAGGTGTCCAGCGCTCCCACCGTTTCCCGCGCCGCCCGCGGACCGAAGCCGACCAGCCGCGTGGGCACGCGGGTGGAAAGGGCGCGGGCCAACTCCAGGGCATAGCGTTCGGCGCCGCCGTACAGGCCGGAGGGGCCGAACATGCCGGGCACAATGTGCAGCACGCGCACGCTTCAGCCCGCGGACTGCCCGGTGCGCGCCGCCTCCGGCGTGGTCTGCGCGCGCTCCCACAGCAGCATATACACGTAGAACTCGTTGATGGCGCACAGCAGCGCCCAGAGCAGGCCGCGCACGCCGTCCTTGCGGCCGCGTTCCACCCACCAGACGCCGTAGAAGCGCTGCACCGCCGGGCGGAGCAGGCGCCGCCAGAGGTCGCGGCGGGTGTAGTCGGCGCGCGGCGGCAGTGGCAGCAAGGCGGCGTGGGCGGGGGCGAAGTAGGCGATTTTGCGCAGACGGTCGGCGAGGCGCGCGGTGCTGTAATGCTCCAGCGGAGTGGGGAAGGTGGCCACGGGCGGATCCACGACGTAGAACTCGTCGTTCTCGGTGCCGTCCCAATGGCCGTCGCCGCGGCGCCAGAGACGGAGGGGGGCATCCTCGCCGGCGTGGCGGAGCACGCGGCCGGCGAAGACATGCTGCCGCCGGATGCGCCAGCCGCGGGCAGTGGGCGCGGCCACGGCGGCGCGGATTTCCGCCGCCAGGGCGGGCGGCAGCACCTCGTCGGCGTCCACCCACAGAATCCAGTCTCCGCTGGCGTGCTCGAGGGCGATTTTCTTCTGTTGCTTCAGGCTGCCGCGGTAGGGGTGGACGAAGATGTGCGGGGTGAATTCCGCCGCCACTTCGCGGGTGCCGTCGCTGCTGTTGGAATCCACGATGACAATCTCGTCCGCCCAGGCCAGCGCGGCGAGCACGCGGCGGAACACGGCTTCGCCGGGCGACTGACTCAGGACATTGCCGGTGGGCAGGATGACCGAAAGACGCGGCATTGCTGCGTAGTATATACGCATGGCAAATGTGGCCCTGGTGACGGGAGCCTCCAGCGGCATCGGCGCGGCGTGCGCGCGGCGGCTGCTGGCGGCGGGCTGGCGGGTGGCGGTGTGCGCGCGGCGGGCGGCGCCGCTGCAAGCCCTGGCGGAGGAGTTCGGCGGCCGGGCGCGGGTGATCGCCGCCGACCTGACGGAAGCCGCCGGGCTGGAGCGGACGGCGCGCGCGGTGAGGGAGTGGTCGCCGACACTGCAGGCGGCGATTTTTTCCGCCGGCGATTTTTTCATGGCCCCCATGACCGCCACCTCCAGCGGCGAGTTCGAGCGCCTGTGGCGGCTCACGGTCTGGTCACGTTTTTGGCTGGTGCGGGAGCTGCTGCCGCTGCTGCGGGACGGCGCGCGGCCGCGGGCCCTGGTGCACATCGCCTCGCTGGCGGCGCACCGGGATTTCCCCGATGAAACCGCCTACCTCAGCGCCATGCACGGGCTGGTGGGCCTGGCCCGGGCGCAGGATGCCGAACTGCGGGACGGCGGCATCCGTGTCAGCCTGCTTTCGCCGGGCACGGTGCGCACCCCCCTCACCGAACGCAGCTTCCCGGAGGCGGGGTTGGCGGGCGCGCTGGCGCCGGAGGCGATCGCCGCCTCGGCGCTGCATTTGATCGAAGTGATCGGCGCCGGCGGCTACATCCCCGAGATTGTTCACCTGCCCCAGAATTCGACGTAGAGCGAGCGCGTCTCCCAGACGGTGAGGCCGAGCGCCAGGGCCACGGGGATTTCCGGGCGGAGCCGGTCCCAGATCCAGGCGGCGAGGGATTCGAGCGAGGGATCGGGCAGAATCCGGTCGAGGTCTTGATGGTCGAGGCGGGCGATCACCTGCCGCTCCACCAGGGATTTCAGCTCGCGCAGGTCATAGAGCAGGCCGGGGCCGCCGCGCTCGCCCTCCACCATGACGGTGAACTCGTAATCATGACCATGGGGATGGCGGTCGTAGCCGGGATCCGCGGGAAAGGAATGCAGCGCGTTGAAGCGGAAACCGGATTTGCCCAGACGAAATCTCATCGCCAAAGCATACAATGCCATGCATGGGGGCGGAGGGCGAGGAACGCGCCGCGCGGCCGTCTTGGCGGCAGCGGTGGTGCGCGGCGGGCCTGCTGCTGCTGGCCGCGATCGGGGCGGCGGCGACGGTGGTGGTGTGGCGCGCCGACGCCGCCGATCAGCGCGGCGACTTTGCGCGCGCGCTGTGGTGGCGGCCGGGGGTGCCGATGGTTCAGCGTCAGGTGGCCGAGACGCTGCTGTTCACCGATCCCGCGAGCGCCGAGGCGCACCTGCTCCGCGCCCTGCGCGACAATCCCTACGACGCCTCGGCCGAGGCCGATCTCAACACCGTGGAGCTGGCGCTCGGCCGCTGGCCGCGGGCGCTGGCCGTGACCCAGGCCGAAACCGGCCAGCAGCGGCTGAGCTTTTCCGCGCGCTGGCGGCTCGCCAACCTGTACCTCTCGCACGCCGACCTGGCCGGCTTCTGGCAGGAGACGGTGCTGGCCGCACGCGCCGCGCCTGCCGGGGCCTTCCCCTCCCTCGCCAGCCGCGGGCTCACCGCGTCGGGCTATGATTTCGCCGCGCTGCGGCGGGCCTTGCCGCCCGACTCGGTGCCGGCCGCGGCAGCTTTTGCGCAAGCGGCGTTGGCGCGCGGCGATGCCGCCGCCTGCCGGCAGGCCACGGCGTGGCTGCTCGGCCTCGACCCCGAAGCCGGGGAGGCGGCGGACGAGCGCCGCCGCGCCCTGCTGGCGCTGCTGGCCGGCGCCTGGCGGCAGCGGCCCGCCGACGCCGGCCCGCTGAGCGCGCGGCTGCACGCCGCCGGCCTGCTGCCCGAAGCCCGGCGGGCGGAGGCGCCCGCGCTGCTCGACGGCAATTTTGATCCGCGCCGCGAGACCGCCGCCCGGCGCTGGAGCCCCGATCCCGCGGCGGAGTTGAGCGCCGTGGTGGGGTGGCGCTGGCCCTTCCTGCCAGGCCTCGATGCCCAGGCGGTGGAGACCGGGGATGCGGCCCACCCCACCGCCGCCTTTCTGGCCTTCGACGGCAGCGAGGCCGACCAGGGCCTGGCCGCCGAGCTGTGGCTGTTGGCGCGGGGCGGCGACCGCCTGGCGGTGACCGCCTGGGTGCGGCGCCTCGATGCCGCCGACAGCGGCGGCCTGAGCCTGCGCCTGACGCGCTTCGATGGCACCCCGGTCGCCAGCCTGCCGCTGCTGCCCGGCGATGCCTGGCAGACGGTGGCGGCGCAGTGGGTGGCGCCCGGTCAGGGAGTCGAAACGCTGCGCCTGCAGATTGTCTATCAGCGGCTGTTGGGGCACATGCCGCTGCATAACCACATCCTGGTCACAGGCCTCCGCCTGTCGCTGGAGGCGGCCTCGCAATGAACTCCACCTCTCTCACTCCGCGCCGCTCCCTGGCGCTGCGCCCGCGCGCGCCCATGGGGCCGTGGCGGGCGCGGTGGCGGCACTGGCGCGCCCGCCTGCGCCTGCTGCACCGCAGCGGAGAGCTGACCCGGAGGCTGCTGCTCAGCTCTCCGCTGCTGGCGGTGGGATTCGCCATCTGGGCGTTTGGGGGCGTCTATGGATGGGCCTACGGCAGCGCCTATCTGCTCATCTACGCCGCTCTGGCCGTGTGGTGCGTGGAATGGTGGCGCGGACGGCTGCCGGCGCACTGGAAATGGATCTATTTGCCGCTGCTCGGCTTCGGCCTGTTCGCACAGGCGCAAGCCGCGCTGGGCTGGAGCGCGGTGGCTTCGGCCACGGTCACCGCGCTGGTGCACCTGGGTGCGGCGGGCGCCTTGTTTCTGCTGATCACCCAATGCTACCGGGGGGATGCCGACGTGCGGGCGCTGACCACCGTCTGCAGCCTGTGCACCGGCGCCCTGGCGCTGCTCGCCATCCTGCAACTGCTGACCGACCGTCAGGGTCTCTACTGGACCTTCACCTACGAGTTTGCCAGCCCGGCGGGCAGTTTCGTGAACCGGAATCACTTCGCCGGCTGCATGGAAATGCTGCTGCCGGTGGCCTGCGTGGCGGCCTACCAGCGCCGCCGCCTGGCGTGGCTGCACTTTTTGCCTTGGGCCGCGGTGCCGGCGTTGGGCGTGGCCGCGGTGCTGTTGTCCGCCAGCCGCGGCGGGGCGGCGGCGCTGTCCACCGAGGCGCTGGCGGCGATCCTGATCTTGCTCTACCTGGAGCGCAAGCGGCGGCAGACTGCCGCCGGCACCGGGCGGCGGGCACGCCGGCGTCCTCTGTACCTGATGGGCACGCTCACCGTCGGGCTGGTGCTGCTGGTGGGCACCCAGGCGCTGCAGAGCCGGTTGCATGGCCTGGACGCATCCGGCCCGGATGCCGGTACCCGGGCGCAGTTGAACCGCAGCTCCTGGGCCATGTTCCAGGCGCGCCCTCTGGCCGGCTGGGGTCTGGGCACCTGGGCCGATGTCTACCCCGCCTTCGCCCGCTTCAACGACGGCAATGTCTACCTCTTCGCCCACAATGACTACCTGCAACTGCTGGCGGAGACAGGCGTGGTGGGGGTGTGTCTGGCCGGGGGCTTTTGGGCGATCTGGCTGGCCGCCTTCCTGGACCGGCTGCGGCGATGGCCGCCGGAGCTGGTGCACAGCCCCGGCGGTGCGCCGGCGGCGATTCCGCTCGCCGTGGCTTGCGCCCTGGGCTGTGCGGGCCTGCTGGTCCACTCTTTCGTGGACTTCAACCTGCACATTCCGTCCAACCTCTTGCTGTTCTTCACGCTGGCGGCCCTGGCCCTGCCGCCGGAGAAGGCGCCGCAGGCGTGAAGGATGTCAGTTTCACATCCGAACCACGGGAGTTAAGAACTTGATTCCATTGACTTCTGTACGGCGCGTGATACACTCGGCGCTATAGTCTTTCACGCAGTACCTCATGACTGAGCCAGCCCAATCACTGGCAGGCGCTTTGCTTTCCGCCCTCACGGATTTCCCCGGCGAGGACGTTTCGCCCAGCGAGCTGTTGCCGCGCCTGCGTCAGGTGCCCGCATGGGTGGACTATCTCGGCGGGTTTGAAAGCGAACGCGGCCAGCCCGCCGCGCTGGGCCGTTTCCTGGTGGATCTCGGTCTGGCGAAATCCGGACACCACCGCACCCGGGGATCGTTGTATGCGGTGGCGGAGCTGCGCGCGCGGCTGCGGGAGCTGGGGGCGGGTGAAGCGGCCGGGGGCCCGCCGGCGGAGGCGGAGGAAACAGGGCCGCGGCGGCGGCACAGCGATGAAGCGGCGGTGAGCGTGGTAACCGGCGCGGGCGCGGCGGCGGCCGCGGCGCCGGCGCGCCGCACGCCGGTGATTGGCTGGCGGCGGCGGGAGAGCGACGCCAGCCGGCGGCGCGCGCAACCGCCCGCCGTGGTGGCGGAAACACAACCCGAACGGCGGGAGGCGCCGCAATGGGTGGGCAGCGGGCAGTCCGTCGCGATGCCGGGCGGCCCGGTCACCCCCTACACACCGCCCGCGGAGTATTACGCCAATGAGGATCCGGGCCTGCCGCTGGCCTTCTATTGGACGCAGGTGCGCCGCCACCTGTACAAGATCCTGCTGCTGGCGGCTGTGGTGACGCTGGCCACGGCCTTCTACAGCCTGCGCATACCGAAACGGTATGAGTCGGTGGCGACGCTGCGCATGGACTTCCGCGTGCCAGCCATCCAGGCCGATGCCAACAACAACCCCGGCTTCGACCCCGACACACTGATCCAGACCGAAGTGCGCGACGTGACCCAGCGCAGCGTCATTCTGGACGCCATCCACTCCGCCCACCGGGACCGGGATGCGCACCTGGCGGCGGAGCTGGGCGGCGGCGGGGGATCCGCGCTGCCGACCGCAGCCAATCCCGACGCGCGCCTGGACGCGCTGGTGGCGCTGATCCAGGGCCACACCCGTCCGCTGCAGCCCGAAAACACCCACAACATTGACGTGCATTTTCAGTCGCTCGACCCCGACACTTCGGCGACGGTGGCCAATGCCGTGGCGGCGGCGCTGATCACCCACGAGTTTCAGACCCGCCAGCAGGAACAGAACGATCAGTTGCGGTTCATGGAGCAGCAGTTCAGCGACATCAGCGCGCGGGTGGAGAAGGAGCAGGCGGCGCTGACCGACTACCAGCACAGCCACAACATCCTCAACCTCGACAACCAGGGCAGCCTGGAGAGCAGCACGGTGAGCACGCTGAACACCGCCTATCTCACCGCCCAGGCGGCGCTGACCCGCTATCAGGCGGAGGAGAGCGTGCTGCAATCCGGCCAGCTCACCGATGCGCTGCTGGCGAGTGACGACGGCCAGATCCTCCGGCCCGCCTACCAGGCGCGGCAGGAGGCGCAGCGGAAATTCGACGAGGTGAAGAACACCCGCGGCACCGCCAACCCCGAGTACCAGAGCGCCCAGGACGCGCTGCGGATCGCCCAGCAGCAGTTGGACCAGGCGGTGGCCAGCGCCCGCAACCAGATCCACGCCCAGTACCTGCAAGCCCGGAACCAGGTGACCCTGGTGGGCCGGCAGTTGCAGGATGCCCGCGGGGCGATGCAGCAATTCAACGACAAGGCCATTGATTTCAACCAGCAGAAGCGCGACCTGGAGGCCGACCAGAAGCTGCACGACGACCTGCAGGCGCAGATCAAGCAGCAACAGTTGACCGAGAGCATCAGCGGCTCGGGGCTGCGCATCACCAACCGCGCCACCCCCAACCCGGCGCCGGTGTATCCCAACGTGCGCAACAACGTGGTGCTGGCGCTGCTGTTCAGCCTGTTCGGCGGCTGCGCCCTGGCCATCCTGGCGGGATATCTGGACCGCAGCTTCACCGCTCCCGATGCGGTGGAACAATACCTGCGCATTCCGCTGCTGGGCGCGCTGCCGGTCATGTCGGATCGCGACAACCTGATCGAGCTGGCGGAGCGGCCGCCGGCCGCGCCCGACGGCCGGCCGGCGCCGCGCTCGGCCTTCGCCGAGGCCATCCTCATGCTGCGCACGGCGGTTCTGTACGCCGCGCCGCCGGGACTGCGCACGCTCAGCATCACCAGCGCGCAGCCGCAGGAAGGCAAGTCGGTGGCGGCCGCCAACCTGGCCATCGCTTTGGCGCTCCATGGCGCCAAGGTGCTGTTGATTGACACCGACATCCGCCGGCCGACGCTGCATCGCATCTTCGAGACCGGCAACAGCCTGGGACTGACCAGCGTGCTGCGGCAGCAGGCGGCGCTGGAGGACAGCTTCCGCGCCACCCAGGTGGAACGGCTCTACCTCATGCCGGCCGGACCGGCGGTGGCCAATCCCAGCGAGCTGCTGGCCACCTTGCTGGGCCAGGTGCTGGCGCCGCTGGCGGCGGAGTTCGACTATGTGATCCTCGACAGCCCGCCGGTGCTGGGCTTCGCCGATGCCCTGTCGGTGGCCATCGCCGTGGAGGGCACGCTGCTGGTGGCGCGCGCCGGCAAGACCCCGCGCGAGATCGTGCATGCCGCGCTGAAACCGCTGCAGCGGGTGCGGGCGCGCGTGCTCGGCCTGGTTCTGAACCAGGTGTCCAGCTCGCTGTCGCCCTACTACTCCTACTATCACGACCACTACCAGCGCTACGCCGCCGATGCCGACGAGACCTCCGGGGAGGGGTTGCCGTGAGCCGCCCGCTAAGGACTGCCGTGATGTTGTCCGCCGTCCTGCTCGGCGCCGCCGCTTTCCGCGCCCAGTCCCCCGGCGCCGCCCCGGCGTCCGTGCTGCCGCCCGCGGGCCCGGCCGGGCCCGCCAGTTACCGCATCGGCGCCGGCGACGTGCTGGCCATGCGGGTCTATGGACTGCCGGAGCTCGCCGACTCCCAGATGCGCGTGGACGCGGACGGAACCATCCACACCCCGTTCGGCGAAACGCCGGTGCATGTGCTGGGGCTGAGCATCCCTGAAGCCCGCGCCGCGATCGCCGCCGAGCTGGTCTCCGACCATCTCGCGGTGGCGCCCCGGGTGGAGGTGGTGGTGGTCGATCCCGCCTCGCACTCCATCGTGGTCACGGGCATGGTGGCGCGGCCGGGCGTGGTGCAGGCGATCGAGCCCCTGCGGCTGCTGGATGTGCTGACCGCCGCCGGAGGCCTCAGCAGCAACAGCGGCGCCGAGGTGGTGATCGTCACGCAGGAGGCCGGAGGCGCGGTGCGGGAACGGCGGCTCGCGGCCAGCGCCGTGCTCAGCGGCCTTGACACGGACGCCAACCCCTGGCTGCGGGGCGGCGAGCAGGTGCGGGTGCTGCCCGGCGGCTTCGCCTATGTGGCGGGAGCGGTGAGCGCACCCGGCGCCTTCACGCTGGATGACAGCGATCCGCTGACCGTTCGCAAACTGATGGCCAAGGCCCATGGCATGACCAGCGTGGCCAAGGCGGGCAGCGCGCAATTGGTGCACAACGTGGGCAGCGCGCATCCGGTGGCGGTGGCGATTGATCTGCCGGCGATCCTCGACGGCCAGGCGCCCGACCTGCGCCTGGCGGCCAACGATCTGCTGTATGTTCCCGAAAGCGGCGTAAAAAAAGTCAGCTACACGCTCGCCGCGCACACCCTCTCCGCCCTCTCGCTGGCCCTGGGAACCATCCTGGTGCGCTAGCAGCGGCCGCCCTTTTACCAGTGCGCATCGGCGCCGGAGGTCTGCCAGCGCAGGCGGGCATAGGCCCGCGCCCAGGCCCGCGGCGTGGCGTGATAGCGCGGGCTCACCGAGATGCGCGGGAGGTGGTAAGGCGAATCCCTGGCGGTCACCAGACCGCCGTGGCAGGAACAGCAGCAGCGATAGCCGGCGCGCTGCACCGCCTGGCGCGCCTCCAATCCGCAATCGCTGATGCCGCCGAAGGGATAGGCGAAATCCAGCACCGGCGCGCCCAGTTCCGCCTCCAGGCGCCGGCGGGAGGCCGTCAATTCCTGCTCCAGCACCGCGGGCGGGACGGCGCTGAGCCGCACGTGGTTCACGGTATGCGAGCCGATGCAGAAGCCGGCGGCATGCAGCCCACGCACCTGATTCCAGTTCATCAGCCGCGGCCGTTCGGCGAAGCCGGCGTCCCAGGTAAAGCTGTTTTCGACGCCCATGGCGCCGGTGGTGACGAAGAAGGTCGCCGGAATATCGTGGCGATCCAGAATGTCGGCGGCCACCTCGGCATTGTCCGCATAACCGTCATCGAAGGTCACGGTCAGGCAGGGGTGGTCGGCGGCATCGCCATGCGCCAGGCGGGCCAGCAGGCGCCCCAGGGGCAGCAGCTCGTAGTGATCGCGCCAGTAGCGGCACAGCGCCTCGAAAGCCGCGGGCGGGTAGGAAAGTTCATCGCCCCAGGCGGCAATGCGATGGAAGGCGACGATGGTGTACGGCCAGGGCGAGGGGCAGAGGGCGCCGAGGGCGCGGAACACCGGTTCCGGCAGCCGGCGCACCAGCGCGGGGGTCATGGCTGCACCTCGGCGTTTCCCAGCCGGCGGCGGCGCAGCCAGGCGTAGGCACGGCCGGGCACTCCGCGCGCGCCGCGCACCGTCAGGCTGTGCTCTTGCTCGGTGGTCCAGCGGCGCTTGTAACCTTCGTCGCCGCGCAGGAATTCGAAGCGTTGCAGGCCGCGTGCGATGCAATCCTCGATCACCGAACTGAGCAGGATGGTGCCGGGGCTGAGGTGAGCCAGCTCGGGGTCGAGACCGCTTTGAAAATACAGGAAGCGGCGGGCGGCCGGCGGGCCGGCCTCGAGACCGTACAAGGCCGCGATCACCGCGCCGGGGGTGCGCCAGAGATACACGCGGGCCGCACCGCGGGCCGCCAGTTGCGGCGCCACCCGCAGATGGAACCATTGCAGGCGGGGCGACACGAAGATGCCGGCGGAGTGCAGGCGCGCCCGCCGCGCATTGTGCAGACGAAACAGGTGCGGCAGCGCCGCCGCCACGGCGGCCGGGGTGGCCGCGCATTCCAGCCAGGCCTGGGGCAGGGCGCGCGACCAGCGCCGGCGCCGGCGGCGCACCTCCTGCCGGAAATTGGGGCTGTGCTGGGCCAGCAGGGTCTCAAAGCCCTCCGCGGCGCTGGCGGCACGGGGCAGGCGCAGTGTGGGCAGCGCTTCGCCCGTCTCGAGCGTCAGCCCCCAGGCCGGGCCCGTCTCGCGCGCCGCCGCCGCCAGCTCACCCTGGGCGTGGGCCGATTCCAGCCGCAGCAGACTCCAGCGCTGCTGCCGCAGCGCCAGCCGCAGCAGCCGCGCCGCCAGGCCCGCCGGCGCGGCCGGATGCAGCAGACAGTCCAACTCGTCGCCCCCGCTGCCCTGCCCCAGAAACTCCACCTGCTGCAGGCCGCGGCGGCGGCGGCGTTGCAGCGCCAGCAGACCGGCCAGCCCGCCCGAGGCGAACGGCTGCGCCACCACCAGCACCTGTTCCCGGGCGCCAGGGCGCTCCGCCCAACCACTCTGCCACTCCCAACTCAGAAACGGATTGACTTCGCCGGCGGCGTGGTACAGGAGTTTCCAATCGCGCTCGAGCGCCGCCCACGGTCGCCCCGGCTGGCCGCTGCCCGCGATCCAGGCCGGCATGGCGGGCGCGTCTTCGCTGGGCAGCCGCGGTTGCGCTTGCGCGCTCATGCCGCCACCCCGGTGGCCGGAGACACAGCGGCGGCAGCCGGCTGCCGGCGCAGCTTCCCCGCGGCCGCCTGCAACACGCGCGGGTGGCGCAGCAGCAGCACCGCAAAGTAGATGACCGCGCCCAGCGGCACCAGCGCCGCCAATTCCAGCCGCGGCGCCCAGCCATTGGCCCAGGGCAAGGCCAGAGTGAGCAGCGTGGCCATCACCGCCGTAGCCTCCAGCGCCGGCCCCACCGCCTCGAGCAGCGCCCAAGGGCCAATCTGCAGGTACTTGCCGATCAGGTACACATGCAGCAACGACATCACCGCCCGCGTCACCACCTGTCCCCAAGCCACCCCCACAATCCCGCCCCAGCGGGCTCCCAGAATCAGGCTGGGCGGCAGTATGATCCACCAGCACACGGTGGTGCGGGTGAGAACGTCCGGCCGCCCGATCGCCTTGTAGGCATCGCCGAAGTGATGGATCAGGCAGCGGATGCCGCAATACACCGCCAGCACGCGCAGCACCGCTACCGAGGGCCCCCAATGCGCGCCGTACAAACCCAAGACCACGCCGCGCGCCAGCACCGCCAACCCGGCGGCCACCGGCAGCGTCAGCAGCGCGGTGTAGCGCATGGTGTCGAGCAGCGTGGCGCGCAAGTGCGGACGGTCGCTTTGCAGGCGGCTGAAGGCAGGAAACACCACCCGGGTAATGACGTTGAGCACGCTGACCAACGCCACCTCCGGGATGCGAAACGCCAGCGTGTAGAAACCCAGCCAGGCGTCACTCAACATGCGCCCAATGGTCAGGGTGTCGAGATTGGACAGCAGCACGCTGGAGCCGTCGAGCAGGTAGATGTGCTTGGCGTAGTCGAACATGCG
>JBQCEU010000304.1:0-2027 GCA_051959955.1 Terriglobales bacterium | reverse complement strand
ACTCATCGGTGCGGGGCTGCTGCGTGCGCTCGTGACGACGGTCGTGCTGGTTGCGCTGTACTACCTGCTGCCACTAGACCACGTCACCCACGTGTCGGAGACCTTGCCGCCGGGGGTGCTGATCCTGGCTGGCGCCATCTTGTGGCAGTTGCGGGCAATCGGCAGAGCCAGGCACCCGGCCGTGCGGGCAATTCAGGCGCTGGCCGCCACGCTGCCGTTGTTCCTTCTGCTATTCGCCTCGGCCTACTACGTCATGGCGCGCACCAATCCGGCCAGCTTCAGCGCTCACCCATTGACCCGGACCGACACGCTGTACTTCACAGTGACTGTGTTCAGCACCGTGGGCTTCGGCGACATCAGCCCGGTCACCCAGTCCGCCAGGCTCGTGGTCACCGGGCAGATGCTGCTCGACCTGCTGGCCTTGGGCCTGGTCGTCCGCGCGTTCATCGGAGCCGTGCAACAGGCCAAGCAGCCCGCCGACCCGGGCGATGGTCCGAACGAAACACCCGGCCAGGCACGACAGCAGGAGGGAGGTACACGGTGACCGCAGACAGATCACCCTGTGCGGGGGGATGGCCGCCTGCCTTTTATGTGGGAACGCTGAAAGAACAGAGTTGGCATTGCTGGCGCCCACGGTACAGCGGGGCAGGCCTCGGCCAGAAAAAGGTTTGCGACACGGACGGTGCGCCAGGATGAACGAGGAACCGGCCGCAGCGAGCCCGGCAAGCGCAGACCACCGGCCAACAGGCCGGATTCGGCGTGTCACCGAAGGGACGAAGCAGCGGTATAAGACGACATCAGGTCGCGTCACCGAAGGGGCGATGCACCGTTATCGGGGGACATCAGCCGAAACTCTCTGGAACCGGCTGAACTCGATGGATTTCATTAATGCCGGGATGGTCTTCGCCAGCACATTGCTCTTGTGCTTTTTCCCCTTCATGATAGTGGTCAACGCGCTGGCCGGGCGCGGCACGGTTGGCGCCCTGGCCAAGCGCCTGGGTCTCAACCAGCGCGCAACCGCCGACATGAGCCATGTCTTTGCTTCGACCCATGCCACCACCAGCTCCATCGCGGGGGCGAGCTATGTCTTGTTCGTGCTGGGAGGGGTTGCGGTCGCCACCGCGCTGCAACAGCTGTACGAACGGATGTTTGACGTCAAGAGCCGCGGGATGAAGGACAGTCCGTATCGGTTCGTCTGGCTGGGTTTCTTCGTAGGCAGCTCGTTCGTCGCTGGATGGGCCTGGTCCGGGTTGCTCCACTCGGTTGGGCCGGTGCTGTTCGCCGTCCTCAGCGTGGTCGTCTACACGGCCTTCTGGTGGTTCAGCTTGTGGGTCTTGCTCGTCGGGCGGGTTCATTGGCGATACCTGATCCCTGCCGCGGTGGCCACCGGGGTCTTTTGGGTGGGAATGGAGGTCGTGTTCTCGGTGATCTTCTCCGGCCAGGTGACCTCTGACTACAAGGAGTACGGCGCGGTTGGCGTCGTATTCGCACTGATGGGCTACTTCATCGCTATCGGGGTGGTGATAATCCTGGGCGCAGTGGTGGGCATTCTCTGGCGGGAGCGGGAGCTTTCCTTCGCCCGCGCATACAAGCACCTGCGCCGAAGTGGGCCCCGGCCCACTGACCAATTGCCTCAATAGCGGGTAACTGGTCCTTTGTCCTTAGATGCCCGCATCTGACGACCTTGCTGTACGGGAGGTGCCCGAGATGCTCTACCGATTCGCGGCCGCGATCCTCGATTTGAAGGGATTCGACGATCCGTACCATGTTCGGATCTCAACCGCCGGCGTGAATCCGGCCCCACGGGAGGGGGACGGCGTTCCGGGCGGGCTCGGCGAAGATCGCGTATACGAAGACGGGCAGGCAGCGGTGGCCTTGTGCACCGCTTCGCCATCCTCCGGGCCGGAGTCCCCGTCATGACCGGCGCCGGCGCTGGAGAGGCCCCGGATCTGCCGGTTACCCGGACGAGGGAGTTCTGGCCGCTGATGGGCTACGCGATCGCCCTGGGTGTGTTCGGCGCGTTCTTC
>JBQCEU010000303.1:0-7978 GCA_051959955.1 Terriglobales bacterium | reverse complement strand
GGGGCATCAGCGAGGCCGACCTCGCTCCCAACGCGCCGCCGGTGGCCGTGCTCGATTACGGCTACTGGAAGAGCCGCCTGGGCGGCGAGCGGGCGGTGCTGGGGCGGACCATTCAGGTCAATCATCTGCCGGTCACCGTGGTGGGGGTGGAACCGCAGGGATTTCAGGGGTTGGAGGTGGGCTTTACGCCGGATGTGTACCTGCCCATGTCGCTGGTCGAACGCGGCGTGATGCAGGGCTGGCGCAATCCGCCGCGGCTGGGCGACAACAGCTACTGGTGGGTGGAGGTGGTGGGGCGGCTGCGGCCGGGCAGAACGCTGCATCAGGCCACCGTGGATCTGAACATCGGCTTTGAGCAGATGGTGAAGGCTCTGCCGGTGAAAGCCACCGACCACGGCGACCGGCCGGTGCTGATGGCCGATTCGGCGGCGCATGGGGTGAACAATTTGGGGCAGGATTTTGCCTTGCCCATGCTGATCCTGCTCTCTCTGACCGGATTGGTGATGTTGATCGTATGCATCAATCTGGCCAATCTGCTGCTGGCCCGGGCGGCGGCGCGGCAGAGCGAGCTTTCGGTGAGGCTGGCCATCGGGGCGGGGCGGGTGGCGCTGCTGCGGCAGTTGCTGACCGAGAGCCTGGTGCTGGCCGTGCTGGGCGGACTCGCCAGCCTGCCGGTGGGCGTCGTGGCGCTGCGCGCCATCCTGCAGATATTCGTTCCGCCGGAGATGGATACCCGCCCTGGTCTCGACGGCCTGGTGTTTGCCGCTGCCTTCAGCCTGGCGCTGGCGGCGGGGCTGATCATGGGGCTGCTCCCGGCGCTGCGCTCCACCCGCACGGCCCGCAACCGTTCGCTCGCCGGCGCGGCGCGGCCGCACGCCGGACGCAACCGCCTGGGCGAGGTGCTGCTGGTGGCGCAGATGGCCCTCTGCCTGCTGGTGATCGCCGGCGCCGGGCTTTTCCAACGCACCCTGCACAACCTGCAGCGGGCGAACCTGGGGCTCGACGCCAGCCACGTGACGGTATTCGAGATGGATGCGCCGCTGGAGGGCTACAACGGCGCGCGGCTGGCTGCCTTCTACCAGCAGGTGCTGGACCGGCTGCGCGGCCTGCCGGGGGTGAGCGCGGCGACCGAGACCGACATCGTTCCCGGCAGCACCAGCATGTCGAGCACGCACAGCCTTGGACTGACGCCCGGCAAAAGCACCCATCGGAACCCCGTGACCTATGTGGCGAAGATCGCTCCCGGCTACTTCGACGCCTACCGCATACCGCTGACCACGGGCCGGGACCTGAATGCCGGCGACACGGCGGATGCGCCGCGAGTGGTCGTCATCAACCGCACGCTGGCGGAGCGGTTCCGCGGATACCCGGTGGGGCAACAGCTCTATGACAACGAGACCGGGGAAGGGATGACGGTGGTGGGGGTGGCGGCCGATGCCGCCTACCACGGGGTGCGCGAGCTGAGCGTGCCGGTGGTCTACTATCCGCTGAGCCAGAAATCGTCGTCGTCCGTATACTTTGCCGTGCGCAGTGACTTGCCTGCCGCGGCGCTGACCAGCGCTATGCGCGGCGCGGTGGCCTCCGTGGATCCCCAGGTACCGATGTACGGCCTGCAGACCCAGGTGGAGGCGATGCGGGCCAGCTACGACTCCCAGATTCTGATGGCCGGGTTGACTTCACTGCTGGGAGGCCTGGCGCTGCTGCTGGCGGCGATCGGGCTGTATGGGCTGATGGCCTACAACGTCACGCGCCGTACGCGGGAAATTGGCGTGCGCGTGGCGCTGGGTGCAAGCCGCGGCAACGTGCTGAGCCTGGTGCTGCGCCAGAGCCTGCGGCTGGTGGCGATGGGTGTTTTGTTTGGCTTGCCGCTGGCCTGGCTGGCGGCGCGGGCGCTCACCAGCTTGCTGTACAAAGTCAGCCCCGGCGATCCCTGGGCGTTCGGCGGGGCGATAGTGTTTCTCACCCTGGTGGCGGTGGGGGCGGCGTGGTGGCCGGCGCGGCGGGCGGCGCGGGTGGATCCCATGGCGGCGCTGCGGGAAGGCTAAGAGCAGGCTGTGCCTGCTTACATGCCTTCGTAGCTGGGGCCGCCGCCGCCTTCGGGAGGAACCCAGGTGATGTTGCGGTAGGGGTCCATAATGTCGCACGTCTTGCAGTGCACGCAGTTGGAAGGGTTGAGGTGCAGCTTGCGCTGGCCGGACTCGTCGAACTGCATTTCATAGACAAAGGCGGGGCAGTAGTGCTGGCAGGGATTGCCGTACTCGATGGTGCAGCGGTGGTTGCAGATGTCCCAGTCGCCTATGACCAGGTGGGCGGGCTGGTCTTCCTCGTGGCGGGTGCCGCTATGGAAGACGTCGGTAACCTTGTCGAAGGTCAGCTTGCCGTCGGGCACCAGCTCGAAGGGGCGTTCCCCGAGCTGGTCAATCTTAAGCAGGCGTTCGGGGCCGCTCACGGTGGGCAGGGGATCGCGCCAGCCGCGGCCGCCGGTGGCCATCTGCAGGGCGGCGTTCAGCATGCCGGGGATGAGGCCATGCTCGAAGCCCTGGTGGAAGTTGCGGACGGGCCACAACTCCTGTCGAATCCAACTGGACTCGACCTTCTTCGGATAGTCGTGCAGCCTGCCGCGGCCGGTGAGCTGCTCGAAGACGGTTTCGGCGGCCAGCATGCCGCTCTTGATGGCCAGGTGGATGCCCTTGAGGCGCTGGCTGTTGACGAAGCCGGCGCTGTCGCCGATGAGCAGCCAATTCTCGCCGGCGGTGGGCGGCAGCGAGTACCAGCCGCCCATGGGCGTGGTCTTGGCGCCGTAGCGCACCAGCTCGCCGCCTTCGAGCAGCTTGCGCATCCAGGGATGGGTCTTGAACTGCTGGAACAGATTGTGAGGGTCGGTGGCGGGGTCGCGGTACTCGAGCGCGGTCATCAGGCCGATGGAGACGCGGTTATTCTCGAGGCCGTAGATCCAGCCGCCGCCGTACATGTCGGTGGAGAGGGGGAAGCCGAGCGTATGGTAGACGCGGCCGGCGGGGAAACGGCCGGGAGGCAGCTCCCATAGCTCCTTGACGCCGAGAGAGAACACTTGAGGGTTGGTGCCGCGCAGGCCCAAGTGGCCGATGAGCTGCTGGGTGAGCGAGCCGCGCGGGCCTTCGGCCAGCACGACGATGGGCGATTGCAGGTCGTAGCCGGGCTCGAAGTTGGGTTTGGGCTGGCCATCGCGGCCCACGCCCTTATCGTCGGTGCGGACGCCGGTGAGGCGGGGGCCATCGAACAGCAGTTGGGCGCCGGCAAAGGCGGTGAAGATGTTGATGCCGGCGGCCTCGATCTTGGCCCCCAGCCACTGCGCCAGACGGTTGAGGGAGACGATGTAGTTGCCGTGGTTGTGCAGCGGCGGCGGGGTGATGGGAGCCCGCAGGGCGTGTTCGCGGCTGAACAGCAGCAGGGCGTCGTCGTGGACGGGAACCGCGCCCAGCGCGGCATCGGCGGCAAAGTCAGGCTCCAGCTCGCGCAACCCCCGCGGATCCATGACCGCGCCGCTGAGCTGGTGGGCGCCCAGGGCGCGCCCTTTTTCCAGCAGGTAAATATTGTCCTTGGAGAGCGCGCCCTGGGGTTGCCCCTGGTTGTAGGTGTCAATCAGCCGGGCAAGGTGCAGGGCGCAGGCGAGACCGGCCGGGCCCGCCCCGACGATGACCACATCGGCCTGCATGACGGGGTGTTCGGCGGCCACGCTCAGGCGGGGTTCTCCTTCAGCAGGGCGATGAGCGCGGGCACCACCTCGAAAAGGTTGCCGACGATGCCGTAGTCGGCGACCTCGAAGATGGGCGCCTCGGGGTCCTTGTTGATGGCCACGATGGTGCGCGAGCCCTTCATGCCGACCAGATGCTGGATGGCGCCGGAGATGCCGACGGCGAGGTAGAGCTTGGGGGCGACCGTCTGGCCGGAGGAGCCGATCTGGCGGTCCATGGGCAGCCAGCCGGCATCGCAGATGGGGCGCGAGGCGGCCAGCTCGGCCCCCAGGGCGGTGGCAAGGTCCCGGACCAGGTCGAGGTTCTTGGGTTCCTTGATGCCGCGGCCGACGGAGACGATGATCGGCGCCTGGGTGAGATCCACGGCCTGCTTGGCTTCCTGAAAGATTTCACCGGCTTCGAGCCGCGATGGTTCGGGCGACACCGTGACCGCTTCAATCGGCGCCGCCTGCGCGCCCATCGCGGCCTGGTCGCCGCGGAAAGCGCCGATCTGCACGGTGCAGAAGCCGGGTACGTCCGCGGAGGCGAAGCCGAAGTCGGCGGTGAATTTGCCCTGGAACATGGGCCGCTGAAAGCGGGGCGCGCCGGCGGCGTGGCTGAAGCCGATGACATCGGTGATCAGGCCCGCGCCCATGCGGGTGGCGAGCTGGGGAGCGAAATCGCGCACCTGGTAGGTGTGGGGCAGGAGCACGTAGCTCGGCTGCAGTGGGGTGATGATCTGCACCAGCGCCTGCACCCAGACATCGGGGCTGTAGGAAGCCAGCAGGGGATGACGGGCGTGCAGGACGCGGTCGAGGCGGCGGGCGGCGCATTCGGCGGCGCATCCCGAGTCTTCGGCTTCCAGCACCGCGGCCACCACCGGCGCGCCCAGACGTTCGCCCAGTTGCTGCGCGGCGGTGATGGCTTCCAAGGTTGCCGGGTTGAGCTTGCCCGGAGTGGTGATCCTGCGTTCGGCGATGACCAGGATGGGGTTCATGGGCGCTCCTAGAGTACGTGCGCATCCTGGCGCAGATGTTGCAGCAGGGCCGCGGCCTGTTCCTTGGGCGAACCGGGAATCAGCGTGGTGCCCTTGCTCTTTTGCGGCAGCGCGAGGCCCAGCAGCCGCTGGCGGTTGAGGGAGGGCGCGACGCCGACTTCTTCAAGCGTGGTATGGGCAAGCGGTTTGTTCTTGGCCTGCTTGATGCCCATCAGCGTGGCGTAGCGCAGCTTGTTGATGCCGCTCTGGATGGTGAGCACGGCGGGCGTGGGCAGGGTGACGAACTGGAAGTTGCCGCTCTCCAATTCGCGCTTGACCCTGACCTTCTTCCCCTCCGCCGGCTCAATCTGCATGATGATGGTGGCGTGCGGCGCGCCCAGCAGTTCCGCCAGGATGACGCCGGTCTGCCCGTAACCGCCGTCATCGGACTGCAGGCCGGTAAGGATGAGATCAAACGCCTGGCCGGCGATGGCGCGGGTAATGGCTTCCGCCGCGGCAAAGGCGTCGAGGCGGTGGGCTGCGGCGCCTTCGATGTGGATGGCGCGATCGGCGCCCTTGGCCAGGGCCTCGCGCAATACCTGGGCGGCGCGGGCGGGGCCGACGGTGAGCGCGGCGACCTCGCCCCCATGGGCTTCCTTCAGCCGCAAAGCAGCTTCGAGGGCGAAGGCATCGGGCTCGTTGGTTTCGTAAGTGACATCGTCGCGAATCCAACCGGCCTCAGGGGCCAGCTTGAGCGGCGCATCCTTGGCCGGCACCTGCTTCAGACAGACGAGAATGTTCACCTATTGAGTATAAAACGTGCCGGGGGCTACTTGACCGCCAGATGCAGGGTGGCGATGCCGCCGGTAAAGCGCTGGAACCAGGCGCGGCGGAATCCGCTCTCCCGCATCCAGGCGGTGAGCGTGGGCGGGTCGGGGAAGCGGGAGACCGAGTCGGGAAGGTAGGCGTAGGCGGCGCGGTCGCCGGAGATCCAGCCGCCCAGGCGCGGCAGGATGTGTTCGAAGTAGAGCGGATACAGTTGCCGCAGAAGCGGAAGCGCGGGGCGGGTGATTTCGAGGATGGCGCACACCCCGCCGGGGCGGAGCGCGCGCTGAAACTCGGCCAGGCCGCCGCGGTAATCGGTAAGGTTGCGGAAGCCGAAAGCGCTGGTGATGGCGCTGAAGGCGCCATCCCGGCAGGGCAGGCGCAGGGCGTCGGCCTGCAGCCAGGTGAGCGGCGCCTGGACCGATTTGGCGCGGGCGCCGAGCAGCATGGCGTGACTGAAATCGGCGCCCGTGATGCGGGCGCCTCCCGGCCAGCCGGTCAGTCCGCGCCCCAGCGCCAGCGACAGATCGCCGGTGCCGCAGGCGACGTCGAGCACGGCGGCCGGGCCGGGCGGAAGCTGGGCGCGGAGCAGGCGCACTGCGCGCCGCCGCCAGTACCGGTCCACGGAAAGCGAGAGCAGATGGTTGGCGCGGTCGTAGGTGGGCGCAATGCGGTCGAACATGCCGCGCACGTGGGCGGCACGGACGGACGGCGGGGCGTCGGGCGCCAGCGCCGCCGGGCGGGTGCCGCTGGCGGCCTCAGTGCGGGGCGATGCCGACATAAGTGCGGCGGAAGGTGGTGGAACCGAGATTCACGGTCGGCGGCAGGTCGAGCTGCACGGCGATGGAGTGGACCTGGGCGACCGGGGTCAGGTTGTTGGGCGAGTAGAAGACGTGGTAGATGGAGCGGAGCTCCTCGCCGATCAGCGAGAGTTTGCGGTCAAAGTCGCTGTCATCGCCGGGGTCGTAGCTGATGCCGCCGGTATAGTAGACGTAGTCGAGGTGGTGAGGGGTGAAGATCTTGCCGGCCAATCCCGCGGCCGCGCCGATGATGGGCGCAAGGTCAAGGTTCCCCGCGCCGGAGCCCGAGGTGGGCATGCCACGGCTGCTGACCGGAGCCGGCGGCGCCTGCACGCGCTGCGATCCCTGGCCGGTTCCGCGCTGATCCACCGAATCGGGGTTGGTGTGGTCGGGGGCCTTGGCGGGGCGGTTGGCGGCGATGCGGAAGATGGGGATGGCGTCGCTCATCCCGCTCTCGATCAGCGCTTCCGCGCCGGTCCCCTTGTCGCCGGCATTGGTGATCAGCAGCGCGGCGCGCGTGCGCTCGCGGGGCTGGGCGCGCAGATCCAGCATGGCGAGATTGAGCGGCTCGACCACCGAGCCTTCGCCTTGCGGCGCGGTCGGGGACTTTTCCAAATGCCTGAGCAGGTTGGCCAGTTTGTCGGTGTCGCTGGTGAAGCCCAGAAGGCGCTTCGGCTCGGGGCCGGGGACATAGAGGGCCGCCTGCCCCTGGGCGCCGATCACCATGGCAGAGATCAACTCGGCGCTGCGCCGGGCCTGGTCAATGGCGTTCCAGTCGGAGGTGTCAACCACGATAGCCAGCGACACCGGACGGGGTTCATTATCAAAGCCGCTTATGCGCTGCAAGCGGCCGTCATCGAAAACGCGAAAATTCTGGCGCTCCAGGTCCTGCATCGGCTGGCCCTGCTTATCAAGAACCAGGACGGGCACGTCCACCAGGGTCGTATTGGCTCGAATGATGGGGATCTGGGGAGCGGGAACTTGGGCCTGGTTCTGGGCCCCGGCGGCCACCGCCACGGCCAGAAGCAGCAGAACCAACACCGGTATCCGGCCGTATCCATGAGCTGACGCGGGGATCCGCGCGGCTTCGCCGCGCGGCCCGCTTGCGCTCGACCGGGCCGGGGCACTCCCGGCCCGGTCGAGTGCGAGGAAGGGAAGCCGGGGGCGGGAGGGCATGCTTAAAGCATACCCGTTCCACGGCCTTATACTGCGGGAAGGAGCCGGTTATGTACTGCAATGCTTGCGGAACGGCGATGAACGGGCGCTACTGCCATCAGTGTGGAAGAGTCAACCCTGGCTGGCCTCCGACGCGGCGGCCGCTGGAGCGGCCCCGCCAAGGGCGCAAGATCGCCGGCGTCTGTCTGGCGCTGGCCAATAACCTCAATGCCGATCCCAACCTGATCCGGGTGCTGTGGGTGGTGCTGAGCGTGATGACGGCGGTGATCTTTGGTCTGGTGGCATACTTCGTGGCTTGGATACTGATTCCCGAAGAGCCGGAAGTGGTGGTAGCACCCAACCGTCAACCCAACGAGGGCTGAGCGGCGGCGGCACGCGCGTCGCCAGTTTGGGCGCGGCCTCGCCTCTGTGCATCACACAACTAGAGGCACCGGGGGGCCGTGTATGCCGAAGCGCCGTCAGTACCGTTGGTGGGAGGGACTCCTCTT
>JBQCEU010000302.1:0-3110 GCA_051959955.1 Terriglobales bacterium | reverse complement strand
TTGCGCAGCGCCTGCAGCATCTTGCGCACCTGGTCGAAGCTGGGTTCATACAGGTAGCCGGCGGCGTTGGCGTTGGCGAAGCACACCGGGCAGGTCAGGTTGCAGCGGTTGGTCAAATCTACGTTCGCCAGGCCGGTGTGGCTGGTGTGCATCGAGCACAGCCCGCACTGGTCGGGGCAGCGGGTGGCGTTGGGAATGGCCGGGTTCGACAGACCGCGGTTGTCGCCGAAGTACCACTGCTCCATCTTCAAATACAGCTTCACGTCGCCGTAGACCTTGTCACGGAAGTAGCCGTGCGTGGGGCAGGTCTTCTCCATGTAGACCGCGCCGTTTTCCTCAAACTCGCGCGCCTCGATCACGCGCGTGCAGTCCGGGCACAGCGACTGGGTGATCTTGGGCAGCCCTTTGTGGATGGCTTCGATGCGCGATCCGGAGTGGGTGGTCTCCGGTTGGACAACATTGAAGTCGCTCCGCTTGACGGGCGAGAAGGACTCCGGCGCGATGGTCTGTGTGCTCATGCTGCCTCCTGACAGGGTTTTCGTTTGCGGCAGTAAACTGCCGCGCACCAGGACGGCGTCGAACCGATCCCCGGCTTATTGTGATGCTACCGGCTGGTCAGGGGAGACCCAAGGCCAATCCAGCGAACGGCGGTTTGGCCGGGTCGAGTGGCAATAGGGGTCGCTGAATGGATGACAACCCCTTGCCCATCAACAACTTAATCCGCCAACTGGGCCCACCGCGCGCGCAGCTTCTCCCACCATCCCGGCGCCTTTTGCTGCCGCGCCACCAGGCGGTGGGCGTAGAAGCAGGCGCCGACGGCGAAGGCGAACTCCGGTTCGGCCAGTTCGGCCGGCATGCCTTCTATAAGGCTGGGCGCGGCGGTGCGCACCCCGAGGCCAGTGGCCTCACCCAGCATCTCGGGCAGCCCCGGCAGACGCCCGCCGCCGCCGCTGAGCATCATCCCCGCCGCCAGCCCCGGCACCGTCGCCAGTTCCTTGGCGATCAGCCGCGCCAGCTCGCGCGCCCGCGGCTCGATGCACTCGCACAACTGCCGCTGCGGCAGCAGCCGCGAGGCCTGGCCGTGCATCCCGGGAACTTCGATGGCCACGCCGTCGCCGCCCGCCAGCGCGCCGGTGGCGGCGCCGAAGCCCAGCTTCAGCCGCTCGGCCTCGGCCACCGGGGTGTTCAGGCAGATGGAGATGTCGTTGGTGAAGTGGTCGCCGCCGATGGCGATGCTGGCCGCATGCACCAGGCTGCCCTGGCTGTAGGCGAGGATGCCGGTCGAGCCCGCGCCCAACTCCACCATGGCCACGCCGGCGAAGCGGTCCTCGGTCTCCAGACAAGCTTCGGCGGCGGCCAGCGGGGCGAAGATCAACTCCTCCACCTCGAGCCCGGCATGGTTGGCGGCCAGCACCAGGTTGTCCTTGGCGCTGGTGGCGGCGGTGATGGCGTAAATGCGCGCCTCCAGGCGCGAGGCCAGCATCCCCACCGGCTCGTGGATGCCGCCCTGGCGGTCGAGCACAAACTCCTGCGGCACCACGTGCAGGATCTGGCGGTCGTCGGGCAGCGCGATGGCGCGCGCCAGATCGAGCACCCGCCGGGCGTCCTCGCGCGTCACCTCGCGGCTGCGCGAGGTGAGCGGCAGCCCGGCCTGGCTGCTGAGGCCCTTCACCTGGGCCCCGGTGAGGCTGAGAAACACCCGCTCCACCGGCACCCCGGTGCGCTGCTCCATCTCCGCCGCCAGTTTCTGCATGGCCTCGGCCGCCTGCGCCAGGCTGATCACCGCGCCCTTGCGCATGCCGTGCGCCGGCGCGGTGAGGTGGGCGGCATACTCCAGGGCGCCGTCCACCAGCCGCACCTGCAGCAGGCGCAGGGTGGAGGTTCCCAGGTCGAGGATGTGAAAACACGGCGCCGGCGCTGCCGTGCGGGCCATTCCGGGGGCGGTCATCGCCCCCCTCCGTGGGCGGTGCGGGCGGGCGTCTTTTTTGCCGGCGTCGCTTTGGCGGGCGGCTTGGCCGCGGGCGTCTCCGCCGGGGGCGCGGTGCCCGGGTCCACGATGGCCTGACCGTCAAAGTGCAGATCCACCGAGCTCAGATATGGATACTTCTGCCGCCAGCCGGCGATCTGCGCCTGCAACAGGGCATCGCGGGCGGCGAAGTTCTGGTCGCCGAAGTGCACCAGCACGGTGCCGCCGCCAGGCAGGCTGAGGCGGACGCGCACGTCGCCGGCATCGCTCAGATCCACTTCCGAAACCTGGTGGCTGTGGGAGCCGTTCTGGTCCATGGCATGGGCCAGCGTGAGCCATTGCGCCACCTGGGTGGCCCGGTCCGCCAGCCAGCGGGGCGCGTTGGGCTGCGCCGCCTCCACTCCTTCCAGGCCGATCAGCACCGGAAAATCAAAGCTCCCCTGCCCGGGCCGCGGCAGCAGAACGCCGTGCGCGTCCACCAGCGACAGATGCGCGCCCACCCGCGCATAGGCCACCGGCGTGCGCTCGCGGACTTGCACCTCGATGGTGGCGGGCCAGACGCGCAGCACCGCCGCCTGCTCGACCCAGGGCAGGGTCTCGATCGCCTGCCGCCGCACGGCCAGCGGAATGAAGAACACGTTGCGCCCCAGGTCGGCGGCAAACACCTGCTCGATGCGCCCGGCGGCGGCGTGCTGCGCGCCGCGAATGGTGATCTGATCGGAGCTGCGCAGCGTGAACCACGCGCTGTGGGCCAGCATGGCGTAAGCGCCCAGGCCGACGGCCACCACCGCGCCGCCGCCCAGCAGCGGCTTCCAGCCGCGGCGCAGCCGCCGCCGCCAGTCAAAGGCCGCCTTGCGCACCCGCACCGGCTGCCGCCGGCGGCGGTACTCGGGTTCCTCCGGCGGCTCCGCGGCCCCGGCCTCGATCTCCAGCTCTTCCTCGGGGGCCAGGTCGTCTTCCCGGTCGCGTCCGCGCTTCATGACCGCCGGGCTCCGGTGCCCGCCGGCACCTGTGCGCGCAACTCCGCCAGCAGTTTCTCGCCCAGGCCGGAGACGCTGCCCGCGCCCTGGGTGAGGATCAGGTCGCCGGGCCGGGCGGCGGCGGCGGCCGAGGCGAGCGCCGCCTCGGCGCTGGCGGCATAGGC
>JBQCEU010000301.1:0-3842 GCA_051959955.1 Terriglobales bacterium | reverse complement strand
GCAGGCCGATCAGGTTGACCTCCAGCATGGCCGGCGTCAGCCGGTCGGCGCTCTTGCCGGTGGTGGGCGCCGGGGCGTTTCCGGCGGCCGGGATCACCGCCTCGATATCGCCGGCCGCCCCCTGCATCCGCACCGCTCCGGCGGCCACTTCGTAGCTGCCGTCCTCGATCCGGCGCAGCACCCGCGCCGGAGCGCGCAGCGAACGCAGGCGAACCTGATCGCCGGAGTGCGCGACAACCGGGGCCGCGGCCGCCGGCTTCCCTTCTCCCAGGGCGGGGGCCGACTCGGCCGCCCACTGCTCCTCGGCCTCCCGCCGCTGGCGGGCGCGCGCCGCCGCCAGCTTGCGCTGCTGCGCCGCGGTGAGCGAGGCCTTGAGCTCGTCCAGCTCCTTTTGCCAGCGCCGGTCGCCGGCTTCGGCGAAGGCGGCGAAGCGCCGCTCCATCTCCGCGCGCAACTGCGTCATCTGCTTCTGCTGCCAGGTGCGGTCGTGGGCGGCGATGGCCTGCTCCCGCGCCGCCACTTCGCGCTCCCGCGCTTCCGCGCCCCGCAGCTTGTCCTCGGCCTCGGCCAGGCTCTGCTGCAGCTTCTGCAGATACTCGGCCGCCTGGCGCTGGCTGCTGCCCAGGCGGCTCCGGGCGCCCTCCACGATGGCGGCGGGCAGGCCCAGCCGTGCCGCCATGTCCAGGCCCGCCGATACGCCCGGCACGCCCATGCGGAACTGATAGGTCGGCGCCAGCGTCGCCGCATCCACCGCCACCGAGCCGTTGGCCACGCGGCCCGGGTGCTGGCTGGCCCAGGCCTTCATCTCGTCGTGATGGGTGGAGATCAGCGTCCAGCAGCCGCGCCCGCGCAGGGATTCCGCGATCTCGATGGCCAGCGCCGCGCCCTCCGCCGGGTTGGTGGCCGTTCCCAGCTCATCGAGCAGCACCAGGCTGTGGGGCGTGGCCTCGGCCAGAATGCCGCGGATGTGCACCAGATGGCTGGAGAAGGTGCTCAAATCCTGCTGGATGGATTGCACGTCGCCCACATCGGCCCACAGCGCATCGCACAGCGGCAGCCGCGCCCGCCGCGCGCACACCGGCAGCCCGCACTGCGCCATCCACACCGCCACCGCCACCGTCTTCAGCGCCACCGTCTTGCCCCCGGTATTGGGGCCGCTGACGATCAGCATGCGCTCCGGCCCCAGTTGCAGGGTCAGCGGCACCACCGCGCGTCCTTCGCGGCCGCGCAGCGTGGCCACCAGCAGCGGATGCCGGGCGGCATCGAGCCTCAGAGTGTCGTCGGTGAACTCCGCGCCGCCGGCGCCGTAGGCGGCGGCGAAGCCCGCCTTGGCGGCTTCCAGCTCCAGCCGCCCGCAGATCGCGGCCCCCGCCGCCAGCTCGGGCGCCGCCGCGCCCACCTGGCGGCTGAGCTCGCGCAGGATGCGGATCACCTCTTCCCTTTCCTGCTCGGCCAGCCGGATGTTCTCGTTGTTCAGCTCGATCGTGGCCAGCGGCTCGACGAACACCGTCTGGCCGCTGGAGCTGGCGCCGTGCACCACGCCCGGCGCCCGCCGCCGCGACTCGGCCCGCACCGGCAGCACGTAGCGGTCGTTGCGCACCGTCACCAGTTCTTCCTGCAGGGCGCCGGTCGTGCCCGCGCCCAGCCGCTGCATTTCGCCGGCCAGCGCGGCTTCGATCGCCTGGCGCTGGCGGGCCCGCTGTTTCCGCAGCCGCGCCAGCTCCGGGCTCGCCTCGTCCGCCAACTCGCCCGACGGCAGCAGGGCGCGGCGCAGCGTGCGCGCCAGCGCTCCCAGGTCGGGCAGCGCCGCCGCCCACTCCCGCAGCAGCGGCCACTCGTCGGGCGCGCCGCCCGCCTCCGCCTCCTCGCTCAGCAGGCTGGCGCGCAGGCCGGCCATGGCTTCCAGAAAGGCCGCGATCTCCAGCAGCTCGCGGCCGTCCAGTCCCGCGCTGGAGGCCCGCGCCTGCTGCAACTGCGGCGCGGGGTCGGTGAAGCCGGCAAAGCGGAACCCTCCCCGCCGCTGCTGCCAAATCTGCGCCTGCTGCCACCGCGCCTGCCCGCGTTCGCACTCGTTGCGATCACGATGGAACCGCAGCCGGCCCAACTCGGCCCGCCCCAGCGGCGAGGCCACGTGTGCCCCCACCAGCGCCAGCACCGCCTCCGCGTCCGGCGGCGCCACGCCCGCCGCCAAAGCGGCGTCGGAAGGCTCCGTCCCGCTCATTTCTTCTTCTTGCCGCGCGGCTTGGCGGCGGGCGCCGCCGGCTGCTCTCCCAGAATGCCGGCCAACACCTGGTCAAACGCGCTGGATTTCGCCTTGGGCCGCGCCGGCACCTTGGCCCCGCGGTAATCGTGCTGAAAACCGCAGGTGCGGCAGGTGGTGCTGGCGATCGTGTCGCCCACCATCGCCGCCACGCTATGGTCGGTGAGGCGGTGGCAACGCGTGCAGTAGTCGTCGGTGGTATCGCCAATCCGCGGGTTCATGGCCGCTGGCCCTCCGGTTCCTGTATAATCTTAAACTTAGGCTGGAGAGGATTTCTATGGCACGCGTCTGTGATCTCTGCGGCAAAGGGCCGCAGTTCGGCAATCGTATCAGCCACGCCCACAACGTCACCAAGCGGCGTTGGAACGTGAACCTCCAACCGGCGCGCGTGCAGCGCCCCGGCGGCGGCACCGCCCGGCTGCGCGTGTGCACCGACTGCCTCAAGAGCGGCAATGTGCAGAAGCCCCTCCGCCGCCTCAAAACCGCCGCCAAGTCCGCTTAAGCCGCTGCCTGGCGTCTACGCCAGGGCGATCACGTCCACTTCCACCTGCGCGCCCTTGGGCAGCGTCTTCACCGCCACCGTCGAGCGCGCCGGCGGGTTCTCGGGGAAGTAGCGGCCGTAGACCGCGTTCATCGCCCCAAAGTCGTTCATGTCGGCCAGATACACGGTGGTCTTCACCGCCTTGGCCAGACTGCTGCCGGCGGCTTCCAGCACGGCCTTGAGATTTTGCATCACCCGCTCGGTCTGCACCGAGACATCGCCGGTGGCGAAGGCGCCGGTGGCGGGGTCGAGCGCGATCTGGCCGGAGCAGAAGACGAAGCCGTTGGCGCGCACCGCCTGCACATACGGACCGATGGCGGCGGGAGCGCTCTTGCTGGCAATGGTGTCCCTGGACATTACAACAGCTTACCACCGCGCCGCCCGGCCGCCGCGCGATGCTTGCGGGGCGGCGCGGCGCCGCCGGCGGCTTCCCGCTCGCCCGTCCGCGGGCTCGCCGCCTGCAGCCGCTCCACCGAGTGCAGGCCGGCGATGCGCTTCAGGCCCTGCAGGATATTCTCCAGCCCGGCGGCGTCGCGCACCTCCACCGAAACGTCAATCACCGCCTTGCCTTCACCCGTCCGCGCCCCGATGTTGCGGATGTTGCTCCCCTGCTCGGAGATGACGTTGGTAATGGCGTTGAGGATCCCCGGGTTGTCGTCGGAGTGGATCACCAGCTTCACTTCGCACAGCTCGCACGCCTCCGGCGCCCACGCCACTTCAATCCGCCGGTCGGCGTCGTACAGCAGGTTGCGCACGTTGGTGCAGCTTGCGGCGTGCACCCCCACTCCGCGCCCGCGCGTAATGTAGCCCACGATCGGCTCTCCCGGGATGGGCGAGCAGCAGGCGGCCCGGTACACCAGCAGGTCGCTGAACCCGCGCACCAGAATCGGCCCCGCCGCCCGCGGCTGCGGCGCCCGCCGCGCCGGCCCCGCCAGCCGCCGCGCCTGTTCCGGGGTGCGCTCGGCGGCGGGCAGCAGCCGCAGCAGCAGTTGCCGCGCCGAAATCTTCCCGTACCCCAGCGCCGCGTACACCTCCTCCACC
>JBQCEU010000300.1:0-3476 GCA_051959955.1 Terriglobales bacterium | reverse complement strand
TCCCACTCCAGCAGCGCCGCCAGCGCCACCAGCAGGCCGGAGTAGTTGGCCAGCTCGTTGAGCGCCGGGCGGGCGTCCACCATGGCCATGTGAAAGCCGACCACCATGGGAAACGCCAGCCAGAAGGCAAAGAACACACCGGGGGCGGCGAAGAAGATGGCGGCCAGGATCAGCGCCGAGCGCGGATCGGTGTTGCGGGCGAGACCGTCGAGGCGCGTGAACCGCCGCCAGGCGTTGCCAAAGAGCAGGGCGAACTGATTCACGGCGTTCCGCCCAACAGGGCGGTCAGCTCACCGGCGCGGGATTTCAAATCGCGCTGTTCGGTGAGTTCGGTGAAGATCGCCGCCAGATTGGGCTGCGCGGTCAGCGCGCGCAGGTTCGCCACCCGGTCGTCGGCGACAATGCGACCGCGATAGACGACCATGACGCGCTGGCAGAGCTGCTCCATCAGCTCCAGCTCGTGCGAGGTGATGAGGATGATGCGGCCGCGGGCGGCGAGAGCCGCCAACAGCTCGCGCACCAGCAGGACGGTGGTGATATCGAGGCCGGAAAACGGCTCGTCCAGGATCAGAACCTCAGGATCGTGGAGCAGAGCCGCCGCCAGCAGCACCTTCTGCCGCATGCCCTTCGAGTATTCGTCGAGCGGAACATCGGCATCGCCGGCCAGACCAAAGGCTTCCAACAGTCCGCGGATGCGCGGCCGCAGTGCCGCCCCCTCCATGCCGCGCAGTCCGCCCACCAGTTCCAGATACTCCTGGCCGCTGAGGTGGCGATACACCTGCGCCTCTTCGGGTACAAAGCCCAGGCGGCGCTTGTAGCCGTCGAGATCAGCGGCGATGGGGTGGCCGTCGAGCAGCACCTCGCCCGCAGAGGGCGGGAACAGGCCGGCAAGAATTCTGACCGTGGTGCTCTTGCCGCTGCCGTTGGGGCCGAGATAGCCGCAGATCTCGCCGCGATGGAGGGTGAAGCTGGTTTCGTGCAGCACCTCCAGCCGACCGTAGGCCTTCGTGACCCGTTGCAGCTCGAGCACGAGGCCAGTCTACTCCGCAATGATGTAGAGTGGGAGGGAATGCGGAGCCGTTACCACTTTGTGGTTATGGGCGTCCTTCTGGGATTGCTCCTCGCCGCCCCGGGCCTATGCGCGCCGGCCCGTGCCGTCTGCCCCATGCCGTCCCCGCACTCCTGCTGCCGGGCGGCGCCGGCGCCGCCGGCGGCGTTGACCGCGCCGCCGATGCCGCTATTGGCCGCGGGGCCAGTCGCCGCTCTGCTGCCCGAGCCTGCTCCCCGGCCCAGCCCGGCCTTCGCCAAGGCGGTCCGAGTAGCCGCTTCACCGCCCGCTCTCCGCGTGCTGCGCCTCTAGTTCCCTTCCCCTCCCTGTCTGGTGGTTGGGCCGAAGTGTGCGCGGAGGAAGAGAATGCGAAGGAGTTTTCTGAGCTTCTGTGTGGGAGCGTTCTGCTGGGTGCTGCCGCTGGCGGCGCAAAGCGGCGGGATGCCGGCGCCCGACTTCGTCACCGCCGTGTTGCAGCACACCGGTTCGGGCACCAGCATGGAGCCGGATTCGACCCCGGCGCCGATGTGGATGGTGATGAAGGGCAAGTGGATGTTCATGTTCCACGGCGTGGTTTTCGTCAATGCCCTGCAGCAGAGCGGGCCGCGCGGCGCCGACAAGTTCTTCTCCACCAACTGGTTCATGCCCATGGCCATGCGCCGCTGGGGGCCGGGCCAGCTCACCCTGCGCGCCATGCTCAGTTTGGAGCCGGCCACCGTCACCCACCGCTTCTATCCCGAACTTTTCCAGCAGGGCGAAACCGCCTTCGGCCAGCCCATCGTGGATGGCCAGCATCCCCACGACTTCTTCATGGAGCTGGCCGCTCTCTACGACCTCCGGCTGGGCGACCAGACGCTGCTCTCCTTCTACGCGGCGCCGGTGGGCGACCCCGCCATGGGGCCCACCGCCTATCCCCATCGCGCCTCCGCCGCCGAGGATCCCATGGCGGCACTCGGCCATCATCTGGAAGACTCCACCCACATCTCCGACGATGTCGTCACCGTCGGCCTCACCCACCGCTTCGCCCGGCTTGAGTTCTCCGGCTTCCATGGCCGCGAGCCCGACGAGTTCCGCTGGGACACTGACCAGGGGCGCATTGACTCCTGGTCGTGGCGCGCCACCGTCAACCCCACCGCCAACTGGAGCGCCCAGGTTTCGCACGCCCAGATGCACAGCCCCGAGGTGCTGCACCCGGCGGTCAACCTCGGCCGCACCACCGCCTCGCTGATGTACAACCGCCCCCTGCCCGGCGGCAACTGGGCCAGCACGTTGCTCTGGGGGCGCAACCATGACTCCGAAGGCCTGATCTGGAACGGCTACCTGGCCGAGTCCACGCTGCGCTTCGCCGATCACAACGCCGTCTGGGGACGCATCGAGAACGTGGACCGTACCAGCGAGCTGCTCTTCCGCGACACGCCCGAGCCGCCGGGGTTCCAGGAGAGCATCATCGGGCGGGTGCAGGCCTATACGCTGGGCTACGACCGCGAGTTTTCGTTCCTCCCGCACCTGTCCACCGCCTTCGGCGGCCAGTTCACCTTCGCCACCACCCCCGACCGCCTGCGGCCGCTGTACGGCAGCCACCCGGTGGGAGCGGTGGTGTTCCTGCGCCTCCGGTCAGCCGCCCGGTAGGCCGCGGCGCTATACTGGCGGCGATCGGCGGACGGAGGTGTTTATGGCTTTTTTTCGACGCGTGGCGGCGACCAGCGCTGTCGCGCTACTCGCATCCTGCTGGCTCGCCTCGCAGGGCCTGAACACGGTCGCCATTGACCAGGCTTTGGGGCGCACCGGACAGCGCAACGGCAGCGTCTACCGCGTGAGCTTCCCGCGCAGCGACCTGCACGTCACGCTCGACGGCGTGACCCTGCGGCCGGGGTTGGCGCTGGTCTCATGGGCGGCGTTTGCGCCCTCCGGCAGTCACGCCGTGGTGACGGGTGATCTGTGCCTGCTGCCGCGCGAAGTCAACCCGGTGATGGCGCGACTGCGGCAAGGCGGCTATGAAATCAGCGCGCTGCACAACCACCTGCTGTTCGAAAGCCCACACGTGATGTACATGCACTATTGGGCGCAGGGCGAGGCCGCCGCGCTGGCGCAAACCCTGCATGCCGCGCTGGCGCTATCGCAGACGCCGCTGGGCGCGCCATCCGCTTCCGCCGCCGTGCCCGCGCCGCCTTGGGTGAAGACGGTCGAGTCGGCCCTTGGCCGGACGGGCAAGTGGAATGCCGGGGTGCTGGCGTTTGGCGTGCCGCGTGCCGCCGGCATCACCATGGCGGGCATGGAGGTCCCGCCGTCCATGGGCGTGGCCGAGTCCATGAACTTCCAACAGGCGGCAGGCGCCAGGCTGGCCACCACCGGCGATTTCGTCCTCACCGCAAGCGAAGTCAATCCGGTAATCAGCGCCCTGGAGAAACACCACATTGCCGTCACCGCA
>JBQCEU010000299.1:0-30678 GCA_051959955.1 Terriglobales bacterium | reverse complement strand
AGCTCAGCTTTTATCAGTATTGATCGCGGGGGCCCCCAACGCGGCTGCGCCGCGCGCCCCGCTCTCTTAGGCCGCCAGCGGCGCTGCGCCGGGCGGCCGCGCCCGGCTCCGCATCTCCAGAAGGCGCGGCAGGGCTTCGCGCCAGGTACCGCGTACTCCTTCTGGAAGTGCGGAGCCGGGGCGCAGGGGCCCCCGGCGAAGCGTCGCCGGCGGTGCGGGAAAAGCGGGATGCCGGGCGCAGCCCGGCAGGGGCCCGCGCCAATCACGCCCCCGGATGTTGTTCGTCGTAGAGCTTGATGATGTCGGCGGTGACGTTGGCGCCAGGATTGAAGTAGAGCACCGGCTGGGAAGGCCATTGCTGGCTGACATCCACAATTGCCGTGTAGCCGTGCTGGTCGGCGTAGGCCTTGAGCACCGGCAACAGCTTGTTGCCCACTTCGTTGAGCACGTCGGACTCGGCGCTCTGGTAGTCCTGCTGGGAATTCTGCAGGGCCTGGTTGAAGTCGCGCTGCTTGGCCTGGATCTGGCGGGCGAGATCGTCCTTGGCCGCCTGGCTGAGCAGGCTGCCGCCATCCTGCAGCTTCTTTTGCAGGGCCTCGATCGCCTTCTGCTGGTTCTGCAGTTCGGTCTGGCGGGGCGCGAACTTGGCCTGCAGATCGGCCAAAAGCTTCTTGCCTTCGGCGGTACTGGCGATCGCCTGGGTAATGTTGATGAAGCCGACCTTGCTGGGGCCGGTCACCGTAGGCGGAGGGGGCAGCGGCGGTAAAGCGCTGGCGCTGGCGTTGGCCGCGGCGCTGGCCGGCGGCGTGGCGGCGGACTGGGCGGAGGCGGCGGTAACCAGCAGCGCGCCGCTCAGGGCCAGCGTGAGGTAGAGGTGCGCGTTCCGGCTCATATCAGCGGTTGCCGCCCGCGGTGGTGCTCGAGGCCGCCAGGGGATGGGCCTGGTCGTAGAGCTTGACGATGTCGCCGGTGATGATGGTGCCGGGGTTGAAATAGAGCACCGACTGCTGCGGCCAGCCCAAGCTGATGTCCACAATCGCCGTGTAACCGTGGTCGTCGGCGTATTTCTTGAGCAGCGGCATCATCTTCTGGCCGATGGTGTTCATGGCGTCGGACTCGGCGCTTTGCGTGTCCGACTGGAAGTTCTGCACATCCTGCTGAAAGTCGCGCTGCTTGGTCTGGATCTGACGGTTGAGGTCGTCCTTGGCCGCCTGGCTCATGGTGTTGCCGCCATCCTGCAGCCTTTTCTGCAGGGCGTCAATCGCCTTCTGCTGGTTCTCCAGGTCGGTTTGCTTGGGCGTGAAGCGCGTCTTGAGATCGGCGGCCAACTTCTTGCCTTCTTCGGTGCTGGCGATGGCCTGCTGAATGTTGATGAAGCCGATCTTGCTGGGGCCGGTGACCGTGGGCGAGCCGGTCGGCGCGGCAGCGGTGGCGGCGGGCGGCGCGGCGGGCTTGGCCTGCGCCAAGGCGGCTGGAGCCATAAGGGCGGCGCAAAGGCCCGTCAGAACAAGGGTGCGGAAAGTCATGATGATCCTCGGATACACACGATTATAGGCTAGAATGTCCGCCCAATTGTAAACCGCAGCACATGCGGGGCCTCGCGGAAGGGCGTACCGGGGGCGATCTGCAACTGGTGCATGGTGAACAGCAGCGCCCGCTGCACGTCGGCGTCGGTCAGGAAGGCGGCTGGAATGCCACGCTCAAAATCGGCTTGCGTGTAGAGCTGCGGGACATTGATGACCTTGTTCACCCGGCCGGGATTGAGGGCGTAATACAGGCGAACCGGGGCATGCACCACGGGCAGCGTCACCTCGATCTCGATGCCGGTCGAGATGCGCACCTGGTTGTTGGTGCCGGGCACCAGCGGAATGGTATGCGAAAAGGAGCGGCCAAAGTCCGTCTGCAGGCGATCCACCACCGCCTGATTCACCTGGAACTGGCTGTGCTGGGAGATCATGTCAATGCCGGCGTCGGTGAACAGCGAAAACGATACCGGGATGGCGCCCTGCGACAGCGGGATGCGGTACTCCAGGTTGCCGATGGCCTCGGTGTCGCCGCCGGGGGTGGCGAACTGGTAGGTCGGAATGCTGACCGTGAACGTCTTGGCGATGGTGCCGCCGGGGTTGCCGGGGGTGGGGTTGGGAATGTTCTTGGTCAGCGGCTGACTGGGATTGAACGGATCCATCAGCGTGACCTGGGTTTCGCTGGGAATCAGGGCGATGGGGGTGATCGCCATGATGTCGAAGCCGCGGATGGTGTCTTCGCCGCCGATATAGAAACGATCAAATGTGGGCGGCTCGCTGCCGCCGTAGCCGGTGACCTTGGCGCCCAGGAAACGCATCGCCAGCACGTTGTGCCAGCCGAAGGGGTGGTAGTACTCCAGCAGCGCGCTGGGCTGCAGCATCTTGACGTTGCCGCCGAAACCGGCCACGCCCATCGAAAGCGAAATGTTCTTGCCGTGGGTGGGGAAGGTGGGGTTGTCCACCGTATTGATGGTGAACGACGGGATCAGCTCGCTGGTCTGAATGCCGTTCAGGTTGCTGGGCCCGGAAATGCCGCGATAAGCCACCGAGCTGAACAGCAGCGAGGCCGCCGAGGTGAACGGCCGCAGGTTCGAGTTATCCCAACGGTAGGTGATGCCGTAACGGGTGAATGACCGCGGCTTGGGGTAGCTGGCGCTGAGCGTGAAACCGTGCGAGTTCTGAGCGTAGTTCAGCAGGTTGCTGGCGCCCAGGCCGGCAAAGTAAGAATCCAGATTCTGGCCCGCCAGAATCGAGGCCGCCTTGGCCTGGTCGTAATGGAAGTCGTTGACGTAGGCGCTGAAGCCCAACTGGATGGGGCGGTTGTGCACGTAGGGCTGGGTGAACGAGAAGGTGAAGTTCTTCTGCAGCGAGCCGGTCGAGACCGAAACCCCCAGGGTTTCGCCCAACCCCAGGAAGTTGTTGGTGGAGTAGTTCAAGCCCAGAAAGCTGCCGGCGATGCCGCTCACGCCGCCCTGCAGGCCGATGTTGTTCTTGCCCTTCTCCTTGACGTGCAGGTTGATGTCCACCTCGCCTTCCGCCCCGCTGGTGTTCTGGGTGATGGTGGCGTCCTCGGGCTTGATGGTGTCGAAGTAGCCGAGCTGGTTGAGTCGCAGAATGCTGTTGTCCCAGGCGGTGGAGTTGAAGCGGCTGCCTTCATCGAGCAGCAGCTCGCGCCGGATGACCTTGTCGCGGGTGGTGGTGTTGCCGCTGAACTCAATGTGATGGACGTAGAAGGGCTTGCCCTCCTGCATGTCCATGGTGATGTTCACTACTTTGTCTTTTTCATCCGGGCGGGGATCGGGGGTGGCGACAAAGTTGATGTAGCCGTATTGGCCGTAGACCTTGGTCAGCGCCTGCAAGCCCTTGCGCAGCTTGTCCACGTCCATGACGTCGCCGCTCTTGAGGCCGAGGACGTTGGTCAGGGTGTAATCGTTGGTGATGAAGTGGTTGTTGATGAAGGTGACCTTGCCGACCTTGTACTTGGCGCCTTCCACCACCGGGATGGTGAGGTCCACTTCCTTGCCCGGCTTGCCTCCCCAGAACAGCAGCTTGAATCCCTGGGTGGAACGCAGCTTGATGTTCGGGTCCTCGACCAGCGCCTCGAAGTAGCCGCGGTTCTGGTAGGCGTCGCGGATGCTCTCCATGTCCGCCGAGAGCTTGGTGGCGTCATAGGTGCGGCTGAACAGGTTTTCGAAGATCAGCGAGTAGGGGATGCCGATGGGGTGCAACTGCTTCATCGCTCCGCGCAGGGTGCCGTCGCTTAGGACCTTGTTGCCGGTGAAGGCGATCTGGCCCACCTTGACCTTGGGTCCTTCGTCCACCTTGAAGGTCAGGTTGACCGAGCTGGGCGGCAGCACGTTGAGCACCGGGGTAACGGTGGCAAACTGGCGGCCATGCTCGGCCAGCAGCTCCTTGATGGCTACCTCGGCGTGCTTCTCCACCGTCGGGTCGTAGGGCGAGTCGCGCTCGAGATGTACGCCCCGGGCCTTGTAGCGATCGAGGATGTCGGACTCGGTGATGGACTTGAGGCCTTCGTACTTAATGTCGCGCACCAGGGGCTTTTCGGTCACAGTGACGTGCAGGATGAGGCCCTGGGGAGTGCGCTCGGTCGAAAAGGTGATGTCGTCGAAGTAGCCCAGGTTCCACAGCGAGTTGAAGTCGCGGTTGATCTCATTGGGGTCGTAGACCGAACCGGGCTTGCTGGTGATGCGGGTCTTGATCGTTTGGCAGGGGACGCGGTGGTTGCCGTGGCACTCGATGGCGGCAATGATGTTGGGCGCCTGGGAGGCGGCCGCCGCCGGGGGCGTGGCCTGGGCCGCCAGGGCCGCCGGCAACAGGCACAGGCACAGCCCGAGCCAGAGCCCGCGGACGTAGCCAGAGGCGGCGCGGCGCGGGCGCGGATGGGGGCGAAGCGTGGCCGGAGGTTTGAGCAGAGAGGTATCGTCTCCCGCACCTGCGCGGGGCAGGCGAATATTGGCCCTTGACGCTGCTTTGCTTACGGCAGCGCCGTCCTGGCTGAATGTCTCCGATATTATACCGGCCCCGCCCTTCCCCACCAGCCAGAAATCGCCGGGGCGGGGCGATTGCCTGCCGCGGGGCCCCGCGCTCGGTGCCGTTCTGCGCCGGCCGGACGCGGCGCGCCGCCTCTGGTGGGCACCTGACCGGCCACCCGCGACATCATATAGGACATGGGCGGCGGCCAAACCAGTTCTCACCAGGCTCCTTATCGTGTCAAGTGCGGCCGCTGCGGCGTGGTTTTCGCCACCCGCGACTGTGGCAAGCTGGAACACTTCGGCATCTACCGCGTGGTCTGCCCGCACTGCCATTGGCCTGGCCGTTATCTCGCCTCGGAATTGCACGCCCGCCAGCCCGCCAAGCTCACCTCCGCCAAGACCTCGGCCCGCTCGGCCTGACCGCCATACTCTGGCCACGCCGCCTTCGGCTACTCTATATCCTGGCAAAGGACGGCGGGGCGTGGCACACATCATCCGGCAATACAGCCTGGAGGCGGGAAGCCTGGAAGTCGAGTACATGGAACAGTACTTCCAGGAGTTTGCCCATCCCAAGACCGCCGCCGATCTGCGCCAACGGTTGCAGGCGCGCGACCACCTGATCCTGATCTCGCTGGCGCCATCTCCGGAAGACGGCAGCCATTGGATGCCGGTTGCATTTAAAGTCGGCCACGAGTTGCGACTTTCGAGCCTGGAAACCGAGCCGGAGATTCGCGACTTGAGCCAGCGGCTGGGCGACTGTGTGCCTTTCGGCCCGCAGCGGGTCTTCTATAGCTGGCTGGGCGGCACCCGGCAGCAGTGGCGCCACCAGGGCCATTACCGCGCACTGACCGAGCAACAGGAGGAGTGGGCGCTGCGGCACGACTATCAGTTGTTCGTAGTCAAGACCAAGAACCGCTTCTACGGCATGCGCGCAGCGCTCGATCATTTGCAGTTTGATGTGCTGAAGTTCGAACCCGACCTCGACGACAGCGGCAACTCGAAGGTCTACCTGAGCAAACGGCTGTCAAACGACCTGCTGCAGACCCATCTCACTTCGCGCCAGGTTTCGCTGGCGGTTTAAGCGTCGCACTTTCGTTGAGCTTGCGCCGGGCGCGGCGCCGGCTGACCGGCTGCGCCGCCTTCAGGGGCGGGGCACGAACTTGTAGCCGACGCCGCGCACGGTGAGCAAATGGCGGGGCCGGGCCGGCACTTCCTCGATGTAGCGGCGCAGACGGACGACGAAGTTGTCTATGGCCCGGGTGTCCGTATCCTCGCTCAATCCCCAGACCTGCTCCAGCAGGGTCTTGCGCGACACCGCCATGCCTTGATGCTGGATGAGGAAGCGCAGCACATTGGCCTCCATCAGCGTCAGCGGCAGGGTGCGTTCGCCCACCCGCAATTCGAGGTTGGAGAAGTCCACATGCCGTCCCTGGAAGTCGTACACCTCCGGCGGCGGTTCCGCGCCCGCCGCCTGCGTCTCGCCGGCCGGCGTGCGCCAGTGGACGCGGCGCAACAGGCCGCGGATGCGGGCCACCAGGATGGCCAACTCGAAGGGCTTGGCCAGGTAGTCGTCGGCGCCGGCCTCGAAGCCGCGCAGCACATCTTCGGCGGAGCCGCGCGCGGTGAGCATCAGGATGGGCAGAAAACGCCGCTGGGCTCGCAGCCCGGCGGCCACGGTGAAGCCATCCTGGCCGGGCAGCATGACATCGAGCACCATGAGGTCCACCGGCGGAGCCGCGGGGTCGGCGAGGCGGGCCAGCGCCGCTTCGCCGGTGGCCGCCAATTCGACGACGTAGCCCTCGGCCTCGAGGTTGTAGCGCAGCCCCCGGGCCAGGTGTAGCTCGTCCTCGACGATCAGGATGCGGCTCATGCCCGGGATCCGGCGGCCAGCGGCGCGGGACGGGCGGCCGGCAGCCGCAGCGTGAAAGTGCTGCCGGCGCCCGGCCCGGTACTCTCGGCGCTCACCCGCCCGCCGTGGCGGCGCGCCACCGAATGCACAATGAACAGGCCCAGGCCGGTGCCGCTGACCTGCCCCGACTGACTGGGCACGCGGTAGAAGCGCTTGAAGATGGCTTTCAGCTCGGCGCGGGGAATGCCCGCCCCGCGGTCGTGCACGCGCAGCAGCCAATGGCCATCGCCGGAGGCCAGCTCCCAGCTCACCTCCGGCGTGGCCAGGGAGTACTTCACGGCGTTGTCGAACAGATTGACCAGCGCGGCCCGCAGTTCGTCGGCATCCCCGCTGACCACCGCCGTGCCGTCCGGCGGCTTCCCCCGGCACACGATGGCGCCGCGGTCGAGGTCATAGCGATGGGCGACCTGCGCCGCTGCTTCCCGCGCCAGTTGCGCCAGGTCGAGGCGCTGGCGCGCCAGCGTCCTCCGGGCATGGCCGGCCCGGCCGGTGCGCAGGATTTGTTCCACCGTGTCCAGCAGACGGTCGCTGTCGGCCAGCATCACTTTGTAAAACTCCTGGCGCTGCCCCTCCTCCACCTCGCGCGCCTGCAGCGTCTGCAGGTACAAGCGGATGGAGGCCACCGGCGTTTTCAGTTCGTGCGTCACGGCGTTGATAAACGCGTTGTGCTGCTCGTTGCGACGAATTTCGCGCACCAAAAAGATGGTGTTGAGCACCAGACCCGCGATGATCAGGGGGAACAGCAGGATGCCCAGGATCAGCAGCACGCCCTCGCGGCTGTTGACGACGATCCATCCCACGTTGAGCGCGACGGCCAGCGCGACCAGGCAGGCGCCCAGGACAATGAAACCGGCCACCCGGCGGCGGCGCCCGCTGATGCGCATATCCCGATTTTAGCCCCCGGGGCCAAGCCTGGGTCGCGGGGCACCCGGTCGCCGCGTCGCGCTACGACTCGCCGTGCCGGCTTTGCAGCGCCGTCGGCGCCTGACCGACCCGCGCCTGCTTGACATTGCGGGCGATTCGCAGCCACTGCAACAGCCGGATCTGCCAGTAGGTCAGGTCGGCTTCATACCAGGCCAGGCCATGGCGGGCCGAGGTGGGGTGCGCATGATGGTTGTTGTGCCAACCTTCGCCGAACGTCAGCACTGCCACCCACCAGTTGTTGCGCGAGTCGTCGCGGGTGGCAAACCGGCGTTTGCCCCACATGTGCGTCGCTGAGTTCACCAGCCAGGTGGCGTGCAGCCCCACCACAACGCGCACGCAGACTGCCCACAACACCATGCTCAACCCGCCCCACCAGTACAACAGCGGCACACTGAGCAGCAGCGGCAGGTAATGGTAGGTGTTGAGCCAGAGATAAAACTTGTGCTTCGCCAGGTCGGGAGCGTACTTGGCCATGCGCCGCGTGTCGTTGTGGCTGCGGCGGCCGAGGATGATCCAACCCACATGCGCCCACCAGGCGCCATCGCGGGGAGAGTGGGGATCACCATCCTGGTCGGATTTCTGGTGGTGCAGGCGGTGCGTTGCCACCCAGAAAATCGGTCCCCCCTCGAGCGTCAAAGCCCCGCAAACGGCCAGCACGTACTCGAGCCAAACGGGAATCTGGTAGGAGCGGTGGGTATGCAGGCGGTGGTAGCCCATGCCGATTCCCCCGCCTATGGCGATCCAGTAAAGCGCGGCGGCAACCAGAAAGGCCTTCCAAGTAAAGAAGAACAGCGCGGCGACGGCCCCGGCGTGCAGAATCGCAAGGACCAGCGTCGTGGGCCAATTCATTCCTTCGCGGCGTGCAATTTCCGAGAGGTCAGGCTCGTACTGTGCAGGGACAGGGGCGGCGCTCAATTCGTCTCCATGGGGCTACATTTTCACGTTAGCAGCCTCATCGGCAGGCGTATGTAAAACTTTTGTAATCGTTGCGTGGAGGTGCTCTTCAGGGTACGTTTAGAGAGACAGCCCCTGTGCAGGAGCGATTCCTATGCGCCATTCAGGCCTGATTCCTCTCGTGCTCGCCCTTGGCTTGGGCGTAGCCGCTCAGAGCCCGCCGGTCAATGCCGTTGACATCACCTCGCCGGCGGCCGCTCCGTCGGCGGAAGTAGCGGCACCGGCGGGAGTGCTGCGGGTGTACATTGATGCGCTCAGCGGCGCGGACGCGAGCGCGCTGCAGGCCCTGCTCACCCAGGCATTGTTTGACTCGAAGAAGGTGGTTATCACCGAGAACCAGAGCAATGCCAGCGTGGAGCTGAAGGGCCAGGTGCTGCGCCAGATACCTGCCGCCGCGGCTGCCAGGGGCAAGGACAGCCGCAGGCGCAAGTCCAGCGCTGGAACGAAAGCGCCGGCGGGGTTGGATATTCCGGTGACCGACCTTGACCAAACCGCGGGAGACAGCCTGCCGCCCTCGCCGCTGTTGCTGAACACCAACCCGGTGGTGGATCTGAGCAAGTATCAATACCGGCTCGACCTGCGGTTGCTGAATCCGCAAGGCGACTTGGTATGGATGAGCGGGCAGGGCGAGCAAGCCCCCAGCTTTGCCTCGGCGCAGGCCGCGGTGCAAGCCACGGTGACACCCTTGTTGGCCGCGCTGCAAGCTCTCACGCCAGCCAGCAGTACGCCCCGCTAAGCCAGACACAGCCTGTCTTTGCCGGGGGCGATGGCGCGGGGGCGATCGCGCGTCTGGCTCAGGCGGCTTGCGAACCGGCCTGGGGCGCCACCGCCAGGGAAAACTCCGGGCTGACGCCGGCGGCGGCCGCCGGTTCGAGCGAACGCAAGACGTTGAGGATGGCGATGGGCAGGGAGCGCGAGCTGCTGATACCCATCTTGCGATAGGCGCTCTCCAGGTGACGCTTCACGGTGGAGATGCCGATGTGCAGGTCCTGGGCGATCTGGCGGTTCTTTTTGCCCTGCAGGCATTCCCCGACGATGTCAATTTCCCGGGCGCTAAGGTGGAAGTGGCGGGCTAGCGCCTGGCGGGTGTGGACGTCGACCAGGTTGAGTCGGTCGCCAGCAGGCAACTCGGTTTTGCGCTCGCTGGCCACCAGCAGCACCTCCGGCAGGCCGGCCTCGACCTGACCCGCCTCGCCGTGCTCGTCCAGCAGGGGCATGAGAATACAGTTCACCAGCAGGCTGGCGCCCCCGGGGCGATGGAACCGAACCGCGTCCACATGGACCGCCAGCCCGGTGCTCAGGCATTGGCGAAAGGCAGCCTGCAACCCGCCGGCTTCCACCTCGGGCAGGCACTGCTCCAGCGCGGAACCGAGCGTCTTTTTTGTCCGGTAGCGGCTGTCGAGCAGATCCAAAAACGCACCGTTGGCCTCACGCAGCGTCCCCTGCGCCCCATCAAATACCGCCAGGCCCACCAGCCTGCTCTTCCAGAGGGTGTCGAGCACGGCAGTCCGCAGCTTTGAATTTTCCCGCATATCCTCTCCTTTGTCGCCGGGACGATGTCAAAACCGTCGGCGCTAGGGAGTTGGACACATGGGGCGGGCTAATGGCTGGACAGGATCGCAGCCAAGGCGGCGGCTCTCACTCCATTACGGGAAGGGGATCAACTCCGGTCCGGCTATTCCACAACTGCAAGCAGAAGCCGCTTCACCCTACTTGGCTGCCTGGGCCAGCCACTGCTCGAGCTCCTCGGGGGTGTTAGCCTCGTGGCCGTTCAACAGCACCGTGGGTGTGTGCTGCACGTTGTCCCGATGCCCCAACTGCTGGTCTGCCTGCACCTGGGCAAACAGTTCGGCATTGGCGAAGGCATTCTCCAACTCCGCGGCGGTAACGCCCGCCGGCCGGGCCCACTCCGCCGCCTTGGCCATGAGGTTGGTGGGGGTGAGTTCGTCCTGATGGGTGAAGCAGTAGTCGCGCCAGCCCATGCCGAGCTTTAACGACTTGGTATCGAAATAGCGGGCCAGCACGGCCGCGTTGAAGGACCAGAGATGCTGCGGCAGCGGGTAGTCGCGGAACTCGAAGGCCACCTTGGAACCAAACTGGGGAATAATCTGCGCCGTGAACACCTTATGCCAACGGGCGCAGTCGGGGCACTCCAGGTCCTGGTAAACGATGACCCGCACGCTGGAGTGGACATCGCCCACCACGGGATCCGTGGCGGCGGCGCGCGGCAGCATGAAAGCACTCATGCCCACCAGGGCCATCACGGCGGAGCTCAGCAGCAGCACAGGCTTCATAGCCCCATTCTATGCCACAATTCCTCATGCCTGCTCCCGAGGCTCCCTCGGCCCGCACCCAGGTCAAGCGACTGCCGGCGCGTGGTGTGTATGATCGCGCCGCCATTCACTCCATCCTCGACGCCACCTTTATTTGCCACATAGGGTTCCAGGCGCCCGAGGGTCACCCCGTGGTCATCCCCACCGCCTTTGGCCGCGACGGCGAACGCGTGTTTGTGCACGGCTCGGCTGCCAGTCACATGCTGCGCAGCTTGCGCGAGGGAATTGAAATGTGCCTGACCGCCACCCTGGTGGATGGTCTGGTCCTGGCACGATCGGTTTTCCATCACTCCATCAACTATCGCTCGGTGATGGTCTATGGGCGGGCGGCGGCGGTGACCGAGCCGGAGGCCAAACTGCATGCCCTGGAGGTGGTCAGCAACCACATTGCCCCCGGCCGCTGGGCGGCCACCCGCCTGCCCTCGCCGCAGGAGCTGAAAGCCACCCTGGTGCTGGAACTGCCCCTGACGGAGGCCAGCGCCAAGGTGCGCAGCGGCCCGCCGGGGGATGAAGAAGCCGACTACGCGCTTCCCATCTGGGCCGGCGTGGTGCCCATCACCACCGTCTACGGCCAGCCCGAACCCGACCCGCGGCTGACGCCGGGCATTCCGCAGCCGGTTCCCCTGCTGGGAAACCGCACCAAATATTAGGGTGGCTTGACGGCGGGCAGCGCTGAAGGCACAATTTGCGCAATGCCGGATGCGCCCACTCTGGAAACCATTCTGCTCGCCGAAGACGAGGAGATCGTTCGCAAGCTGGTGATGGAGCTGCTGCGCCGCGCCGGCTACCAGGTGCTGTCGGCCGAAAACGGCCAACTGGCGCTGGAAGCGGCCCGGTGCCACGCCGAGCCGATCCACCTGCTGATCTCCGATGTCGCCATGCCGGCCATGACCGGCCTGGAGCTGGCGCGGCAAATCGGACTGCTGCACCCCAAGATCAAGATTCTTCTGATCTCCGGCTACAGCGATCCGGCGTCGGTTGAGGATCTGCAGCAACAGCCCGGCTTCGCCTATCTGCGCAAGCCCTTCACGCCGCAAACCCTGCTGCAGCAGACGCGGGCGCTGCTCGACGGCCGGCAGTAACCACCCGCCGCCTGCGGCGCAGGCTCACGGCTGCCGGGGAATCACCAGCGGGGCGCGCGCGGGCCAGCGCTTGCCTGCCAGCGCGGCTTCCGCCGCCGGGAGGGCTTCGCTGGCGAAGCGGTTGAGGGCCTGCACGGCCGCCGGCGCCGCCTTCCAGGCGGCCTCCAACTCGGCCGACTGCTCGGTGGTGGGCAGGCCTTCGTAGCCATCCATGCCGCGCTCGGCGCCGCTGACCTGGGCCAGCACACGATTGAACCCCGCCGCCGGCGCGCGCAGCGCCCCTTCGGCGCGCGCCACCGCCGCCAGCGCCGTCTTGCCCCCTGCGCCCAGAGCGGTGGCATAGGCGCGCATGGCCTCCAGTTGCTTGCCCCACTGCTCCAGCGCCGTCTGCGCCGGCGCCAACTGCTGCTCCAGCCGGTAGGCGCTCATCACCTCCGCCGCGCGCTGCTTCCGGCCGGCGCCATCGAGCGGGCTCTCGGGATCAGCGTCCACCTCGATGCTGCCGCGCAGCGGCGCGGCGCCGCTGACGGCGACCTCGGCCGTATAGGCGCCCGGCGCCACCCACGGACCGCTTGCCTGGAAGCGGAAGCCGCCACGCCCGGCGGGCGCGGCCAGGGCGGGCGCCCGGTGCAGATCCCACGCCGCCTGGTTGAGGCCGGCGCCGGCGCTCCCCTCAAAATGGGCCACCTCCTGACCGGCGGCATCGCGCACCGTGATCGCCGCCTTGCCCTTGGCCGCTTGCGGCAGCCAGTAGGCAATCACCGCGCCGGCGGGCGGGTTGGGAGCGAAGAACTCGCCCCAGCCGAACCAGGACTGGGGGCTGTAGGTTGTCCGCCGGTGCGCCGCGGCGATGGGAAACAGCGCCGGCGCGCCGGCGGCCACGGCCTTGCCCAGGCTCAGCAGCGGCGCGGTGTCGTCGAGCACCCACAGGCCGCGGCCGTGCGTGCCCAGCACCAGCGCCCGGCCGCCCGCGGCGTAGACGATGTCGTAGACCGGAACCGGCGGCAGGTTGGTGTTGAGCGCCGTCCAGTTCTGGCCGCGATCCCAGGAGGCATACACGCCCTCCTCGGTGCCGGCGACGAGGAAGTTGGCATCCCGCGGGTCCTCACGCACCACGTGCACCGAGGTGGGCAGGCCGCGGGCAATGGGCTGCCAGGTGGCGCCGTAATCCTCGCTGACGTAGAGGTGGGGCGCATAGTCGTCGTTGAAGTGTCCATCGAAGCTGGCGTAAACGCGGCCGGGGACAAAGCGCGAGGGCTCGATGCCGCTGACCTGGGTCATGGCCGGCAGGCCGGGGAAATTGTGCGAGAGGTTGGTCCAGTGGGCGCCGCCGTCGCGGCTGGACTGGAAAGTGCCGTCGTCGGCGCCGGCGTAGAGCAGTTTGCTGTCCAGCGGCGACTCCGCCACCGCGGTCAGGGCGCTGAAGTTGTCCTGGCCGTCGTGGCGCGACATGGCATCGGCGGGGACCGGCCCGCCCATCATGGTCAGCTTGTCGCGATCCACCTGCGCCGTCAGATCAGGGCTGATTGCGCGCCAGCTCCGCCCCTGGTCGTCGGAACGAAAGAGGCGGTTGGCGGCGGTGTAGATGACCTGGGGGTTGGAGGGGGATACGAGCAGCGGCGCGGTCCAGTTGAAGCGATAGGGCTCGGTCTTGCCGTCGGGGCCGGGCTGCGGCCGGGCCGGGCCGATGCTCTGGCGCTGCATGGTGCGGATATCCACCCGGCTGGTGTTGCCGTTTTGCGAGCTGACCAGCAGGGTGTGGTCATCCCCGTCAAAAACCGCAAACATGCCGTCACCTCCGCCGACGTTGAAGGCATCGCGGTTGGAGAGACCGTAGCTGAGATGGGTGGCCGAGGGCGTGCACCAGTTGCCGTTGTCCTGTAGGCCGCCGCAGACCAGGAAAGGCGTGGCCTGGTTCACCGAGATTTTGTAGAACTGGCCGATGGGCAGGTTGTCGCGGAACAGCCAGCTCACGCCGCGATCATAGGAGATGGACACGCCGCCGTCGCCGCCGATGAGCAGGTGGTTGGGATCGAGCGGATCAATCCACATGGCATGATCCTCGCCGTGGACCCGGCTGAAGACATCGCGGAAGTTCCGGCCGCCGTCGTCGGAGAGGTAGAAGCCACGTTCCGAACCCATGATGTAGACGTGCTCGGGGTTGCGGGGATCCACGTAGATACGGCTGTAGTACATGGGGCGTGGGTCGAGGCCCGACATGTGCTCCCAGGTTTCCCCCTGGTTGAGGCTGCGGAAGATGCCACCCTGGGACTGGCGTGGGGCCGCGCCGGGGGCGCCGCGGCCGGCGGCGGGGGCGTCGGCCTCGACGATGGCGTAGGCGATGCGGTCATCGCCGGGGTAAAGCGCCACGCCGATACGGCCCTTGACGCCGGTGGGCAGGCCGCGGGTCAACTTCGTCCAGTGTTCGCCGCCGTCGCTGGAGCGCCAGATGCCGCTGCCGGGACCGCCGCCGTTGAAACCCCAGCCCTTGCGCTGCCGCTGGTAGGTGGCGGCCAGCAACAGGTTGGGGTTGGAGGCGCTCAGGGCGAGATCGGTGGCGCCGGTGTTGTCGTCCACGTACAGGACTTTTTTCCAGCTATGGCCGCCGTCGGTGGTTTTGAAGACGCCGCGCTCGGAGTTCGACCCCCAGAGGTGGCCGAGGGCGGCGACGTAGACGATCTCCGGGTTGCGGGGATCAATGACGATTTTGGCGATGTGGCGGGTGTCCGCGAGGCCCATCGCCTGCCAGGTGGCGCCGCCGTCGAGGGATTTGAAGATGCCGTTGCCCCACGACGAGCTCTGGCGGTTGTCGGCCTCGCCGGTGCCCACCCAGAGGATGGAGGGGTTGGAGGGGGCGATGGCCACCGCGCCGATGGACATCATGCCGCCGGAGTGGTCGAAGATGGGCGTCCAGGAGACGCCGGCGTTGTCGCTCTTGAAGACGCCGCCCGAGGCCGTGCCCACCAGCATCTCCTGCGGCTCGCCGGGCACGGTGATGGCGGTGAGGTCGGCGATGCGGCCGCCGGTGGTGGCCGGGCCGATCGAGCGCCAGGCGAGGCCGTCGAGAGCGGAAGCGGGCACTTGCTGGGCGGCGGCGGCGAGGGCGGCGGCGAGAACGAAGAGCAGCAGAGGGCAGCGGCGCATGGGGTCAGCTCCGGGTGGATAGGACTTGGTTCAGAAGATTGGCCAGCGCCCAGCCGGCGCGGTCCAACTGTTCGGCAATCACCGCCTGGGCGTCATGAACATAACCCGGCGACAGGGAAACGGGCCGCTCCTCGCAGCCGGGGGTGAGATGCAGCGGGCCGTAGGCCGCGCGCGCGGCCAGGGCGTGGCTGGACCATACCCAGGCGGCGGGCTCGGGCGGCTCGCCGCGGAAGCGCGCGCCGAAGCGGCGGTCGAGACGCCGGGCGTAAGCGGAGGGAGTGGCGCGGCCCCGGGCGCCGCGCAGCAGCAGGCTGTCCCAGTCCTGGTGCAAATTGGCGGCGCGCTTGCGGCCGGGCAGCCTTGTGCGCACGCAGTTGCCGCCGCGGTCGCGGTCATCGGCGGTGTGCAGCGGCTGGAAGGCATCGCCCACCAGATGGATCAGGTAGCGCAGGGCGGCGGCGCGCGGCGCCGGCTGCGGCGACGACAGTTGGAGTTCGAAGCGGGCGATGGCCGAGGTCAGGCAACCGCCGTCGCAGGCGGCCGCCAGCGCGGCCGGGCCGCGGCGGGCATCGAGCGGCAGGTTGACGAAATGAAACCCGGCGGTGGCGGCGGTGCGGGCGGCATCCGCCCAGTTGGCCTCGCGCGCCAGGGCGGGCCAGGCGGCGGAGGCGGGACAGCCATGGCGCACCGCGGCGGGCGGCGCCTGGGCGAGAATCCGCGCCACCCGGGCGGCCACGTCCGGCCGCAGGTGGGCGGCGGCGATCAGCGCGACGACCTGGTGGCCGGCACAACCCCATCCCCAGGCGGGCAGCGATATCGCCAGCCATGACAGAACCAGAATGGTGGGCCGCAGACGGTTGCACACTGCTGGATAATAACCCACACCATGCCGACGCGACTGCAGGATCTGTCCACGCCCTGTCTGCTGCTCGAACGCCCGCGTTTCGAGCGCAACTGCGCGCGGCTGCGGCAGCGTATCGCCGGACTGGGCGCGGCGCTGCGGCCGCACCTGAAAACGTGCAAGAGCGGCCCGGCGGCGGAGGCGATGCTGGCCGGCGGCAACGGCAGCGCCACCGTCTCGACGCTGCGCGAGGCGGAGGAGTTCGCCGCGCTCGGGGTGTGCGACATGATCTACGCGGTGGGCATCGCGCCGCAGAAGCTGGAGCGGGTGGCGCGGCTGCGGGCGGCGGGCGTGGAGCTGGCGGTGATCCTCGACAGCGTGGCGCAGGCCGAAGCGCTGGCGGCGCGGGCGGGCGCGGGCGAAGCGCCGATTCCGGCGCTGATCGAAATTGACGCCGACGGCCACCGCGCCGGCATTCGGCCGGAGCGTCGCGAGCTGCTGCTGGCGGTGGCGCGGGCCCTGCCCCCCGGCGGCTTGCGCGGCGTGCTCACCCACGCCGGCGACTCCTACCACGCCCACGGCCTCGCCGCCCTGGAACAGGCGGCGGAACAGGAGCGCGCCGCCGCCGTCACCGCCGCCGCCACGCTGCGTGGCGCCGGCTTCTCCTGTCCGGTGGTGAGCGTGGGTTCGACCCCCACCGCGCACTGCGCCCGCAATCTCGAGGTCGTGACGGATGTGCGGGCGGGGGTGTACTGCTTCTTCGACCTGGTCATGGCGGGGTTGGGCGTGTGCACACCCGGCGACATCGCCTGCAGCGTGCTGGCCACGGTGATCGGCCACCAGCCGGAGAAGGGACCGCTCGGCGGCTGGACGCTGACCGACGCCGGCTGGATGGCGCTGTCGCGCGACCGCGGCGACGGCCAACACGGCTACGGCATCGTGTGCGATGAGGCCGGCCAGCCGTATGAGAACTGGATCGTGGCCGAAACCAGCCAGGAACATGGGGTGCTGGCGCTGCCGCCCGGCGGGCGCACGCCGCCGCCGCGGCTGGCCGTGGGTGCGCGGGTGCGCATTCTGCCCAACCACATCTGCGCCACGGCAGCGCAGTTTGACCGCTATTACGTGCTCGAAGGCGGGGCGGAGGTCATCGCCGAGTGGCCGCGCTTCCGCGGCTGGTAGCCATTGACTGGCGCGGGACCCCGCGTGGCTGCGCCACCCGACCCGCTTGACGCTCGACCGGGCTGGGGACCCCTCGAGGCCCCAGCCCGGTCGGGGCATTGACTGGCGCGGGACCCCGCGTGGCTGCGCCACTCGACCCGCTTGACGCTCGACCGGGCTGGGGACCCCTCGAGGCCCCAGCCCGGTCGGGTCCGCGCCTCGTAGTTTGCCGGGGGCGGGCCGCCGGCGTGAATTTCGCAGCCGTCCGCGCCGACTTAGCCCACGGTGCCAACGGCGCGGCCCCCGCTTGTGGCCCGATGGACGACGAGGTAATCCTTCCAGCGGGCGTACTGGCCGGCGGTGAGAATCTTGCGCTTGATCAGCTCGCGCTTGGCGCGGTAGGGGCGGCCGTTGATGATGGCGGCGGCGATATCGGTGGTCATGCCCGGCAGGCCCATCAGCGTCTGTGCCGGTACGCGGTTAAGGTCCCATTTGGGGTGCTCGGCGCGTGCCGCCGCCGCCACGGGGACGATGGCCGACGGGGAGCCGGCAAGGGCGGGCGGCAGCGGGCGGGCATCGGCGAGCGCTCCCGGCGGGGATTGATCGGCCGAGGCCACTTGCACGGCAAACACCCGGTAAGGCTGCTGGCAGGCGGCCAGCAACACCAGGCCGGCCAGCAGCGCGATCCACGTCGCGACACGCATGAGTACAGCCTGCCCCTGCCCCGCCGCCTAATCAATCCGCCCAAATACGGGGGCAGCCATGACAAGATAGGCCATGCTCAAGGCCGGGGACAGGCTGGGCGCTTACGAGGTAGTCGCGCCGCTGGGAGCGGGCGGCATGGGCGAGGTGTACCGTGCCCGCGACACGCGGCTGGACCGAACAGTCGCCATCAAGCTGCTCTCCGGGCAGTTGGCGCGCACTCCGGAAGCCGAGGCGCGCTTCCAGCGCGAGGCACGCGCCATCGCCGCCCTACAGCACCCCAACATCTGCGTGCTCCACGACCTGGGCCGCGAGGGCGACACCAGCTATCTGGTGATGGAGTACCTGGAGGGCGAGACGCTGGCCGAGCGGCTGCGCCGCGGGCCGCTACCGCTGGCGCAACTGCAGGCGATCGGCGGCCAGATCGCGGCGGCGCTGGCGCGGGCCCACCGCGCCGGCATCATCCACCGCGATCTCAAGCCGGCCAATATCATGCTCACCGGCGCGGGCGCGCAGGCGCAGGCCAAGCTGCTGGACTTCGGGCTGGCCAAGGCCGGGGTGAGTACGGCCGTGGGGGGCGACACGCCCACCCTGCCGGCCGCGACGCAGGCGGGCGCGGTGCTGGGCACCATTCCCTACATGGCGCCGGAGCAGATCGCCGGACGCGAGGCCGACGCCCGCAGCGACATTTACGCCTTCGGCTGCGTGCTCTACGAAATGGCCACCGCCCAGCCCGCCTTTGCGGGCGTGCGCGAGGTGGCGCCCCCGGCGCTGCAGCGTCTGATCCACGCCTGCCTGGAGCCCGATCCCGAGGCACGCTTGGAATCGGCCCACGACGCCGGCATGATGCTGGCGGCGGTAACCGAAGCGCCGAGCGTGACCGCCTCTCGCTCACCTCGCCCTGGCTGGCTCTGGACCACCGTCACGGCGCTGGCCGTCGTCCTCGCCGCCGCCCTCGCCTGGTGGCTGCGCCCGACCCCGGCCGCGGCGCGCACGGTTACCGAGATCACGCCCCCGCCCGGCCTGCATTTCGAGTTCGGCGGCACCTTCCCCGGGCCACCCGCGGTTTCTCCTGACGGCCGCCAGGTGGTGTTTTCCGCCCACAACGCGAGCGGCCGTTCCGCCCTCTGGCTGCGTTCCCTGGATGGCCTGCAAGAACGCGAGCTGCCTGGAACCCAGGGCGGCGTCCTTCCTTTCTGGTCGCCCGACAGCCGTTCCATCGCCTACTTCACCGCCCGCGGGCCGGCGTCGGCGGGCAAGCTGATGGTGCTCAATCTGGCGGGCGGCCTGCCGCGCACCCTGACCACCGCCCGCACCGCCCGCGGCGGCGCCTGGACGCCGATAGGCGGCGAGGGCGGCACCATTGTCTTTTCGCCGGCGGTCACCGGCGGGTTGATGCGCATCTCCGCCCAGGGCGGTGCGGCGACCCCCGCGGTGCCGTTCAACGCCGCCCAGTTTGACTCTTTCCGCTTCCCTTCCTTCCTGCCCGACGGCAAGCATTTCCTGTACCTGGCCATCAACCACTCGGACTCGGCTCAGGACACCATCTTTCTGGCGTCACTCGACGGCGCTGCGCCCAAGCCCCTGATCCACTCCCTCAGCGCCGGTATCTTTGCCGCCGGCCGCCTGCTCTATTCCTCCAACCGCACCTTAATGGCCCAACCCCTTGACCCCGCCACGGGAACCCTCAGCGGCTCGCCGCAACCGATGGCGCAGGATGTGTTCGAAGATTCCGTCACCTGGCGGGCGGCTTACTCGGCTTCGCGCAACGGGGTGCTGGTCTATGCCGGCGGCGACACCGGCGAGCAGCAACTCGCCTGGGCCGACCGCTCCGGCCACCTTTCGCCGCCCCTGCCCACTTACTCCGGCGAGGCCTTCACCGCAGCCATCGCTCCCGATGGCCGGCAGTTGGCTGTCAGCTTCGACCAGGGGCTGCAGGACATCTGGGTCGAGCGCACTCCTCTCGGCGCCTTCGATCGCCTGACCTTTGGACCGGTCGCCAACCTGTACCCCACCTGGTCGCCGGACGGGAAATGGATAGCTTATGCAGGCGGCAACAACGGAATCATTTTCCGCCGTCCTGCCGCCGGTGGCCCCGAACAGACCATCAGCCGCGCTCCCCATGCCGATGATTTTCTCTATCCCGTCAGCTGGTCGCAGGATGGCCGCGAGCTGGTTTGTGATTTTTACCCCGGCCAGGGCGCCAAAGCAGTCGTCGCGGTCCCCGCCGCCGGCGGCGCGGTCCGCACCGTCGCCACTTTACCCAATCAGGACCTCGCCGGCGCTGCTCTCTCGCCCGACAACCGCTGGGTCAGCTACCTGGCCGGCGAGCAGGGGCAACCCACCAATGTCTATCTGGTTCCCTTCCGCGGCGGCGGCGGCGCAGTGTGGCAGGCCACCACCGCCGGGGCAATGCAGCAGTTCTGGACCCAAGGCGGGCGCGAGCTGGACGTGGTAGACAATGCCGACCGCCTGCTGGCCATCCCGGTCAGCACCGGCGCTGACGGAACTCCGGTATTCGGCGCGCCCCGAATCCTCGCCGACAACTTCCCCGCCGCCCTCGCCGCCGCCGGCGACGGGCAACGCTATCTGGTCACCACCTTCCCCCACGACCACCAGAAGCTGGTGGTGGTGACGGGCTGGCAGAGCCATAACTGACATGCCACTCGCCGCCGGAACACGCTTCGGCCCCTATGAGATAGTCGCGCCGCTGGGCGCGGGCGGCATGGGCGAGGTGTACCGCGCCCATGATGCCGCACTGAAGCGCGACATCGCTCTCAAGGTGCTGCCGGCAGCGTTGGCGCAGGACGGCGAGCGGCGGGCGCGCTTCGAGCGCGAGGCGCAGGTACTGGCGTCGCTGCAGCACCCCAACATCGCCGCCATTTATGGCCTGCAGGACAACGCCATCGTCATGGAACTGGCCGAGGGCGTCAACCTGGCCGGACCGCTGCCGCTCGACGACGTGCTGGCGCTGGGCCGGCAAATCGCCGCCGCGCTGGAGTACGCCCATGAGCGCGGCATCGTGCATCGCGACCTGAAGCCGGCCAACATCAAGGTCACGCCCGACGGCCAGGTGAAGCTGCTCGACTTCGGGCTGGCGAAGGCGCTGGCGCAGGAAACCGCGGCCGCCGAGCTGGCCAACTCGCCCACCCTTACCCATGCCGCCACCATGCCGGGCGTGATCCTGGGAACCGCCGCCTACATGGCGCCGGAGCAAGCCAAGGGCAAGGCGGTGGACCGGCGGGCCGACATTTGGGCCTTCGGGTGCGTGCTGTTTGAATTACTGGCCGGCGCGCCGCCGTTTCCGGGCGAGACGGTGACCGAGGTGCTGGCGGCGGTGATCACCCAGGAGCCGGAGTGGCAGCGGCTGCCGGCGGCGACGCCGGCGTGGCTGCGCTCACTGCTGGGCCGCTGCCTGCGCAAGGATCCGCGCCAACGGCTGCAGGCCATGGGCGACGCGCGCATCGCGCTGGAGGAAACAGAGAAAACCTCGGCAGCCGCGGCGGCGGGAAAGCCCGGCCGGCGCTGGCTGCCGTGGGCGGTGGCCGCGGCCGCGGTGGCGCTGGCGGTGGCGGCGTGGTGGACGCGGCGCCCGGCGGCGGCGCTGCCCGCGCTGCGCTTCGAGCTGACGCTGCCGGCCAATCTGCACCTCGGCTACGGACTGGCGTTTTCCCCCGACGGCACCCGGCTGGTGTTTGTCGCCAGCGATCAGGGGCGCGAGAGCCTGTGGATGCGGCGGCTCGACCAGACCACGCCCGAATTCCTGCGCGGCACCGACAATGCCCAGTTCCCCTTCTGGTCGCCGGATGGCCACGCCCTCGCCTTCTTCGCCAACGGCGCGCTGAAGCGGCTCGATCTGGCCACCGGCGCGGTGCGCACCCTGTGCAGCGTGGACGCCGGCGGGGCGCGCGGCGGAAGCTGGAGTTCGCAGGGGGTGATCGTCTTCAGCCCGGGCATTACCGAACCGCTGATGCGGGTGCCCGACACCGGCGGAACTCCGGTGCCCGCCACCTCCGTGGACGCCCGCAGCCATGGCGGCCATCGCTGGCCGCTGTTTCTGCCCGACGGCCAACATTTTATCTTCGCCGCCGAAACCAACAGCAGCAGCCCCAACGAGCTGGCCATCGGCCGGCTGGGCAGCACCCAGAGCACGCCGTTGCTGCCGCTCAACCAGCGCAGCAGCAGCGCGGCCTATGCCGATGGCTACCTGCTCTACTCCGACAACGGTGCGCTGGTGGTGCGGCCCTTCGATGCTGCGCACCTGCGGCTGACCGGCGCGGCGGAGGTGGTGGCGCCCGGAATTACGCCGGTGGGCATCAGCGGACCGACCGGTTACGTGGCGCTGACGGTTTCCAACACCGGCCTGCTCGCCTACCGCGGCAGCGACGACCAGCTCTCGCAACTGGAGATGGTGGATGCCGCCGGCAAGGTGCTGCGCCAGGTCACTCCGCCCGGCGCCTACTTCGAGCCCCGGCTCTCGCCCGACGGCCAGCGGGTGGTGTTTGGCCAGCCCGGCCACGTCCCCGGTACCAACGATCTGTGGACGCTCGACCTGGCCAGCGGCGCCCGCGCCCGGCTGACGTTTGAGGCCCGCGACAACTACAAACCCATCTGGTCGGCCGACGGCCGCTGGATTTATTACTGCGCCAGCACGACCTCGGCGGGCGTGTCGTCGGTTTACCGCAAGCGCAGCGACGGCAGCCAGCCGGCCGAGACGCTGTACCGGGGGGATGCCTTCTACGCCACCAACAGCATCTCGCAGGACGGCACGCGGCTGATTTTGGACACCACCGCCGGTCCCACCGGCACGGATCTGGTCTGGCTGCCGGTGGGCGCGGGCGGCCACGCCACCCTCTCTTCCTACCTGCGCACCCCCGCCAGGGAAAAAAATGGCGCCCTCTCGCCCGATGGCCGCTGGGTGGCCTACCAATCGAACGGCAATGGCGAGGGCGACTGGGAAGTGTTCGTCTCGGGGTTCCCCGACCACCAGGCGCAGTGGCAGGTTTCCAACGGCGGCGGCTACTGGCCGGAGTGGAGCGCCGACGGTAAAACGCTCTACTACTACGACGGCGCCCGGCTGATGGCGGTCAGCGTCACCTGGGGCGCATCGCCCGCGTTCGGACCGCCGCGCCCGCTCTTCGCCATGCAACCGGCGGCCAACCTGACCGAAGGCTCGCCGGATTATTCCGTGCTACCCGGCGGCCGCGGCTTTCTGATCAACGCCTTCTCCGCCGCCACGCCCGCGCCCATCGTCGTCGCCTCACACTGGCAAAATCAATAGATCACCCTCGCTGCGGGCCCAGCCGCCGCATCCAAGTAGCCGCCATGCCGAAGATGACCGCGACGCAACTTGCGCGCCGGCTAGGCGCTGCTCTCGACCGCCTGGAAGCCGACCGTGAAGAGGTTGAAATCACCCGCCGCAGTGGGCAGACGCTCAACGCTGGTTCAACCAGCCGCTGGACAAAAGCTGACCCACTCGCCTGGGCACGGTCGAGGTGCTGGCTGCAGGCCAACTGCAAAACTGCCTTGCTTTAGCGATCAGCCGGGTGGCCCAGCAGGCGCGCCACGCGGGCGGGAATGGGGGGATGGGTGGAGAACAGGCCGGCGAGCAGGGCGCGGGTGCGGGGGGCGATGATGAACAGGTGCGCGGTCGAGGGCGTGGCCAGCAGGGGGCGCTGCCGGGCGTAGGCGTCGAGCTTCTCCAGCGCCCGGGCCAGCGCCTGGGGGTTGCCGGTCCAGTGGGCGCCCGAGGCGTCGGCGGCGTACTCGCGCGAGCGCGAGATGGCGAGCTGGATCATCATCGCCGCGATGGGGGCGATGATCATCAACGCGATGGCGCCCAGGGCGCCGCCTTCCGAGTCGTTGTTGTCGCGGCCGCCGTAGCCGCCGAACAGCGCCGCCCAGCCCGCCATGCGGGCGATCAGCATGATGGCGCCGGCCATGGTGGCGGCGATGGAGCTGATCAGGATGTCGCGGTTGCGCACATGCCCCAGCTCGTGGCCCAGCACCCCCTCCAGTTCCTCATCGGTGAGCAGCGTGAGGATGCCGCGGGTTACCGCCACCGAGGCGTGCTCGGGGTTGCGGCCGGTGGCGAAGGCGTTGGGCGAATCGCTGGGGATGACGTACACCTTGGGCATGGGCAGGTTCTCGCGTCCCGTCAGGCCTTCGAGTATGCGGTAGACGTTGGGCAGTTCCTCCCGCGTCACCGGCTGGGCGTTGTAGGTCTTGAGCGCGATCTTGTCGCTGTAGAAGTAGGAGGCGAAGTTCATCGCCCCGGCGAAGACCAGGGCGATGATCATGCCGGCGGAGCCGCCCAGCCAGTTGCCGATGAGCAGCAGCACCACCGTGAGGACGGTCATCAACAGTGTAGTTTTGAAAATCTGCATGGTTACTTTTGCGCCACCGCTTCCAGCACGGGTTGGAAGAGCAGGCGGTCGCCCTGGGGCGCCACCACGGCCTCGACCTGCTGGCCGGGCAGCACTTCCCCCTTCAGGATGGCGCTGGCCAGCGGATTTTGCACCAGCCGTTGCAGCGCGCGCTTGAGCGGCCGGGCGCCGTACTGGGGATCGTAGCCCTGCTGCAACACCAGGTCGCGCGCCGCCGGGGCCAGCGTGAGCGCAATGCCGCGCTCGGCCAGCAGGGTGCGCAGATGGCCCAACTGCATTTCGACGATGGGCGCCAGTTGCGCCTTCTCCAGGGCGTGGAAGATCACGATCTCGTCCACGCGGTTGAGGAACTCGGGGCGGAAGTGGGCGCGCACCTCGTCCATCACGCGGCGGCGGGCGGCGTCGTTCACCTCGCCGCCGAGATGCTGGCTGCCGAGGTTGGAGGTCATGATCACCACGGTGTTGCGAAAATCCACGGTGCGGCCCTTGCCGTCGGTCAGGCGGCCGTCGTCGAGCACCTGCAGCAGGACGTTGAAGACGTCGGCGTGGGCTTTTGCAATCGCATCCAGCAGCAGCACGGCATAGGGCCGCCGCCGCCCCCGCTCGGTGAGCTGGCCACCCTCCTCGTAGCCGACGTAGCCGGGAGGGGCGCCGATCAGGCGCGCCACCGAGTGCTTCTCCATGGACTCGGACATGTCGAGCCGGATCATGGCGTGCTCGTCGTCGAACAGGAACTCGGCCAGCGCGCGCGCCAGCTCCGTTTTGCCCACGCCGGTGGGGCCGAGGAACAGGAAGGAACCGATGGGCCGGCGGGGATCGCCGAGGCCGGCGCGCGACCGCCGGATGGCATCCGACACCGCGCTCACCGCCTCCTCCTGCCCCACCACGCGCTGGTGCAGCCGCTCCTCCATGTGCACCAGCTTCTCCTTTTCCCCCTCCATCATGCGGGTGACGGGGATGCCGGTCCATTTGGAGACGACGGCGGCGATCTCGGCCTCGCTGACCTCTTCATGCAGCAGGCGCTTGCGGTCGCTGTCGGCCTCCAGCTTCTGGCTGGCGGCGGCCAACTGCCGCTCCAGCTCGCCGCGCAGGCCGTAGCGGATCTCGGCCACGCGGTTGAAGTTGCCCTGGCGCTCGGCCTGCTGCTCCTCGATCTGCAGGGCGTCGAGTTTGGCCTTGAGGTCGCGCACCTGCTGGATCTCGTCCTTCTCGTTTTGCCAGCGGCTGCGCAGCCCGCCCACCTGTTCCTTGAGATCGGCGATCTCGCGTTCGATCTGCCGGCCGCGCTCCTTCGAGGCCTTGTCTTTCTCCTTGGCCAGCGCCGTTTGCTCGATTTCGAGCTGGGTCAGGCGGCGCTCCAGGGTTTCGATCTCCACCGGACGCGAGTCGAGCTGCATGCGCAGCGCGGCGGCGGACTCGTCCACCAGGTCAATCGCCTTGTCGGGCAGGAAACGGTCGGCGATGTAGCGCGCCGACAAGCGGGCGGCAGCCACCAGGGCGGCATCCTGAATACGCACCCCGTGGTGGATCTCGTAACGTTCCTTGAGGCCGCGCAGGATGCCGATGGTGTCTTCCACTGTCGGCTCGCCCACCAGCACCGGCTGGAAGCGGCGCTCCAGAGCGGCGTCCTTCTCGATGTATTTCTTGTACTCGTTGAGCGTGGTGGCGCCGATGGCGCGCAGCGTGCCCCGCGCCAGCGCCGGCTTGAGCATGTTGCTGGCGTCCATCGAGCCTTCCGCCGCCCCCGCCCCCACCAGCGTGTGCAGCTCGTCAATGAAGAGAATGATCTCGCCCTCGGCCTCCTCGATCTCCTTGAGGACGGCCTTGAGGCGGTCCTCGAACTCGCCCCGGTATTTGGCGCCCGCCACCATGGCGCCCAGATCGAGCGAGACCACGCGCTTGGTCTTGAGCACCTCGGGCACGTCGCCGGCGATGATGCGCCGCGCCAGCCCTTCGACGATGGCCGTCTTGCCCACGCCCGGCTCGCCGATCAGCACCGGATTGTTCTTCGTCCGCCGCGACAGCACCTGGATCACGCGCCGGATCTCTTCGTCGCGCCCGATCACCGGATCCAACTTGCCCTTGCGCGCCAGCTCGGTCAGGTCGCGGGCGTAGCGCTCCAGCGCCTGGTACTTGCCCTCGGGATTCTGGTCGGTGACGCGCTGGCTGCCGCGGATGGCCTGCAGGGCGGTCAGCACCCGGTCGGTCGAGGCGCCATGGGCGGCGAGGATGCGCTGGGCGGGGTCGTCCTTGAGGTCGAGCAGGCCAAGCAGCAGGTGCTCGGTCGAGACAAAATCGTCCTTGAACTTGTCGGCATGGCGGAAGGCGGCCTCCAGCGCCTCGGCCAGCGCCGGCGAGAGCGAGCGGTCGAGGCTCTGGCCTTCGACCCGCGGCCGTTTCTCCAGCTCGCGCTCGATGTCGGCGGCGAGCGCAGCCGCATTCACCCCCAGCCGCTGCAGCGTGGGGCCGATCACGCCCTCGCGGTCGGCCAGCAGCGCCGTCAACAGATGCAGCGGCTCGATGGCCGGCTGGCGGTGCTCCACCGCCTGGTTGCGGGCGCCCTCGAGGGCTTCCTGAGCCTTCACCGTGAGTTTGTCGAATCGGATCGCCATGGAAAGTTGCCGGTCGAACGCGGCCCGGCCGTCAGGCGGCACTGGGGCCGCTGACGACCGGTCCGTAATCGGTCATTACTGCACCTGCACTTGAATCTGCTTGGGCTTGGTTTCTTCGCGCCGCGGCAGCACCAATTGCAGCACCCCATCGCTCAGCTTGGCTTCGATGCCGGCCGTGTTGACCACGTCCGGGAGCACGAAAACCCGGCTGAAGCTGCCATAGGGCCTCTCCAGACGATGGTACGCCTCCAGGTTGGCGCTGGGCTTGCGCTCGCCTTTGATGGTCACCGTGTCGTTGACCACCTGGATGTCGAGCTCCTCGCGCTTCACGCCCGGCAAGTCGAGCTGCAGATGGTAGCCCTGGTCGCTCTCCATCACGTCGGTGCGCGGCGCCCAGGTGCCGGTCGAAGTCTGAACAGTGCAAAAAGAAGTCATCGGGAAATGCCTCCGGAACTGAAATCTACTACGTCAGCAATCATAAAATCTGCGCGTGTTATTGTCAAGCATTATTTGTGCTTTGTTTTCAATAATTTGCAGAGAAATGTTGGTTTCAGGAGGGCTCGATGACTTGACCGTGGCGGAGTAGGGGTAGCCGGTATTTGGCCCGAAGGTGGGGGGAACGGCCGGCGGCTGGGACAATCTTGGGGAGTGATCCTCCCGCCGCCCATGAGTTTTGCCTTAGCGGATCGCGGCCGAGAACAGTTTGCCGGTGTTGGCCTCGGCCACCACGCAGCGCAACTGCGCCGCCTGCGGCACGGTCTCCAGCGTCAGGGTGGCGTTCAGGCCGGATGCCAGCATCGCCCGCCAGGTCTTATCACGCAGTTCCAAGTCCATCTCCGCCTGCTTGCCGGCGAGGAAGGCGCCATGGGCATCGAACCACCCGACGGTGAACACCAGCTTCTCCCGTTCCCTGCCCTTTTCCTTCTGGAACGGAACGCCATGCAGATCGAGATGGAAGTGGACGGCAGCGTCTTCCAGCCTGACCTGCACCGGCAATCCGTTTTGCGCCGCGCCGCTGCGCATGGCGGCATCCAGCGCCGCCCCCAGCCGCGAGGCGGGTGTGTCGGGAGGCGGAGCGTAGTAGGCGCGGCGGGCCTGGATGGTGTAGTGGTGGTCGGGGGCGACCTCGACTCTGAGCTTGTGCAGTTTGCCGTCGTGCGGCAGATGGTCGGGGGTGAAGGCCAGCTCATAGGCGACCGACGGCGCCAAGCCGAGCCGGGCAAAACCCAGCGCCAGATCGTTGTTGTTGTGGAACAGCAGCCCGCCGGTGGAGAGCGCCAGGTTGGCCATGGCGGCCTCCATCTCCATCTGCTCGCTCATCTTGGCCGTCTCGGCGAAGGTGTACATGGCCTGCGGCACCGTGCCCAGCTCCATCGCCTGGTCAATCGGCAACCCCGCGCCCGGCGCTTCCAGGCCGCGGGCATCGAGCGCGCTGATGGTGACCTTGTCGTGCAGCGCGAGGCGAATCACCGCATCCTGGCGATCCTCGAGCGTGCCCCCGAGGAAGCCGCTGGAGGCCAGCAGCAGTACCCGCGCCCCCGGTTCGCGGCCCAGCGCCGCGACCACCTCCGCCATTGAGGCCAGCGTGTCTTCCGACGCGGCCCGCGCCTGCTGCCAGAGCGCCTCGGATGAGGAGCGGATCAGCGGCGGCTCGGTCAGCGGGGTGGCGCCCAGCATGCCGGCGCCGCTCCCCATGCTGCCGAAGAGCGCACCCCCACCACTGGGATTGCACGCCGCCAGGTTGGCCTTGGCCGCGTTCAGCGCCGAAGGATCGAGGTGGTTGGCGATCAGGTACGCCTGGTACTGGGTGATGCGCAGGCAGCCGGAGGTCGCGGCCGCCGCCCGTGGATGCGCCCCCAGTTCGGCAATGGCATGTTCGAGCGCCGCGCGGTCGCGGGTGAAGCCCAGGGTATCGAGCCCCGAGTTGGTGAACACCCCCACCCAGTCGCCCGCTCCCAGCATGCGCCCGGTGAACCGCAGCGCCGCCTGCCGCGCCATCCCCAGCAGCGCGTTGTTGGTGTTGACATCGTCAAAGTACAGGGCCAGATACCGCGGCGCGCCCTGGGCCGCCGCTTCCCCGGCAGGCGACAACCTCACCCCGCCCGCTGGGCCCGCCGCCGCGAGCGGCGCCGACGCGGCCGACACCGCAAACTCGGCCAACGTTTGCCGCTGTCCGTTGTCGTAGATGGTGAAGGCCGCGCGCGTCAGCCCGCCCACCGGCATCCCTTGCGGGTCGCGCACCACCACTGCATCACTCACCGACTGGGTTTGGGCGCTGAACACGAACGGCGCGAGATGATAGGCGCGCGAGCCCATCTGCACCTCGTCCGCCTGCGGGCGCTGCGCGCTCAGCCCGATGGCCAGCAGTCCCACCGCCAGAGCCGCGATCGCGCTTCTCGGCATGCCACGATCTTAGCTCATGGCCGGTACTTCGACTCCAAACCATGGCGCACCGCCAGGACGTGAATCTCACTATCCGCCAAGTGATAGAGGATCAAATATCCGCTGGCTCCAAAAGGAATGAACCACTCACGGAAGACAGCGTCCATGTCGTTGGCCGGGCGGCCGGAAGCCGGAAACCGCGCCATCCGCGACACTCCCAGCCGGATGGCGGCCATGGCGCGGCGCGCGGCGCCGGGGTCCTTAGCCTGAAGGAAACGCCGCAGGCGGTCAAGATCCTGAAGTGCGCCGGCGGTCCAGAACAGGCGCGCCATAGCTCAACGATGCAGCTTGGGCGGCGCCACCGACTGCCCCGATTCCACCTTCCTGAGCCAGCGGTCAACTTCCTCCCCGGTGGCGTGCAGTCCGGTGGCCTGAAAATGTTGCCAGGATTGAAGCGCGGCCTCACGCAGGCTCTCGCGCTGCTCCTCCTGGTCAAGATATTGCGCAATGGCCTCGCACATCAGCCAGTGCGCCGAGCGGCGGCGCTGCTTTCCCAACCGCCGCAAGCGCGCCTTCGTCTCCGCGTCCAGCTTGAGCGTCGTGGTCGGCTGCGTCGGCATCGGAGTCCCCCGGTGACACCTATGGTACTACAAGTGGCTACAAGTGCGCCTCGGCCGCCGTTCGCGGCCGCAGCGGCTATCTAGCGCACGCTGGCGACGATGCACTTGAGATACGACGTCTCGGGGACGGCGAGCAGGACGGGGTGATCCAGCGCCTGGCCGCGGCGATCGAGGATGCGCACCTCGCGGCGGGCATCGCGCGCCGCGGCGGCGACGATCTCGAGCAGGTGGGCTTCGCTGAGGTGGTGGCTGCAACTGCAGGTGATGAGCAGGCCGCCGGGAGCGAGCAGCTTGAGCGCGCGCAGGTTGATCTCCTTGTACCCGGCGGCGGCGGTCTTGAGGTTGGCGCGTTGCTTGGCGAAGGCGGGCGGGTCGAGCACGATGCAGTCGTACTGTTTGCCGCCGGCGTCGTAGTCGCGCAGCAGATCGAAGGCGTTGGCTTCGACCCAATCAATTTTGTCCAGGCCGTTGCGCGCGCCGTTGCGCTCGGCGGCTTCGAGCGCCGGGCGCGAGCTGTCCACCGCCTCGACTTGCTCGGCCACCCGCGCCAGATGGAGGGCGAAGCCGCCCTGGTAGGTGAACACATCGAGCGCTCGGCGGACGCCGAGGCGCTGGGCGTAACCGGCGGCCGCGGCCCAGTTTTCGCGCTGGTCGAGGAAGCCGCCGGTTTTCTGGCCGGCGAGCAGATCGAGCTCGAGGCGCAGGCCGTTGATCGAGACTTCCACCGTGGCGGCGGCCCCGCGCAGCAGTTGGCTTCTCCGCTCCAGGCCCTCGCGCGCGCGCACCGCAGCCTCGTTGCGTTCGACGATCACTTCGGGGGCCAGCAACTGGTCGAGATCGGCAATCAGCTCCGCCTGGCGCGCGGCCATGGCCCAGGTCGAGGTCTGAAATGACAGCGCCGCACCATAGCGGTCCACGATCAGCCCGGGCAGGCCGTCGGCTTCCGACGATACCAGCCGGCAGGCGTCGCTGTCGCGCACCACCTGCCGGCGGTAAGCGATGGCGGCCTCGAGGCGCGCCCGGAAAAACCCGCGATCGGCCACCGCGGCCGCATCGCGGCTGAGCATGCGCAACCGGATCTGCGACTGCGGCGAGTGGTCGGCCCAGCCCAGCGC
>JBQCEU010000298.1:0-2317 GCA_051959955.1 Terriglobales bacterium | reverse complement strand
GGAGTATTCACAGGCCAGGCATGCTGAAATTTCGCGATGTAGACTTTTTGCGGATCGGCGATTCGCTCTCTGAAAACGAGCGCCTGGTGCGCGACAGCGCCCGGCGCTGGGTGGAAGAGGAGCTGGGCAGCACGCGCCTTTACCAGCTTTACTTCGTCTGCGGCATCGGCGGCGGCATTGTGGATTCCATCTTCCACCTCTGGCTGTCGCCCGGCCTGAGCTTCACCATCGGCGCCTCGGCGGCCATCTACGGTGTGCTGATGGCGGTGGGGCTGCTGTTTCCCGACCGCGAGGTCTTCCTGCTGCTGCCGCCGGTGGCGATCAAGGCCAAGTGGCTGGTATTGGGCTATGGCGCGCTGGAGTTTCTCTTCACCCTGCACGGCGCCGGCTCCGATGGCATCGCCCACTTCGCCCACCTCGGCGGCATGCTCTTCGCCTGGCTGTTCCTGCGCACCCGCCTGCCCCGCCTGGGCCTCACCGACGGCTACAGCCGCTGGCGCCGCCGTCGCATGCAGCGCCGCTTCGACGTCTACATGAACCAGCGCGACCGCGACCGCCGCCCACCCCCCGGCGGCTGGAAGCATTGAACAAACCGCCCGAGTAGCTGTTTCTTTCCGCCTTTGCTACAGTGATTGCCGGGGCGTATCGGGAGTATTCACAGGCCAGGCATGCTGAAATTTCGCGATGTAGACTTTTTGCGGATCGGCGATTCGCTCTCTGAAAACGAGCGCCTGGTGCGCGACAGCGCCCGGCGCTGGGTGGAAGAGAAGATCATCCCCATCATCGAGGCTTGCGCCCGCGAGGGCCGCTTCCCGCGCGAGCTGGTGCCCGAGATGGCGCAGATGGGCTTCTTCGGCGCCACCATGAACGAGTTCGGGGGCGCCGGCCTGAGCCAGGTCGAGTACGGCCTGATCATGCAGGAGCTGGAGCGCGGCGACAGCGGTATCCGCAGCTTCGTCAGCGTCCACAGCTCGCTGGTGATGTGGCCCATCTACAACTTCGGCAGCGACGAGCAGAAGATGCAATGGCTGCCGGCCATGGTGAAGGGCGAAAAACTGGGCTGCTTCGGCCTCACCGAGCCCGACTTCGGCTCCAACCCCAACGGCATGCGCACCCGCGCCCGCAAGGTGGGCAACGAGTACGTGCTCAACGGCGAGAAGATGTGGATCACCTCCGGCTCGCTCGCCGATGTGGCCTTGATCTGGGCCAAGGACGAAAGCGACGTCATCCGCGGTTTCCTGGTCGAAACCAACCGCCCCGGTTTCCGCGCCGAGGACATCCACGGCAAGTTCTCGCTGCGCGCCTCGGTCACCTCCAGCCTCGCGCTCAACGACGTCCACATCCCCGCCGCCAACCTCCTGCCCGGCACCCAGGGGCTGAAGAGCGCCCTGCAGTGCCTCAACCAGGCGCGCTACGGCATCGGCTGGGGCGCGGTCGGGGCGGCGATGCAGTGCTACGACACCGCGCTGCAGTACGCCGGGTTCCGCAAGCAGTTCCACGATCAGCCCATCGCCAGCCGCCAGATCGTGCAGGAGAAGCTGGTGGGCATGATCAGCGCCATCACCCATGGCCAGCTTCTTTCGCTGCACGTCGGCCGCCTCAAGGACAAGGGCCAGGCCACTGGCGCCCACATCTCCTTAATGAAGCGCAACAACGTGGCCATGGCGCTGGATGTGGCCCGCACCGCCCGCGACATTCTGGGCGCTAACGGCATCGCCGACGAGTACCCGATTTTCCGTCATATGGCCAATCTGGAATCGGTCAAAACTTATGAAGGCACCCACGACATCCATACCTTGATCGTCGGCGCCGCCATCACAGGAATTGACGCCTTCTGAGCCGCTCGAGGAATCCAACCATGTCAGCCACCGCCGCCCGGGAGTCGCAAGCAGCTTTGGAACAAGAACTTTCCTTGCAAATGTTGAACGTGGTCGAACAGGCCGCCATCGCCTCGGCCAAGACCATGGGCCAGGGTGAGGCCAAGGTCTCTGACCAGGCCGCGGTCGAGTCCATGCGCGCTGACCTCGACAAGGTGCCCTTCCGCGGCACGATCGTCATCGGTGAAGGCGAACGCGACGAGGCCCCGATGCTGTTCATTGGGGAAAAGGTCGGCTGCGGCGGCGCCAACCATCCGGCGGTGGACATCGCCGTGGACCCGCTGGAGGGCACCAACCTGTGCGCCACCGGCGCGCCCGGCTCGATCACGGTGCTGGCGGCGAGCGAGGCCGGAGGGCTGCTGCACGCGCCCGACTGCTACATGGAAAAGATCATCGTCGGCCCCAGCAGCCGCGGCGCGGTGGATCTGGATGCGCCGGTG
>JBQCEU010000297.1:0-11736 GCA_051959955.1 Terriglobales bacterium | reverse complement strand
CCCTCCCCGGGCGGGTCCGCGCCTCGTAGTCGGCCGGGGGCGCGAACGAGCCACCGGCTCGTTCGCCCACGGCGTATTTTTCAGCCTCCCGCGCCGACTTGGCCCACAGTGCCAACGGCGCGGCCCCCGCGTAGTGATGCGGCGGGCTCACGGACCTGGACGGGCAAACTGCTCGTCGGTGGGCTCGGCTCAACAAAACCAGGGTTCGTCCAGGTAGGGGATCGTCGCGCGGGGCATGGCGGCGGGGGGGCGGCGGACGCCGCCCACCAGGTTCGCCACCGCGTCGAAGATCTCGACACGCGGCCGGTTCTGTTTGGTGGCGCGCGCGACCAGCGCCTGGACTTCGGCGCAGAGCGCGTCGGCGGGGCCGCGCCAGGTGTAGCTGAGGGCGTCGGGATCGAAACTGCCCCGCCAGGCGCGGGATTCCGGCAAGTCCAGCAGCGGCGAGCCGGGCGGGAGCAGGAGGCGGATGCCGTACTGTACCGGCGCCACTTGCTCCACCAGACCGTGGGCGGCGATGGCGGCCAGCATGGCGGCGAAACTTTCGGGCGTGGTCCAGGGGGTGAAGCTGACGAAGGTGGGGTTGAGGGCCAGACCCGAGGCCCGCGTCAGGTCCAGGACGCGGGAGAAATCCGCGGCGGTGTGGCGCTTGTCGAGCCTGACCAGCACGGCGTCATCAAACGACTCGACTGCGCTGGTGACCAGCACGCAGCCGAGCGCGCGCAGCCGGGGCAGCAGCGGGGCGTGGCGCAGCAGGTGCTCGATCTTGATGGTGGCGTCGAAGCTGACCTCGGGGAATTCGCGGTGCAGGGCCTCGGCGATGCGCAGGGCGTGGGTGGGGCCGTTGAGAAAATCCGGATCGCCGAAGGTGATGTGGCGCGCGCCGGAGGCAATCTGTTGGCGGATATCCGCCAACACCACTTCCGCCGGCACTACGCGAAATTGGCCGCCATAGATGGGCACGATGGGGCAGTGGCGGCAGGTGTGCTTGCAGCCGCGCGTGGCTTCGGTATAGCCGACCACGCGTTGGCTGCCGTCGGGCAGGTGTAGCTGGGCGTATTGCTCGAGCGGCGGCAGGCCGGCGCGGTCGGGAACCTGGAAAGCGAGACGCGGGAGCGGCTGTTCCCTGCCCTCCTGCCCCGTGGCCAGCGACACGAGGGCGGCTTCGAACTCGCCGCCCAGCACGGTGTCCACGCCGGCGGCGCGCAGCGGCTCGGCCATCAGCGGCGCGTAGAGGCCGAAGGCGCACAGCCGGGCATGCGGCGCGGCACGCCGCACCTGGGGAATCAGCCGCAGCGCCAGACGGGTGGCGGTGTGCATGGGCAGGTAGAAGCCGATGAGTGCGGCCTCGGGCAACGCCGCCCTGTCCAGGGGCTGCCGGGAGCTATCGAAGAGCGCCACGTCGCAACCCGCCCGCCGGAGCCAGGCGGCAGGGGAGGCCAGGCCGAACGGCTGGCGCCCCATCTCGTAAGTTGCGATCAGGACCACCCGCACTAGCTTCACTATGCCATTCTTAAAGACCGGGGAGGACGATTATGCAGGTGGCGGTGATTACGGGAGCGGCGCAGGGCATCGGGCGCAAGACGGCGGAGGTGCTGGCCGAGCGCGGCTATGCGCTGGCGCTGGTGGACACGCAGGCGATGGCGGCGACGGCGGAGGCGGTGCGCGGGTTGGGCACGCCCGAGACGCCGCTGGAGCTGGTGGGCGATGTTTCCGATGCCGCCGCGGTGACGCGGTGGGCCGCCGCCGTGGCGCAGCGCTGGGGGCATGCCGACGTGCTGGTCAACAACGCGGGGATCAGCTTCATTCTGCCCGCCGAAGATTTTGATCTGGCGCGGGCGCGGCGGGTGCTGGAGGTCAACCTCATCGGCCCCATGTTGTTGTCGCAGGCCTTTGGCCGCATGATGCTGGCCCAGGCCAGCGGCAGTATCATCAACGTGTCGTCGGTGGCCGGCCTGCAGGGCATTGACGATCGCTCGGTCTACAACGCCACCAAGCACGGATTGATCGGCTTTACCCGTACGCTGGCGGCCGAGTGGGGCGGGCGCGGCGTACGCTGCAACGCCGTCTGCCCCGGCTGGGTGAAGACGGAGATGGACGACAGCGCCCAGGCTTCGGGACTGTACACCGATGCCGACATCACCGGACGGGTGCCGATGGGGCGTTTTGCGCTGCCGGAAGATGTGGCACGGGCGATTGCCTTTCTTGCCGATCCGGTGGAGAGCAGCTTCATCAACGGCGTGGCGCTGCCGGTGGACGGCGGCTGGACGGCCGACGGGAGCTGGCAGTCCCTGCGCATGGCACAGCGCTAGCGTTAGGCGAGAAGGGGCGATGCGGGCGCGGGGCTTCGTTCTCGGTCGCTCGCGAAAGCGCCGCTGGCGCTTGTCGCCGTTACGTATATCTTTATACGCTCCTCGCCGTCGCTCCCTGCGGCCTCGCCCTTTCCGAAGATGCATCGCGACCGCGGCGTTATTAGTTGGCGGGGTGGGGGCGGAAGATGGTGGCGGCAAGAGCGAGCAGCAGGACCCAGAGGCCAGCCTGGGGCGAGATGGCGAGCTGGCCGGCGAACTGGGGCAGCGGCTTGACCGCCAACTTAGAGAGCACGCCGCCCAGTGCGCCTTGTTGGGCGCGGCCGAGGAGCTGCGTCGCGGCGGTCTGCGCCACGCGCGTCAGCCACCAGGAGGCGATCAGGGCATAGGTGCAGGCTGCCAGACCGACCACGGCATCGGCTATCAGTGCCCTTCGCCAGCCGAGCAGCAGCCAGAGAAAGCTCAACAGCGCCGCCGCGCCCGCCAGCAGCAAGGCCGCCGGAATCGCGCCAGCTATCCATAGCGCGCGTTGCAGGGCGGGCGAGGGGCGGGCGCCGAACTGGCGTTCGAGATCGCGCAGGCGGTGAATCGCATCCTGCAGCGAACGGCGCGACTGAGGTCGAACCACGGCGGTGGCGACCCGGGCGATGGTCCAGCCCTGCGGCGCGACCAAGGGCGCCGCGACTTGGATGGCGGGCAGCAGGAGCACCGCCAGCAGGGCGATGATCGGGGAGATCCACTTGAGGGCAGGCACGCCTGCTTATCTTACGCGGCTTGGCGCAGGCGATTGCGCAGCTTGAGGACTTCCCTGCGGGTGCGGTCCAGCTCGGCCATCGCCTCCTGCAGCTTGCGCTCGGCATCCTGGCGGCGCTGAATCGAATACACATGGCGCGCCAGCTCGATCTGCAGCGCCTCAACCTTGCGGTAAGCGGAACGGTAGGCGCGCTCTTGGGGGGTGTCCAACGGCGGCTCTCCTGGCGGCAGCTCCAAAATGGGATTAGATGCAACTTGCACCAAATTGGGCCGCACCATAACCTGAAAAGGTGAGCGATCACATCCGCTTGAGCCTTTGGTTCGCTTCGCAAACCAAAGCGCAGATCTTGCCGCGACTGGCGCGCGCCGTCGAGGCCCTGCCGGCTGAAGCCCGGGAGCGGGGGGTGCGCGAGTTTTCAGTGACGGCGCTGAATTGGGGCGAGCCGCCCGTGCTGGACGAACGCGCGGACGAAGGCGTGGTGGTGGCGGAAGCCATAGACCAGATGCGGGAGTTCGTCAGCGATGACTGCGCCTGCGAGCTGCAACTCTCCTGGTTGTTGTGGAGCTTCCAGACGGGGGAATGGAAGCAGACCCCACAGACGCTGGTTTTTTCGGCCATAGGGCCGATGTTTGGCGATGCGGCCGAGACCGAGGGGCACCTGACGGTGGACTTTGGACTGGATGAGGCGTTTCTGGCTGAGTTGGCGCCCTGGAACAGCGACACGCGGCAGCACTTGCAGGCCAATATCATGCAGTTGCTGGTGTACTGCCATCGTGTGCAGGAGGCGCTGCAACCGGTGCGGCGGCGGTTGTGGTCGGAGGGGGAAGCCGACTGGACGCAAAAGCTGATGCGCCGCCTCGACAGCGCCGCCGGGAAGGCGGAGGTGGTCGAATGAGCAGGCAGAGCCTGTCTTTATCGGGGGCTCCGCCCCCGACGCCTCCCGATGGTCGGCTCCCCTTGGCCGCGTCAGGATCGGCCGAGCGGGCCGGCAGTGGGAGGGCACTCCATTCCCTGGCCTCGGTCCTGCCTCCGGTGAGTCGACTCGGCCGTCGCTGCGCATTGCGGAGTGCGGCCTTGGCGGCCGGGTTGGCGCTGCTGGTCGCGCTGCCTCTGCGGGCGCAGGATCCGGCCTCCAGCGCGGACCGTCCGCCGGGGAATGTGAACGAGCTGACGCTGGCGGGTTTGCAGCCGGGGCGGTCACGGCTGGAGGCCGCCGAAGCCCGCTGGGGCCGGCAATGGACGCATCCCGATGCGGACGAGAGCGATGTGTATGTTTGGTGCGACGCGCGCAGCCGCCTGCGGATCGGCCTGGACACCGGCGCCAGCGGGACGGTGCGGGTGGTCACGGTCGAGCGGATGGCCGCCGGCAAGGGTTCCCCGGAGGCTTGCCACGCGCAGCTTTCCGCAGCCGTGGCGCGCACCGGGCGCGGGGTGCGGCTGGGCGACAGCGAAGCGCAACTGCTGCGCACCTATGGCAAGCCGTTTTTCTCCGGGCCGTCGAGCCTCGATGGGCACAACGTACGGCTGGTGGTGTTCAATTTTTCCTGGGCGGGCAGCGACAAGCCGCAAATCCTGGAGTCCACCTTCGATGGCGCGGGCAAGCTCATCAAAATGACGCTTTCTGCCGAGTACTACTAGCCCAGAGGTCTAGACCGCATCCAAATGGGCATGTTGCCGCATGGCAATGGCTGGCTGGCGGGGCTGTTCTACTTCTTCGTGGGGCTGGGGGCGCCAGGTCTGTTTTTGCTGGGGGCGTTAGACTCCAGCTTTCTGATGCTGCCCTTCGCCAACGATGTGGCGGTGATCGTGCTGGTATCGCTGCATCATGAGCTGGTGCTGGTGTACGTGGCGGCGGCGACGCTGGGCTCGCTGGTGGGTTGCTGGGTGATGTTTGCCATCGGCCACGCGGGCGGGGAGGCGTTTTTGCGGGCCAACATGTCGGCGCAGCGCTTTGACCGGCTGCAGGAAGTCATCGGCAAAAAAGGGCCGGTGTTGCTGGCGGTGCCGGCGTTGATACCGCCGCCGTTCCCGTTCACCGCCTTCGTGCTGGGCGCGGGCGCGCTGGAGGTGCGGCGGGCGCCATTTCTGGCCACGCTGACCGCCATGCGCTTCCTGCGCTTTCTGGCGGAGGGGATTGCGGCGATCTACTTTGGCCGCGGCATCGCCGCCTGGCTGAAGACGCCCACGTTTCAGGTGTTCATCGAAGTGCTGATGGGGATCGCGGTGCTGGCCAGCGCCTACTCGGTGTGGCGGCTGGTCAAGAGCAGCCGCGGCGGCGGGCACAAAGCTCACAGGGGGACGTAATAGAAGCCGGCGACGAGGATGATGTAGACGGCGATGAGCTGGGCGCCTTCCAGCCAGGTGGTTTCGCCGTCGCTGGCCACCATACCGACCATGATGGTGGAGAGCACGACCGCCAGCACCTCGATGCCGCTGAAGACCAGCGACATGGGATGGCCGAGGAGCAGGGAGACGAAGACCATGGCGGGGGCCAAGAGCAGGGCGATCTGCAGGCTGGAACCGACGCCGATGGCCATGGCGAGATCCATCTGGTTGCGGCGGGCGGCAATGACGGCGACGCCGTGCTCGGCGGCGTTGCCGATGAGCGCGAAGACGACGCCGCCCCAGAACAGGTCGGTGCCATGGAAGACCGATTGCGCCAGGCGCAGCTCATTGACCAGCAGTTCGCTGAGCGCGGCGATCAGGACCACAGAGAAGGTCAGCCGCAGGGCGGCGCCCAGCAGGCCGCGGGCATGCGCCGGCGGCCGGTGGGCAGGTTGGGTGGCGCGCAACTGATAGTAGAGGGAGGCGGCGTAGACGATGATGAGGATGACTGATGTCCAGAGGCTGAGGCTCTCGACGCCGGGATGGTTGGCCTGGAGGTCGCCGTAGGCGGTGAGGACGAAAACCGCGGGAACGATCAGGCCGACGGCGGCGAGGAACAGGGTGGTGGTGTTGCTGGCGGCGATGGTGCGGTTGAAGTTCTGGCGTTCAAATTTGAGACCGCCGAAGAGCATGGCGGCGCCCAGGACCAGCAGCAGATTGCTGATGATGCTGCCGGTGAGCGAGGCCTGCACCACATTAATCAGGCCGGCGCGGAGCGCCACGATGGCGAGAATCAGCTCGCTGGCGTTGCCCAGGGTGGCCTGGATCACGCCCGCGGCCAACGGGCCGACCTGCACCGCCAAATCGTCGGTGGCGGTGCCGAGCACGGCGGCGAGGGGGATGAGGCCGATGCCGGCGAAGATGAAAACCCAGAGGGGCGCGTTGCCGACGAGATCCACGGCGATGGCTGCGGCGGCAAACAGCAGGAAGGCGTCGAGGATGCGCGAGCCGGTGAGCTCGGTGCCAAACAGGCCGGGGCCGGGAGCCTCACCCGGCGACGACGGTGGTTTGGTTTCGGTGTCGTCCACGCCAGCTTTCACGGTACACTGGTTTCAATTTCCAGTGGTAGCCCGCTCCATGCGTTCACGTTGGCTTTTATTCCTGTTGGCGGCCTGCTCCCTGGCGCCCGCCGCCTGGGCCCAGTTGCCGTTTTTCGGCGGCGGCAAAAGTTCCGGCTTCAAGACCTACGGGCGCATCACCTCGTTCCAACTGGACGTGCCGCTGGCCACGGCGCCGCTGGCCAAGCTGAGCGATTTTCCGCTGCGGAATTTCACCTATGCGCTCTATCCTACCGCCGCCAGCGGGGCCGAGGGCATGATCCCCGGCGACACGGCCAGCGGCGCGCCGCTGATGATTCCGGTGTCACGCGGGTTGTACGATCACCACACCGACACCGCCAACCCGATCGAGTTCGAGGTGATCAAGGGTGACGCGGTGACGCTGCCCAAGGCGCCGGCGAAGCAGGGGCTGCTGGTCTACAGCGTTTTGTACAGCGGCGATCAACTGGCCAATTGCACCGGCGTGGTGCAACTCATGGAACTCAAGCAAGGGCAGCTCGTTCTGGCCGAGCAGTTCAGCTATGACTGCCGCGGGGGCGCGGGCGCGGAGTGGAACGCCAAGAAGCGCCAGCTCACGGTGCGCTCGGCGCGCTACTCGCTGGGCGACAAGCCGTGCTGCCCCAGTCGCTACGATTCGGTGGTGTTCAAGCTGGACGGCAGGGAAATCGGGACCGGCGATAAAGTTCTGTACGACCGGTAAGTGCATTTGCGCGCCGGTCGGGGCGCCCGCTGCGCGGGCGGGGAGTTCGCTGCGCTCACGGGGCGGCGGCGGGGCGCCGCCGGGGGCAACGGCTAACGCCGTTGGGGGTGGCGCTGGGCGTTGATTGGCGCGGGACCCCGAGTGGCTGCGCCCCTCGACCCGCTTGACGCTCGACCGGGCCGGGGGCCCCTGGAGCCCCAGCCCGGTCGGGTCCGCGCCTCGTTGTTTGCCGGGGGCGCGAACGAGCCACCGGCTCGTTCGCCCACTTCGTGAATTTCGCAGCCTCCCGCGCCGACTTGGCCCACAGTGCCAACGGCGCGGCCCCCGCGTGAAGTATTGCCACTTGTCGAGGGCGGCGGGGACGGCGAGGTCGAAGAAGCCGACCATCATTTCATCTGAAGTCTGATCACCCCAGTGGACGGCGACGGTGGGATCGGGGTTGTGGGGATTGGCGGCGGAGTTGTCGTACCAGCCGACGGCCTGCAGCTCGGCGCCTGCCTTGAGCGGGAGCGGCGTGGCGAGCACGTAGCTGCGTTGCCAGTGGAAGTTGTAGCGGACGCGCAGCAGGGGCGTGATAGAGCCGTTGGGCGCCACCAGGTTGTACTCGAATTCCTGGCCCCGCAAGTGCATGTGGGGAAAAAAGCTCAGCAGGGTGGCGTCGCCGGGGAGCGTGCCGTGCACCTCGACGCGGTAGTGGGGCACGCCGGGCGGGATGACAAAGTGATCGTTGGTTAACTGCAGGGTCAGCACGCGCTGGGCGGGCGGCTGGGAGTTGAACACCAGGCCGAGGCGGGTTTGATCGCGGGCGGGGTGGCCGTTGGCGGTGTAATGCATCTGGAACACCAGGTCGGAGCCGGCCGGGATGTACTTGCCCATGGTGGCGGGCCAGCGGTCGGGGGCGCTGCCGGGGGCGTAGACCAAGAGGATTTCGCTGTCGGTCCAGAGCGCGGCTGAAGTTGCCGGGTGGCCCACCATTTCACTGGCGGTGAAAGGCTTGCCCACGGGCGCGCCGCGCAGCCAGGCGGAGCCGGGCGGGCGCACATAGACCACGGCGTGATGCACATGGGCGGGGCTGGAGGGGCGGAGCTCGGCCATTTGCACCCAGCGGCCGGTGGTGAAGCCGGTGGGGACGATCTCGTAGGTGTACTCGATCGTGCCCTGGGCGGGGAGGGCCACCGGCTGCGGCAGGGTGAAGACGCTGTCCGGTGGGGAGATATTCCAGCCGGTGGCCCAGTGCGGCGCCGGCGGCGATTGGCGCGGATCACCGGCGGGCGCGCCCGCCGCCGCCCATGCGGCCAGGGTGCGGAGCTCGGCCGGGCTGAGCGAGGGATCGTTGGCCCAGTGACCGATGGCGGGATCGGCGAACCAGGGCGGCATGTCGCGGGCGGCGGTGCGGGCGACGATTTTATGGGCGAAGGGCCGGACCTGGGCGTAGGTGACCAGCGGCATGGGGCCGATTTCGCCGGGGCGGTGGCAGGACTGGCAGTGCTGCTGGAGAATGGGCAGCACGTCGCGATAGAAGGTTGGCGGCTGCTGGGCGGCGGCGGAGGCGACCAGCGCCAAGGTGAGCAGCGCGGCCGCGGGCTTCAATGCGAACCCGAGTTGGGGATCTCCAGCGGCTGATCGAGCTTGACCGAGACGGTTTCGCGGGCCTTCCGGGTCAAATCGCGGTCGTGGGAGAGCAAAACGCCCGCGGTGCCCACCGCGGCACCAGCGGCGCCGCCCTTGAGCAGGCCGCCGCCGCCGCCGAAGATGCCGCCGAGCACGGCGCCAATGGCGGCGCCGGTGGCCGCCTTCTTGCCGGTATCGGCGCTCTGGCCGTTGACCGTGCCTTCATCGGAATTCACCGTGCCGGAGTTGTCGCCGACCGAGGCGGTGGTGGCGCGCAGGGAAAGAGGCGCCTGGCCGGGCAGGGTGAGGGTGTTGTACTGCAGTTGCAGTTGCGCCTGACCGCTGAGGCGGCCGCCGCGCGACACCTGCTGTACGGTGCCCTGGATGGTGCTGCCGGCCGGAATCGCCGCCGTGGAACCGACCCAGACGGGGACGGTGACGGTGAGGGTGAAGGCTTCACCGGCGTAGGAGTCCTTGGTGTTGAGCTCCTTATCGAGGCGGCCTTGGACCACGCTGCCCTGGGCCACCAGCAGGCCGTCGGTGTAGGCGCCGCTGGGGCGGGCGGCGAGACGGTCGGCCGCGGTGGGCAGCGGGTTGGATAGCGGCCGGCCGCCTTTGGCGGTGTCATAGAGGCGGTGGTTGAAGCCGTCGTCGTAGCCCTGGCGGAAGGCGGACTGGAAGGCCGACTGGTAGGCGGTGCTGTCGCCGAGCGCGGACGAGTAGCCGACGCGCGCTTCCCGGAACTCGCGGCTGGCGGTGGCGTTATAGACGGCGTTGGAGTTGGCGTCGGACTGGCCGATGTTGTAGCCCTCGCGGTAGCCGTTGGCCTTGGCGGTGCTGTCGAGCGTGGCGCCCGGCTCGGGGGCGGGCGGGGCCACCGGGGCGGTGGGAGCGACCGGGGCCGGGGCGGCGGACTCAGGCAGGGCGCGGGCGCGGCCGGCGAAGCCGTCCTGGTAGCCATCGTAGAAGCCGCTCTGGAAACGGTTGCGGTAAGTCTCGGGGGCGCCGTAGCTGCTGTCGTAACCCTGCATGCCGTCCTGGTAGACGGAAAACTTGCGGGGGTTGGCGGTGGCGCCGGCGTCTTTATCCTGCTGACCGAGAGGATAGGCGGCGTTGTAGCCGGCGGCGTAGGCGGTGTCAATGGCGCTGCTGGTTTGCGCGGACGCAAGGCTGAGCGACAACCCCAACATCACCATGGCCGTCAGGACCGCCGCAAGCATTGATAGGCGCGGGACCCCGAGTGGCTGCGCCACTCGACCCGCTTGACGCCCGCGCCTCATCGCCTCATCGTATGCCGGGGGCGCGGACGAGCCGCCGGCTCGTTCGCCCACTGCGTGAATTTCGCAGCCTTCCGCGCCGGCTTGGCCCACAGTGCCCACGGCGTGGCCCCCGCGTTTCGTAAGTTGTGACTTCACAGCAGGAACCCTCCGACAATCATTATGCATTTGACGTTGCGACGACTACTCTGGTTTCCTTGTCGAACCGCCCCGCTCAGGCGGGCAGCGGGTAGCGCCGGATATTTGGCTTCCCGGTCTCTACGTCGGGTTCGACCTCGATGACCTTATTGTCCAGCAGATCATTGCCGAGTGCGTCGAGTGCGGCCTCGAAAGGCCTGCACTGATCCGCGGCATTTGCCGGGCGGTTGATGCAGACTAGACCCGCGTGCAGGCTGACCTCGCTGTAATGCCCCGCTGAACCCGGCTGCCCTTTCGGGCCGCGGAAATCAACGCTATTGTTGGCGACGAGGGTCCAGTCACCGGCGACAGCAAAGCCCTTAGGCTGCCAGTCCTTGATTCCTGACTTGCCCAGCCAGGTTATGTGGGCGCTCTCCCCGTAGCCGTGCTGCGTCGCCACGCGTACGAGATCGGGCGACAGGCATTCGTCAATTAGGAATTTCAAGGCCATCCTGCCGGGTTCAACGAGCAGGGAGCCGCCTGACCGCGGCGGTCCGTGCCGCTCTGGGGCGAAGCCAGCGGCTGACAGGCCGGCCACGCGGAGGTGTTACCTTGGCGTAGATCGCCGCCAGTTCAATCTGACGCGCAGTGAGGGCGGGATAGTGGTGTTGGATCTCCGTGGTTGGCTTGCCCGCCTGAACCGCGGCGGCGACGTCGTACACAGGAACCCTGGTTCCCTTCACCACCGGCGTCCCGCTCAATATTTCCGGATCCTCCGACACGGCCGCGCGCGCTTGCTTCATCTCTTCCATGCGCTGCTCCACCCGATCGAGCACCTCGGTAAACGACACCGTGATGGGGCCTTCCTGAACCCGGCACTCGCGCCACTCTTCCCAGTTTCTACAGCGGGTCCGGGCGTGCTGGATGGCGAGCAGGCGCGCCGGGGCCGTCAGATGCTCCGCCGTCTTGAAATAGAAGGCAATCGGGATGGAAGCCTCCGCCAGGAAGGTTCTCTTTCCGGAGGCGCTATAAAGCGCCGCGGGCAGGATTTTCTCATCAACAATCCGATTGACCTGCGCCACCGTAACGTCGGCTGCGAAAGCTGCTTCGGTTGTGGTCAACCGGGTAAAGGGGGCCGCCATTTATGGTTCCTCCGTGCAATTATAATCGTTCTGGCGCGGCAGAACAATTGAGGCCGGGGAGTACGATCGTTAGGAAATGAACTTCTCCCGTCCCATCCGGCATTGGCGCATCGGGGAAACCACCTACGAGTTGGGCCGCCGCAGTTGGGTGATGGCGATCGTCAACCTCACCCCGGATTCGTTTTATGCCCCCAGCCGTACCCCGGCGGAGCCGTCGGCGGTGGTGGCGCGGGCCGAAGCCGCGCTGGCGGCCGGCGCCGATATTCTTGACCTGGGCGCGGAGTCCACCCGGCCGGGGTCGGCAGCGCTGGGGGCGGCGGAGGAGCAAGAGCGGCTACTGCCCGCCCTGGAGGCGGTGCGGCGGCAGTTCCCGCGGGCACTGC
>JBQCEU010000296.1:0-12694 GCA_051959955.1 Terriglobales bacterium | reverse complement strand
AAGCCGGAACAGCAGATCACCGGGCTGACGCTGCTGCTGCTGGACACGGTGGAGCGCGGGCCGGTGGAGCGGGCGGTGCAGGAGGCGGCAGTGATTGCCGCCGGGCAGCGCTTCGCGCGCGAGCTGGCGAACGAGCCGGGCAACCGCATGACGCCCACCATCCTGGGACAGCGCGCGGCGGCCATGGCCAAGGCGGCGGGCCTGGAGTGCGAGTTGATTGACGCGAAGCGCGCCCAGGAGTTGAAGATGGGTTCGTTCCTGGCGGTGGGCCAGGGCAGCGCCGAGCCGCCGGTGATGGTGGTGCTGCGCTATCGCGGTGCGGAGGGCGGGCCGACGCTGGGCATCATCGGCAAGGGCATCACCTTTGACTCGGGCGGCATTTCGATCAAGCCGGCGGCGAACATGGACCAGATGAAGTTCGACATGTCGGGCGGGGCGGCGACGCTGGGGGCGATGCAGGCCATTGCGGCGCTGAAGCCGAAGATCAATATCGTGGCCATTGTGGCGGCGGCGGAAAACATGCCGGGCGGACGGGCGCAGAAGCCGGGCGATGTGCAGACTTCAATGTCGGGCAAGACGATCGAAGTGCTGAACACCGACGCCGAGGGGCGGATGGTGCTGGCCGACGCGCTGCATTACGCGCGGCAGTTGGGGGCGACGCATTTGATTGATTCGGCCACGCTCACCGGGGCGTGCGTGGTGGCGCTGGGCAATGTCAACGCGGGGGTGTTCGCCAGCGACGAGGAGTTCTACGCAAAGTTCGAGGCGGCACGGCGGCGGACGGGCGAGAAGATGTGGCGGCTGCCGCTGGACGGCGAGTACAACGAGCAGATCAAGGGCACCGTCGGCGACATCCTCAACACCGGCGGCCGCTGGGGTGGGGCGATCACAGCGGCGGCGTTCCTCCAGGCCTTCGTGGGCGAGACGCCGTGGATCCACCTGGACATCGCCGGCACCGCCTGGCTGGAGGAGAACAAGGCGTGGATGCCGAAGGGCCCGACCGGCTCGCCGACGTACACGCTGATCGAGCTGGCGCGGGAGATGGCGGGCAGCGTGCGCGGCGGAATCCGCGCACGCTGGGCGCGCGCCGGTGGCGCGCCGGGGACGCCCGCGACGCCGGCTGGGGCGTTCGCTGCGCGAATGGGGGCTCGGGGCTGGGTGCTCGCGCGCTAGTTCAGATCGCGGCTGAGGATGAGCTTGAGGGCGAGCTTGTCGCTGGAAGAGGTGAGGCCGAAGCCGATGCCGCCTTCGATGCTGAGGCTTTCGCCGTTGTGATCCAGGACGGCCCAGAGCGTCTGTGTCTGCTGGTTGCCGGGAAGGATGTCGCGCAGCTCGCCGTAGTCGCCGTACTCCTCGATGCCGGCGGCCCAGATCTTCGACAGGTGATAGGCGGCGCGGGCCGCGGGGGCGAAGTCGAGCGACTTGAAGCCGCCCTGCCAGGAGTTGTCGAGGATGGGGTTGAAGATGAAATCCCAGCGGTTGAGGTGGGTGCCGACGATGGGGCGGATCTCGGAGGTGTAGCGGCGCGGATCCCAGTGGCGCGCGTTGTAGCTGAACTCGAAGTTGGCGCCGTAGAAGAACTTGCGGTCGGCGGCGTGGGGGGAGACGAAGAGGATGCGCAGCTTGCCGCCGTTGATGGCTGCGCCGCGGTCGGGGGCGATGCTGTACAGCGGCAGGTAGAGGCCGAGCTCCAGCCAGTCGCGGGCGCCGTAGGCCCACTCGAAGGCGCCGTTGAGGGAGTGGTTGGAGATCAGCCCGCCGGGGAAGGCGGGCACGATGGTGCCGCGGGGGGTGAAGTTGGCGTGGAAGGTGAGGTTGAACTTGCCCTGGGGAGCGATGGCGGCGTCGTAGACCTGGATCTCGTCGGTGGGCGCGTTGCCGGACGCGGGGGCGGGGCCGGCCTGGGCGGCGGCACTGACCGCGAGGGTGAGTGCGCAGCCGACCAAAACGGTCACATACTTGAGTCGCATGGATGAATTATACGGGGGTGAGGGGTGTGGGGTGAGGGGTGAGCGCGGGCGCGCGTGGTAATCTGATGGTTCCCCTGTATGCCGCACCATCGCCGTCCGAACTGCATCCTGACCACGCTTTTGTTGACTTCGTTGGGCCTGTTCGCCGGCTGCGGCGGCGGCAAGCCGGCCGCCGGGGGCGCGGCGGGCGGGGCGCCCGGCGGGGGCATGGGGGCGATACCGGTGCAGGCGCTCACCGCGACGCCGCAGCCGGTGGCCGAGACCTCGACCTTCGTGGCCTCGATCCAGTCGCTGAGCTCGACGGTGATCAGCCCGCAGGTGGAGGGCATCATCCGCAAGATTGACGTGCAGTCGGGCGACCACGTGCGCCAGGGCCAGACGCTGATCGAGATTGACAGCTCGGTGCAGCAGGCGGCGGTGGCCAACCTGGAACAGATGCGCGCCGCGCAGCAGGCGACGCTGTCGTATGCGCGGCAGCAGTTGCAGCGGGCGCAGTCACTGTATCAGGACAAGATCGGCACGCTGCAGGATTACCAGCAGGCACAGTCGGCGGCCCAAGCCGCCGAGGCGCAGCTCAGCTCGCTGGAGGCGCAGATCCGGCAGGCCAGGGTGACGCTGGGCTACTACACGGTGGATGCGCCGCGGGCGGGGACGGTGGGCGACATTCCGGTGCGCGTCGGCGATCGCGTGGCACCGGGCGACAAGCTGACCACGCTGGACGCGGCGCAGGGCATGCAGTTGTACGTGCAGGTGCCGGTGGAACAGGCGGGGCGGCTGCACACCGGGCTGCCGGTGGAGGTGCTCGGCAGCAACGGCGCGCCGCTGGCCCGGAGCAGCATTTTCTTCGTTTCGCCGCAGGTGGATCCGGCCACGCAGACGGTTTTGGCCAAGGCGGCGCTGAACGGCCCCGAGGCCGAAAAGCTGCGGACGCAGCAATACGTGCAGGCGCGGCTCACCTGGGGATCGCATCCCGGCTTCGTGGTGCCGCTGCTGGCGGTGGTACAGGAGGGCGCGAGCGCGTTTCTGGACCTGGCGGCGCCGCGCGGCAACGGCTTCATGGTGCACCAGCAGGCGGTGACACTGGGCGCGATTACCGGCAATGACGTGGAGGTGACCAGCGGGCTGAAGGCGGGGGACAAGGTGATCGTCTCCACCCACCAGATCCTGCAGGAAGGCATGCCGGTACTTCCGATGCCGGCGGGCGGGGCGCCTCCGGGCGGCGGCAAACCCAGCGGCGGCGGAAAGTAGAGGGGGCATCGCGATGGTTGAATTTTTCATCCGCCGGCCCATCTTTGCCAGCGTGCTGGCCATGCTCATCGTGCTGGCGGGCGGCATCGCCATCCCCAGCCTGCCGGTAGCCGAGTACCCGACGCTGGCGCCGCCCTCGATCCAGGTGTCCGCCGCCTACCAGGGCGCCAACGCCGAGGAGGTCGAGGCGGCGGTGACGGTGCCGCTGGAGCGCGCCATCAACGGGGTCGAGGGGCTGCGCTACATGTCGAGCAGCAGCACCAACAACGGGCTGAGCTCGATCACGGTGACCTTTCAGGTGGGGCAGAGCCTGGATCTGGCGCAGGTGGACGTGCAGAACCGGGTGAACAGCGTGCTGGGGCTGTTGCCGGCCTCGGTGACGCAGCAAGGCATCACCATCGCCAAGGCGCCGGGGGCGGGCGGGTTCGTGTTCGTGGCGGGTTTCTACGCCGAAAACCACGCCTACGACAGCCTGTTCATCAGCAACTATCTCGACACCAATGTGGTGGATGCGATCAAGCGCGTGCCGGGCGTGGCCGACGCGGTGGTGTTCGGCGAGCGGCTGTACGCGATGCGCATCTGGCTGGACCCGGCCAAGCTGGCGGCGCGCCAGTTGACGGCGAGCGATGTGCTGAGCGCGCTGCGGGAGCAGAACGTGGCTATCGGCGCGGGCTCGGTGGGCCAGCCGCCGGCCCCCGCCGGGCAGAGCTACCAGATCAGCGTACGCAGCCTGGGACGGCTGACCTCGCCGCAGGAGTTCGACAACATCGTGCTCAAGACGGAGGCCAACGGGACGCTGATCAAGCTCGGCGACGTGGGGCGGACGGAGCTGGGCGCACAGGACTACGGCACCAACATTGACTACAACGGCCAGCAGGCGATCGGCGTGGCGGTAAGCCAGTTGCCGGGCGCCAACGCGCTGCAGGTGGACAAGCTGGCCGAGGCGGAGCTGGCCACGCTGTCGAAGAATTTTCCGCCGGGGCTGAAGTACGCCATCGCCTTCAACACCACCACCGCGGTCAGCGAGGGCATCCGCGATGTGCTGACCACGCTGTTTGAAGCCATCGTGCTGGTCATCCTGGTGATGTTCATCTTCCTCCAGGACTGGCGCACCACCATCATTCCCGCCATCACCATTCCGGTGTCGCTGATCGGCGCCTTCGCCTTCGTCAGCCTGCTGGGGTTCAGCATCAACATGCTGACCCTGTTCGGCATCATTCTGGCCACCGGCCTGGTGGTGGATGACGCCATCGTGGTGATCGAAAACGTCGAGCGGCATTTGTCGGAGGGGGTGACCGAGCCGCATCGCGCCACCTCGGTGGCGATGACCGAGGTGACGGGCGCGGTGGTGGCGACCGGGCTGGTGCTGATCGCGGTGTTCGTGCCGGTGTCGCTGTTTCCCGGCACCACGGGCATTCTGTTCCGGCAGTTCGGGTTGACGATCGCGTTTTCGGTGGCGATCTCGGTGTTCAACTCCGTCACCCTGACGCCGGCGCTGTCGGCGCTGCTGCTGGGGCGGGCGCATCCGGGCAAGCGCGGGCTTTGGAAAGCCATCAACTGGGCCATCACCGCCTTCACCCACGGGTATCGGCGCTGGCTGGCGGGGCTGATCCGCTGGCGCTGGGTGGTGGCACTGATCTTTCTCGGAGCGCTGGGGCTGACCTACTGGGTTTATCAACGGGTGCCGCGGTCGTTCCTGCCGGATGAGGACCAGGGATACTTCTTCCTTTTGGTGCAGGCGCCGCCGGGAGCCTCGCTGGACTACACCGCCGGCGTGGCGCGGCAGGCCGAGGGGCTGCTGGCGAAGCAGCCGGAGGTGCAGGGCATGTTCGCGGTGAGCGGTTTCAGCTTCAGCGGGGCGGCGGCGAACCAGGGGATGATCTTCGTCAGCCTCAAGCCGTTCCGCGACCCCATGCGGCAGGGGCCGACGCATGACGTGCAGGCGGTGGTGAACCGGATGCGGGGGCAACTGTTTATGATCCCCGGCGCCATGGTGGTACCGTTCGCGCCGCCGCCGATCCAGGGCGTGAGCCAGTTTGGCGGCTTCCAGTTCGAGGTGCTGGACCAGGGCAACCACACCTCGCAGGAGCTCTTCCAGGTGACCCAGAAGCTGGTGGCCGCCGGCAACCAGAGCCCGGAGCTGACCGGCCTGTTCAGCAGCTTCACCGCCAACGATCCGCAGTTCATCGTGGCCATTGACCGCGACAAGGCGAAGTCGCTGGGCGTGCCCTTCAGCCAGATCAGCGACACGCTGGAAGGCTTTATGGGCGGGGTGTACGTCAACAACTTTGACTTCAACCACCGCACCTACCGCGTCTATGTGCAGGCGGCGGCGCAGTTCCGCAACAACCCCGACAACATCAAGCAGTACTACGTGCGCAGCGCGGGCGGCACCATGATCCCGCTCTCCAGCCTGGTAACCATCACCGAAACCACCAGCGCCCAGGTGATTCCGCACTACAACGTTTTCCGCTCGGCCGAGATTGACGGCTCGGCGCGGCCCGGCTTCTCCAGCGGCCAGGCGATCACCGCCATGGAGCAGGTGGCGGCCCAGACGCTGCCGCGGGGCTTCAGCTTCGCCTGGACGGGCATTTCGCTGGAGGAGATTGAATCGGCGGGCAAGGCGGTGCTGTTCTTCGGCCTGGGCCTGCTGGTCGTCTTCCTCACCCTGTCGGCGCAGTATGAGAGCTGGGTACTGCCGTTCATCGTGCTGCTGGGGGTGCCGGTGGCGGTGCTGGGCGGGCTGGGGGCGCAGATGCTGCGCGGCCTGCAAAACGACGTTTACTGCCAGATCGGGCTGGTGATGCTGATCGGGCTGGCGGCGAAGAACGCCATTCTGATCGTCGAGTTTGCCGAGCAACTGCGCCATCGCGGCGAGCCGCTGGTGGAGGCGGCGCTGGAAGCGGCGCGCATCCGGCTGCGGCCCATTCTCATGACCTCGTTCGCCTTCATCCTGGGCGTGCTGCCGCTGGTGGTGGCCACCGGGGCGGGATCGGGCGGGCGGCACTCGGTGGGCACGACCGTGTTCGGCGGCATGCTGCTGTCCACCTTCCTCAACCTGGTGTTCATTCCGGTGCTCTACGTCATCATCGAGCAGGCGCGGGAGAAGCTGGGAGCGAAGCCCTAAGACAGGGGTTAGGGGTGAGGGGTGAGCGAGCTACGGGTGCGGGGTGGACGGAGGAGACGGTGGGGAGTCGGGGCCGTTGGCGGGGCGAATGGAGATGGTGCCGCTGGTGGTGCGGAGGCTGACGTCGGGGGCGCCGGGGGTGTGGGCGAAGTCGCCGAAGCCGTTGACCACGTCGCCGTTGTCGGCCGAGGCGGCAAGCTGGAAGCGGCTGCCCGGAGCCAGCGTCAGGCGGATGTCGGCTTTACGGTTGCCGATATGGATGGGCGCGGCGAGGGGGGCATCGGTGGAGACGCGCACGCTTTCATTGCGATTGTCCACCTGCAAGGGACCACGAAAGTCGCGGATGTTCACCTCGACGTTGCGGGTCTGCAACTGGATGCGGCTGGCGCCGTCAATCGTGATCTCGCCGAGGTCGTAGCTGAGCGAGCCGGGCAGGGCGGCCACATCCAGCGAGGTGCGGTTGCTGTGGAATGACAGACCGCCGGCCAGGTTGCGGAAGCGCAGGTCGCCGACATACTCGCCGTCGAGGCGCGTCTGGCCGGTGACGTTGCTGACCGCAATGTCGTCGCCGCCGCCGCTGATGATCACGTTGCCGCGGACCTGGTCGAGGTGCACGGAACCGTGGGCCACCGCCACCTGCACATTGCCGCCGGCACCGGCCGCCGTCACCGCGCCATGCACGGTGTGCAGGTCGAGCGAGGCCTGCCACTGCGGCACGGTGATGTCGCCGGACTCAATCTGCACGGTCAGGGGCAGGTTGGAGGGCAGGGTCAACTGCAGGCCGGCGCTGATGGCGCGGCCGGAGCTGTCGCCGGTGGGCAGCACCAGCCATTGTCCGCCTTCCTGACGGATCACCGGCTGCGCCTCCTGGAAGAGGTTGCGGGCGGCGTCCTGGCTGCCGGCCCGCACCTGGTCGCTGACGGCGGCGGCCACCTCGCCGGCCGCACCCGCCACCACGGTCACATCGCCGCGATAGCCGCGCACCAGGACCTCGCCCGCCGCCCCCGGCGGCAGCGCGGCGCGGGTGGAGGCGCTGAAGTCGTAGCTGTCGAGGAAGGGGTTCCAATTGTCAATGTTGACGCCCCAGTAGGTCGCCATGCGCGAGTGGCGGAAGTGATAGGCGCCGCTGAAGGCCAGGCCGCAGACCACGATGACGATCACCAGGAAGATTTCGCCGCCCGACAGTCCGGCGCGGGTGCGCGCCGGGCGGGCGAAGTGCTCCAGCAGCCGGATCAGGCCCCAGAGGATGAGCAGCACCGGCCAGTAGTTGGCGATCCACACACCCAGGGACAGCGCCGGGAGCACATGGCGGGCGAGAATCAACCCGCCCACGGCAATCGCCAGCACGGGGAAAAAGATGCTGGCGGCGAGGGGATGATCGGCGGGCCGCGGCAGCAGGCGCGCGATGACGCCCAGCACGCCCACGAACACCAGGAAGCCGGCCACCATGTCCGCCCCGCGGAAAGCAGGCGCGGCCATGTGGGCCAGCAGCAGGCCGCCGAGGGCGATCAGGACCAGCGGCCCCGCCACCCGGCGGAAGCGGCACGCGGTGCATTGGCAGGCGGTGGCCATGGTCGGAGTACGCGAACTATTGCGCGCGCGTTCCCTGCTGGCGCAGCAACAGGTAGACGCCGATGGCGATCAGGATGGCGGGCCAGAAATAGCGCGAGAGATCGAGATAGAAGAACCCCAGGCTGCGCAGCAGGAAGATGCCGCCGATGACGATGAGCACAATCGCCGCCGTGGGCACATTGACGCTGGCATTGGAGCCGAGGTTGAAGAGGTCGGTCACCGGCTGACCGGACTCCATCTGCTTGGCGGTGCGGTAGGAGTCAATCAGCATGTAGAAGTAGAAGATGGCGATGCCGAGGCCGAAGAACGGGGCGGTAAAATCGCTGCCGGTGTTGGCCATGGAGATCAGGAAGGCAAAGATCACCACCTGCAGGAAGGCCTTCATGTACTGGCCGTTGTAGATCGCCCCCACGCCGGGAATGAAGCCCAGCAGCAGGGCAATGCCGGGGCTGGGATGGTTGGGGCCGGCGGCCGGGGCGGCGGCGTAGGCCGGGGCGGCCTGAGGCCCGGGGGCGGGCTGGCCGGCGATGCCCAGCGGCCGCGCCAGGCATTCCTGGCAGTAGACAACGCCGTACACTTCGCGTTGATCTTCGGCGCACAGCGGGCGGCCGCAGGTACGGCAATAGGCGGTCGCTTCCCGATCGGGATGCAGATAACAGTTCATCGCTGACTCCGGAACCACTGGGGAATTTGCAGTTGGGCCACCAGTTCGGGCGGCTGGGCGGCGCCCTGGCGGCGCTGCGAATGGTCGCCGCCGGCGGGGCTGGGGGCGGCTGGAGGCGACGACTGCCGCATCTGGTGGATGGCCGCTTCAATTTCATAGACCACGCGCAGGTCGTGATAGTAGGCCACCCCGCGCGCCCAGGCGCGGTCGAAGCGCCGGCTGAGCGCGCTCGACAGGCTGGCGGGACTGAGCTGGTTCAATCCGCCCTGGCGCAGCACCGTGCCCAGGTTCACCTCGGCGGCGTTGAGCAGCAACGCCACCGCAAACACCGACATGGCCAGGCCGAGGGCAAAACGCGGCGTCCACACCGCCCGCCAGGCGCGCCGCCAGCCGGAACCGCCGGCGGCCCTGCCGGCGCGGTGCATGCCCGGCGCCAGGGTTTGCGCCTGAATGCGGTAGAGGAGGCGGGCCGGGGGATCGAGCTCGGGGAGGCGGCGCAGATCGGCCTCCATCCCGGCCACCGCCTCGACCAGGCCCTGGCAGGCGGGGCAGGCGCACAGGTGCGCCCGCGCGGCGGCGGCCGCCGGCGCGGCCAGCGTGCCCTCGCGGTACTCGCTCAGTTGCTCCTCAAACTGGGCGCACGTCCAAGCCCGGCTCTGGAGGTTCTCACTCATGACTGACTCCCCGTGACACCGAGGCCGGGCCGCAGCAGGCGGGCCAGCTCGATGCGGCCACGGTTGATGCGGCTCTTCACCGTCCCCTCGGGTATGCGCATCACCGCGGCAATCTCTTTATAATCCAAATCCTGCAGGTCGCGCAAAATAACCGCTTCGCGCAGCTCGGGCGAGAGCTTGAGCAGCGCCCGCTGCACCTGTTCCTGCACTTCCCTTCCCCAGACCTGCTGCTCGGCGGTGCGGCCGCGGGCCTCGAGCGGCATCTCCACCCGCTCGCCGGCGTCGTTTTCCGTCTCCAGGGGGTCGGTCATGCGGTCGGGCGTGGCGCGGCGATAGTGGTCAATGAGCAGGTTGCGGGTGAGGGTGGTCAGCCAGGTGGCCAGCGAGCCGGCCTCGGCGCGATAGCTGCCGAGGTTGCGAAACAGGCGGACGAAGACGTCCTGGGCGAGATCCTCGGCGTCGGTGGCGCGGCCGGTGAAGCGGAAACAGAGGTTGTAGACGCGGCGTGAGTGCAGCCGCACCACCTCCTCCCACGCCGTGCCGTCGCCGGCCAGGCAGCGTTCTACCAGCTCACCGTCTTGCACGTGGATTCCGACCGGCGCCAGGGCTCGCCGCGCCACAGGCTGGGAATAGGTGCGTAGGGGCGCCGCCACCGCAAAAGCAGCAAATCGGCTCGGGTTCGACCAAAGGCTAGCAGCGCTCACACCTCCATAAACGCAAACCATCGGGCATCAGTTCACTTCCGCCGCCAGCCAGCACAGCCACCCCACCACAACCCTTATACTGGCCTAGTAGCCCTCGCTTCCCCGCTCCCAATGGACCGTAAACGTATACTCATCAGCCTTTTACTCGTTGCCGTCGTGGTGCTGCTGGCGTGGCAGTTCCATCATAGCCCGGAGTGGAGGCAATTTAGCTGGGAGCGCGTCTGGACGGCAACCCAGCAGGCCCAGGGCTGGTACATCGTCGGCTCCGTAGTGCTGATACTTGCCAGCTACGTCATTCGCAGTTGGCGCTGGCAGGCGCTGATGTCGCCCAACGGGAACTTCACCCCGATTCTCAAAGGCACGGTGGTGGGGTTCACCAGCACGGCGTTTCTGGGGCGGGCGGGCGAGTTGGTGCGGCCCTACTACATCGCCCGCAAACACGGCACGGTGCTGGCACCGCAGTTGTCGGTGTGGGTGCTGGAGCGAATGTTTGACATGGCAGGGGTGGTGCTGGTGGTGGGGCTGGTGCTGGGGCTGGATCCGGCGGTGAAGGAGCTGACGCGAAGCGGGGGCTACCAAGCGGCCCTGCAGCGGGCCGGTTACATCATCAGCGCGGCGGTCGCCGGGCTGGTGGCGCTGCTGTATTTGTTCCACCGGCACGCGCCGGGATGGCTGGCGTGGCTGAAGAAGCGGCAGGAACGAAAGCCGTGGGAGTTCCGGCGGCGGTACATGCATTTTCTGGAGACGCTGGCCCAGGGGCTGAACGGGCTGCACCGCGGACAGACGCTGCTCGTCGCCATCGCGCTGACGCTGCTGCTGTGGGTGGATGTGAGCGGCTCGATCTGGATGGTGGTGAAGGCGTATCCGGAGATGCTGCCGCAGTTCGGGCTGGGGGCGGGGGTGCTGTTGATGGGGCTGACGGCGGTGGGCTCGGTGGCGCAACTGCCGGCGGTGGGCGGCGGGTTCCAGGTGCTGACGATCTTTGGGCTGACCAAGATTTTCGGCGCCGACAGCGCGGCCGCCACGAGCGCGGCGCTGATCATCTGGCGGGTGTGCTTCTACGCCATTGCGCCGGTGGGGGTGGTGATCGCCACGCATGAGGGGGTGTCGTGGCGGGGCATCGAGGAGCAGGCGCTGGAGGCCGAGGTGGCCGAAGAAGGTTGAGTTGACGGCCGCGGGAGGTGATTGTAGGATGACAAGGTATGAAGCATACCAAGGCATCCAGCGATCTGATGCAGGGCACGCTCGACCTGCTCATTCTGCGGACCCTGGCGCTCGAGCCGCAACACGGCTGGGCCATCGCCAAGCGCATTGAACAGCTTTCGCGCACCGCGTTGCAGGTGCAGCAGGGCTCTCTGTATCCGGCGCTGTACCGGCTGGAGGAGCGGGGCTGGATCAAGGGGCAGTGGAAGACAGGCGAGGGCGCGCGGCCGACCAAGGTGTACAGCCTGACCGCATCCGGACGGCGGCAACTGGCGGAGGAGCGGGCGCGCTGGGAGCAGGTCTCGGCGGGGATCAACCTGGTGCTGGCCGGCGGCGAGGAGAGGCCATGAGCTGGCGGCGGCTGTGGAACGTGGCGCGGCGCGGGAGGCGGGACCGCGAGGCGCAGGCGGAGATGGACGACTTTCTGGCGCGCGAGGCAGCGGCGCGGGAGGCAGCGGGAGCGGATGCGCGGCAGGCGGCGCGGCAGGCGCGGCTGACGCTGGGCAGCGCCGAGCGGTGGCGGGAGGAGGCGCGGGAAGCGCGGGGGCTGCCGTGGCTGGAGACGGCGGCGCGCGAGATGGCGATGGCGCTGCGCGGGCTGCGGCGGGCGCCGGGGCTGGCGGTGGCGGCGGCGCTGATGCTGGGGCTGGGCATCGGGGCGACCAGCGCGGCGTTCGGGCTGGTGGATCGCATTCTGCTGCAACCACTGCCCTATCCGCAAGCCGAGCAACTGGTGCGGATTCATCTCAGCGCGCCGGGCGTGGGGATGCCCGACATGGCGATCGGCCCGGCGGATTATCTGATCTTTCGCGGGCAGAACCGCAGCTTTTCGGCGCTTGGCCTTTACGCCCCCGACGCGGCCACGGTGACCGACCATGGCGTTCCGGAACGGGTGGTAAGCATGGACCTGACCGCCGATCTGCTGCCCACGCTGGGGATATCGCCGTGGGTGGGCCGCGGGTTCACGGCGGGCGACACAGCGCCCGGCGCGGCGCCGGTGGCGCTGCTGGGCTTCAACTACTGGCAACAGCACTTCGCCGGCGATCGCGGCGTGGTTGGGCGGAGCGTCACCGTGGACGGCAGCGCGACCACGATCATCGGGGTGATGCCGGCGGGTTTTTCGGTGCTGGATCACACCGGCGCAGCGGTGTACAAGCCGCTGCCTTTTGATCCCGCCAAAGTTTTTCTCGGCAACTTCTCCTGGGAGTGCATCGGCCGGCTGCGGCCGGGCGAGAGTTTCGAGGCCGCCAGCGCCGACATCGGCCGGCTGTTGCCGGTGGTGTTGCGCAGCTTCCCGGCCCCGCCCGGCTACACGCTCGGCACCTTCACCTCGGCGCGGTTCAGTCCGCTGCTTTCGCCGCTCAAGACGGCGGTGATCGGCGATGCGGGCCGCCTGCTGTGGATGCTGCTGGGCAGCCTGGGGCTGGTGCTGGTGATCGTGTGCGCCAACACGGCCGGGCTGCTGCTGGTGCGGGCCGAAGGGCGGCAGCAGGAGATGGCCATCCGCGCGGCGCTGGGGGCCAGCCAGACCC